>NZ_JBEAJA010000056.1:0-161179 GCF_040064755.1 Klebsiella sp. GB_Kp056 | reverse complement strand
GCAGTTGACTTTTAATCAATTGGTCGCAGGTTCGAATCCTGCACGACCCACCAATGTAAAAAGGCGCCCTAAAGGCGCCTTTTTGCTATGCGCGGAACGCACGCTCTGGCCACGAGCCTCCCCGTGGCGATAAACCGCTATCAACGCTGATACAGCGGATCTTCAACCCTGGCGGCGGTGAGATTCTCCCCTTCTTCTCGCACGATTTCCCATAAGGCCTGGGCGGCGGTCGACAGCGAGCGATTTTTCCGGCATGCCAGCATCAGCTGCCGCTCCATTATCGGAGTGAGTCGCTTCACCGCCAGATGGCTTCCCTGCGGTAACGGCAGCGCCAGCGCCGGCAGTACGCTGATGCCAATTCCCGACTCCACCATCGGAAACAGCGTTGCCGGATGGCCAATCTCCTGCACAATGTTCGCCCGGACAGCCAGCCTGCTGAGAGCCGCATCAATCAGCGGACGGCTGCCGGAGGCATAGTCCTGCAGGATCAGTCTCTCATTCTGTAGCGCCTGCCATGGCACTTCAGTCAGGCTGGCAAAAGGATGATCCTCCCGGCAGAGCAGCAAAAAAGGTTCCGCCAGGACCACTTCACATTGCAGGTCCGCCGCCGGGCCAGGGTCAATCACAATGCCGAAATCCACTTCCCCCTGGCGAATACTCTCCAGCACCCACTGCTGAGGCCGGTCGTGCAGGACGAAATCGATATCAGGATAGCGACGATTGCTGTGGGCAATACACTGGGGAATAAGGTGGGCGGAAATCGTCTGACTGGCGGCAACCTTGACGGTGCCGCTCAGCTGCTGGCCTACCCGACCGGCATCGCGCAGCGTCACCGCCAGCTCATCGAGCAAACGCTCCAGCCTGCCTGCCAGCTGCTGACCCGCCTCGGTGAGGACCACCTCCCGGGTGGTACGGTCGAGGAGACGGACCCCGGTCTGATGCTCCAGCTCCTTGACGCTGTGGCTGACGGCCGACTGGCTTAAGCCAATCATCTCCCCCGCCCGGCTAAAGCTCCTGGCGCGGGCGACGGTAACAAATACTTTTAACTGACGCAGAGAGTAATTCATCTTATTTATTCATGAATAGATGCAATAAATCAATTTTATTTCTCAAATCAAAAAAAGCACAATAACGCATCTCTTTTCAGGAGCGTTTATGAAACTTTTCCGCATTCTCGATCCGTTTACGGCAACCCTGGTCACCGTTGTTCTGTTGGCCTCATTCTTCCCGGCCCGTGGCGCTTTCGTCCCCTTCTTTGAACATCTGACCACCGCCGCCATCGCCCTGCTGTTCTTTATGCACGGCGCCAAACTCTCCCGGGAGGCAATTATCGCCGGCGGCAGCCACTGGCGTTTGCATCTGTGGGTGATGTGCAGCACCTTTATTCTCTTCCCGGTGCTGGGGGTCCTGTTTGCCTGGTGGGCGCCGGTGAAGGTCGATCCGATGCTCTACAGCGGCTTTATTTATTTGTGCATTCTGCCGGCCACCGTGCAATCCGCCATCGCCTTCACCTCGCTGGCCGGAGGCAACGTCGCGGCGGCGGTCTGCTCAGCCTCGGCCTCCAGCCTGTTGGGCATCTTTGTTTCACCGCTGCTGGTGGGTGCCCTGATGAACCTTCATGGCGCAGGCGGTAGCCTCGAGCAGGTCGGAAAGATCATGCTGCAGCTGCTGTTGCCTTTCGTGCTCGGCCATTTATCGCGGCCGTGGATCGGCAACTGGGTGGCGAAGCATAAGAAGTGGATTGGTAAGACCGACCAGACCTCGATTCTGCTGGTGGTTTACTCCGCCTTTAGCGAAGCGGTGGTGAACGGCATCTGGCATAAAGTGGGTCTGGGATCGCTGCTGTTTATCGTGGTGGTCAGCCTGGTGCTGCTGGCCATCGTCATCGCGGTCAATGTGTTCGTCGCCCGCCGCTGCGGCTTTAACAAAGCCGATGAAATTACCATCGTCTTCTGCGGTTCGAAAAAGAGCCTGGCCAACGGCATCCCGATGGCCAATATTCTCTTTCCGACCTCCATCCTCGGCATCATGGTGCTGCCGCTGATGATCTTCCATCAAATCCAGCTGATGGTCTGCGCGGTGCTGGCGCGGCGCTATAAACAGCAAACCGATGCGCGTCTCGCTCAGGAAAAGGCCAACGCCGCCAAAGCTTAACGCGCTTTCTTCAGGGGCTGGACCAGATCGCTCAGCCCCTCGCTTTTAATCAGCAGGGTCAGCGCCATCAGCTCGCCGAGATGGCCGGCAGGGAATTGATCCTTGCGCGCAAACCACAATAAATACTCCTCCGGGACATCGATTAAACGACGCCCCTTGTATTTACCGAACGGCATCTCAGTATTGGCGATCTCGACCAGCTGCGCTTTATCCACGTTATTCTCCCAGCAGACGCATCATTTCGGCTTCGTCAATCACCTCGATGCCGAGCTCCTGCGCTTTCGCCAGCTTAGAACCCGCCGCTTCGCCAGCAATCACCAGATCGGTCTTCTTCGATACGCTGCCCGCCACCTTCGCCCCCAGCGCCACCAGACGCGCTTTGGCGTCATCCCGCGACAGCTGACTGAGGCTGCCGGTCAGGACGACGGTTTTGCCTGCAAACGGGCTGTCAATCTCTTCCGCCGTCACCACCACCGGCGCCGGCCAGTGAACCCCTTCCGTCAGCAGCTGCGCGATGACATCGCGGTTGCTCTCTTCGGCAAAGAAGTTGAAGGTATGGGTGGCGACCACAATGCCGACATCAGGGACCTTCTGCAGCTCCTCAATGGAAGCCTGCTCCAGGGCCTCGAGGGTGCCGAAATGCGCCGCCAGGCCCGCCGCCGTCGCTTCTCCTACCTCGCGAATGCCTAAGGCGTAGAGGAAACGCGCAAAGGTTGTCTCTTTGGCTTTCTCGAGAGCGTTGACCACGTTTTGCGCGGACTTCGGCCCCATCCGATCCAGCCCGGTCAGTTTCCCTGCGGTCAGCCGGAACAGATCCGCCGGGGTATGGACGTACTCTTTCTCCACCAGCTGGTCGATGATCTTGTCGCCCATGCCGTCAACGTCCAGCGCGCGACGGGAGACAAAGTGCTTGAGCGACTCTTTACGCTGCGCGCCGCAGATAAGGCCGCCGGTACAGCGGGCTACCGCCTCGCCTTCCACTCGCTCAACGTCGGACTGACAGACCGGGCAGTGGGTCGGGAATTCAACATCCCGGGCATCTGCCGGGCGTTCGGAAAGCACCACGTTGACCACCTGAGGGATCACGTCGCCTGCCCGGCGAATCACCACCTTGTCGCCGATTTTCAAGCCTAAGCGTTCGATCTCATCGGCATTATGCAACGTGGCATTACTCACCAGCACGCCGGCGACATGGACCGGCTCCAGGCGCGCCACCGGCGTAATCGCCCCGGTGCGGCCCACCTGGAACTCCACGTCCCGGACGAAAGTCATCTGCTCCTGGGCGGGGAACTTAAAGGCCACGGCCCAGCGCGGCGCGCGGGCCACGAAACCTAACTGCTCCTGCAGCGCCAGCGAATCGACTTTGATCACCACGCCATCAATGTCAAAGCCCAGATGGGGACGATCTTCCTCGACTTTACGATAGTAAGTGAGCACTTCCTCGGGGGTATGACATAGGGTGACGCGATCGCTCACCGGTAATCCCCATGCTTTAAACTGCTGTAAACGGGCCGAGTGGCTGGCCGGCAGCTCACCGCCCTCCAGCACCCCAACGCCGTAGCAGAAGAAAGTAAGCGGTCGCTTCGCGGTGATGCGCGGATCCAGCTGGCGCAACGAGCCCGCCGCCGCATTGCGCGGGTTAGCAAACACTTTTCCGCCGGTGCGTCGAGCTTCTTCATTGATTTTTTCGAACCCGGCCTGCGGGAGGAACACTTCCCCGCGCACTTCCAGGCGTGCGGGAATATTATCGCCATGCAGCCTGAGCGGGATGGTGCGAATGGTTCGCACGTTAGAGGTAATATCCTCGCCGGTGGTGCCGTCGCCGCGGGTCGCCGCCTGCACCAGCACGCCGTTTTCGTAGAGAATGCTCACCGCGAGGCCGTCGAGCTTCAGCTCGCAGCAGTAGATGAGAGGGTCAGTGCTTTTCAGGCGATCCTGCACCCGCTTGTTGAAGGCCAGAAAGCTCTCTTCGTCAAACACGTTGTCCAGCGACAGCATCGGCACTTCATGGCGGATCTGGCTGAAGGCGGTCAGCGGCGCCGCCCCCACGCGCTGAGTCGGTGAATCCGGGGTAATCAGCTCCGGATGCTGTCTCTCCAGCTCGCGCAGCTCGCGCATCAGCCGGTCATACTCCGCATCGGGCACTTCCGGTGCGTCCATAACGTGGTACAGGTATTCATGATGGCGAAGCGTGGTTCGCAGTTCAGTCAGTTGTTGTTCGATCGGTTCCATATCACACCATCAATGATAAAAAACCCCCGACAGGCGGGGGTTGAGAAGGAGTTGAGATAACGCGCGACGTCAGGCGTTCGCGTCTTTCACTTCGCGAATACGATCCTGGTATTCACGCAGTTTTTGCGGCGTCATCATGCGACGCTGATCGTCAAGCACCACGCCGCCCACTTCATCGGCGATATACTGCGCAGACTGCAGCATCAGCTTGAAGTTCTGCAGTTCATCACCGTAGGAAGGGACCTGCATAAAGATAGTCACCCCAGGGGTCATCATATCCGCCATGCTGTCCGGATTGAAGGTCCCCGGCTTCACCATGTTGGCCAGGCTGAACAGTACCGGGCCGCTGCCGTCCGGGCTCAGATGGCGGTGGAAAATATTCATTTCACCAAACTTGAACCCGGCCTGCTGGATGCTATTGATAAGCACCTCGCCGTTAAGCTGCGCGCCATGGTGCGCGGCAACGTTCATCACGATGACCGTCTCTTTACGCTCTTTCGGCTGGGGCGCTGCAGGCTGCTGCGGCTCTGTCGGCTGCGGTTCAGCAACCGCGGGCTGCGGCGCGGCAACAGGCTGGGGCGCAGGCTGCTGCGGAGCGGCCGGTTGCGGCTGGGCGACGGTCGGGGTCACCGGCTGCGGCGCGACAGGCTGTTGCACAGCAGTTTGCGGCTGGTGTTGCGGCTGCGCGTGCGGCTGCGCGGGTTGCGGCTGTTGCCAGCCAGGCTGCGGAGCCGCATGCGGCGCAGACGGTTGTCCCTGCGGTTGTGCCGGGGCCTGGCGCGGCGGCGCCTGACGAACCGGTTCCTCAGGACGCACAGGCTGCTGCATCTGGCGCTCGTAAGGCGGCTGGTACTGGTGCTGCGGCGCCTGACGAGGGGCTTCATGCTCCCCATGCGCGCCGTGCGGAGCGTGAGTCACCGGATGAACGCGGACTTCACCTACGCCTTCAACATTATCATCAAAGTCGTCGTTTTCCGACTCATCGTCGCGCGACTTCATACGTTTCAGTGGGCGATCGCGAAACATCGAAGAACGTTCTTTACGGCTGGTCCAGAAACCATGTACCAGTAAAGCGATTATGGCGATCGCGCCAACAATGATTAATATCAGACGCAAATCCTGCATCATTATATTCTCTGTTGTTCTAACACCTTGCCACCACGGCAAACATTTACTCACTAAGAGTATTTGCCGATTACCTCAAGTGCAAGTGCGTCGGTCGCTTTCACCACATAAAGATGAACTAAATCGTGCTTTTTGCTGTTTTTTCGAACATTTCCTAACTGGTTATTGTCTGACGACCCGATAAAATAAGCGAGCATTCACACTGGATGTTCAAAAAGGAGCAATGCCTGGCTATGGTTTCATCATCCGCACCGACCCCGCGTAGCGGCGTATACTACTTTTCGCAGGGCTGGAAACTCATCAGGCTGCCGGGCATACGTCGTTATGTCTTCCTGCCTTTACTGGTTAACGTGCTGCTGATGGGCGGTGCTTTCTGGTGGCTGTTTACCCGTCTCGACAGCTGGATCCCTTCGCTGATGAGCCATGTGCCTGACTGGCTGCAGTGGCTAAACTACCTGCTGTGGCCGGTGGTGGTGCTGTCGATCCTGCTGGTGTTTGGCTATTTCTTTTCTACTATTGCCAACTGGATTGCCGCCCCGTTCAGCGGCCTGCTGGCGGAACAGCTGGAAGCGCGTCTGACTGGCGCCACCCCGCCGGACGTCGGCGTCTTTGGCATCATGAAGGATATTCCGCGCATCATGAAGCGTGAGTGGCAGAAGCTGGCCTGGTACCTGCCCCGCGCCATCGTGCTGTTGCTGCTCTACTTTATACCCGGCGTTGGCCAGACGGTGGCCCCGGTACTCTGGTTCCTGTTCAGCGCATGGATGCTGGCGATTCAATACTGCGATTACCCCTTCGATAACCACAAGGTCCCCTTCAGGACCATGCGCGAAGCGCTGCGCAGCCGCAAGGTGATGAATATGCAGTTTGGCGCGCTCACCAGCCTGTTCACCATGATCCCGGTGTTAAACCTGGTGATCCTCCCGGTGGCTATCTGCGGCGCCACCGCCATGTGGGTCGATTGCTATCGCGACAGACACGCCAGCTGGAAGTAACAGCAGCACCTCCCCTGGAGCGGCGAAAGCCGCTCCTTATATCTCGCTTATTCCTTCTTGATCATCATTATTTCCCTTCCGCATATAGATATGCTAAATCCTTACTTCCGCATATTCTTTAAGCGGGTATGCTGATGCCGTACCCCCAAATTTCATACAGTTAAGGACGGGCCATGAGTAAGATTTTTGAAGACAACTCCCTGACTATCGGTCATACGCCGCTGGTACGACTGAACCGCATTGGTAACGGCCGTATCCTGGCAAAGGTAGAATCTCGTAACCCGAGCTTTAGCGTAAAATGCCGTATCGGCGCCAATATGATCTGGGATGCTGAAAAGCGCGGCGTGCTGAAACCTGGCGTGGAACTGGTCGAACCGACCAGCGGCAACACCGGTATCGCCCTCGCCTACGTGGCGGCGGCTCGCGGCTACAAGCTAACGCTAACCATGCCGGAAACCATGAGCATCGAGCGTCGTAAGCTTCTGAAAGCGCTGGGCGCCAACCTGGTGCTGACCGAAGGCGCCAAAGGCATGAAAGGCGCCATTCAGAAAGCGGAAGAGATTGTCGCCAGCAACCCGGAAAAATTCCTGTTGCTGCAGCAGTTCAGCAACCCGGCTAACCCGGAAATCCACGAAAAGACCACCGGCCCGGAAATCTGGGAAGACACCGACGGTCAGGTGGATGTTTTCATCTCCGGCGTAGGTACCGGCGGTACGCTGACCGGCGTCAGCCGCTACATTAAAAACACCAAGGGCAAAAAAGATCTGTTCACTGTCGCGGTTGAACCGACCGATTCGCCGGTTATCTCCCAGGCGCTGGCGGGTGAAGAGCTCAAGCCGGGCCCGCACAAAATTCAGGGCATCGGCGCCGGCTTCATTCCTGGTAACCTGGATCTGAAGCTGGTGGACAAAGTGATCGGCATTACCAATGATGAAGCGATCTCCACGGCACGCCGCCTGATGGAAGAAGAAGGCATCCTCGCGGGTATCTCTTCCGGGGCCGCCGTTGCCGCGGCGCTGAAGCTGCAGGAAGATGAAGCCTTTACCAATAAGAATATTGTGGTTATCCTGCCTTCCTCGGGTGAGCGTTATTTAAGCACCGCGCTGTTTGCCGATCTCTTCACCGAGAAAGAACTGCAACAGTAGTGCCAGCTTGTAAATAATGTGTAAAAAAGCACCTTTTCAGGTGCTTTTTTGTGGCATACGTCAAAGTTTTACCCCTCCTGGCATTGATTCACCTCGTAGGGTCTGGTATTTAACCAGCACATTTATTTTGATGCGCGAAATTATTCAGAAGAGGATTTCCGCCAGCTGAATCGATTTTATGATTTGGTTCAAGTCTTCCTTTCGCGGCATAATGTTTAATGACGTGCTAGACGTCAATGGCCCGCAGGTCTTCGCAGCGCCAGGCGCTGCCGACGCCAAGGCCGGAAACGTAACGCCGGCGCTAACAATACAGGCTAAAGTCGAGTCGTTAGACTAGACTTTAGGTCCACAACACTAAACCTATAAGTTGGGGAAATATAATGTTCCAGCAAGAAGTTACCATTACCGCTCCGAACGGTCTGCACACCCGCCCTGCTGCTCAGTTTGTTAAAGAAGCTAAAGGCTTCACTTCTGAGATCACTGTAACCTCCAACGGCAAAAGCGCCAGCGCCAAAAGCCTGTTCAAACTGCAGACTCTGGGCCTGACCCAGGGCACCGTAGTAACCCTCTCCGCGGAAGGCGAAGATGAACAGAAAGCGGTTGAGCATCTGGTTAAACTGATGGCTGAACTCGAGTAAGTTCACGGGTTCTTTTTCATATCAGTCACAAGTAAGGTAGGGTTATGATTTCAGGCATTTTAGCATCCCCGGGTATCGCCTTCGGCAAAGCACTGCTGCTGAAGGAAGATGAAATTGTCATCGACCGGAAGAAAATTTCTGCCGATAAGGTTGATCAGGAAGTCGAACGTTTCCTGAGCGGCCGCGCCAAGGCCTCCGCCCAGCTGGAGGTCATCAAAACCAAAGCTGGTGAAACTTTCGGTGAAGAAAAAGAAGCCATCTTCGAAGGGCATATTATGCTGCTGGAAGATGAGGAGCTTGAGCAGGAAATCATAGCCCTGATTAAAGATAAGCATATGACTGCCGACGCGGCAGCCAATGAAGTTATCGACGGTCAGGCCACTGCCCTGGAAGAGCTGGACGATGAATACCTGAAAGAACGTGCGGCTGACGTACGTGATATCGGTAAGCGCCTGCTGCGCAACATCCTTGGTCTGGCCATCATCGATCTGAGCGCGATTCAGGATGAAGTCATCCTCGTCGCCGCCGATCTGACCCCGTCAGAAACCGCACAGCTGAACCTGAAAAAAGTGCTGGGTTTCATCACCGACGCGGGCGGCCGTACCTCCCACACCTCCATCATGGCGCGTTCCCTCGAACTGCCGGCCATCGTGGGCACCGGCAGCATCACGGCGCAGGTGAAAAACGGCGACTATCTGATTCTCGACGCGGTGAACAACCAGGTTCTGATCAACCCGTCCAACGAGCAAATTGAAGCGCTGCGTAATCTGCAGGCTCAGGTTGCGGAAGAAAAAGCCGAACTGGCGAAACTGAAAGATCTGCCGGCGATTACTCTCGACGGCCATCAGGTTGAAGTGTGCGCCAACATTGGTACCGTTCGCGACGTCGAAGGTGCTGAGCGCAACGGCGCCGAAGGCGTAGGCCTGTATCGTACTGAATTCCTGTTCATGGATCGCGACGCGCTGCCAACCGAAGAAGAGCAGTTTGCGGCTTATAAAGCGGTGGCTGAAGCCTGTGGCTCTCAGGCCGTTATCGTGCGTACCATGGACATCGGCGGCGACAAAGAGCTGCCGTACATGAACTTCCCGAAAGAAGAGAACCCGTTCCTCGGCTGGCGTGCTGTGCGTATCGCGATGGATCGTAAAGAGATCCTCCGCGATCAGGTTCGCGCCATCCTGCGTGCCTCCGCTTTCGGTAAGCTGCGCATTATGTTCCCGATGATCATCTCTGTTGAAGAAGTGCGTGCGCTGAAGAAAGAGATCGAAATCTACAAACAGGAACTGCGTGACGAAGGTAAAGCATTTGACGAATCCATTGAGATCGGCGTGATGGTGGAAACACCGGCTGCGGCGACCATTGCTCGTCATCTGGCCAAAGAAGTTGATTTCTTTAGTATCGGCACCAATGATTTAACGCAATATACTCTGGCAGTTGACCGTGGTAATGATATGATTTCACATCTTTACCAGCCGATGTCACCGTCTGTACTGAATCTGATTAAGCAAGTTATTGATGCTTCTCACGCTGAAGGTAAATGGACTGGCATGTGCGGTGAGCTTGCGGGCGATGAACGTGCTACACTTCTGTTGCTGGGTATGGGGCTGGACGAATTCTCTATGAGCGCCATTTCCATCCCGCGCATCAAGAAGATTATTCGTAACACGAACTTCGAAGATGCGAAAGTATTAGCAGAGCAGGCTCTTGCTCAACCGACAACGGACGAGTTAATGACGCTGGTTAACAAGTTCATTGAAGAAAAAACAATCTGCTAATCCACGAGATGCGCGGCCCAAATTACTGCTTAGGAGAAGATCATGGGTTTGTTTGATAAATTGAAATCTCTGGTTTCTGATGACAAGAAAGACACCGGAACTATTGAGATTGTTGCTCCCCTCTCCGGTGAGATCGTCAACATTGAAGACGTGCCGGATGTGGTTTTTGCGGAAAAAATTGTGGGCGATGGGATTGCCATCAAACCGACCGGCAACAAAATGGTCGCGCCGGTAGACGGTACCATTGGTAAAATTTTCGAAACCAACCATGCGTTCTCTATTGAATCTGATAGCGGCATCGAGCTGTTCGTTCACTTCGGTATTGATACCGTTGAACTGAAAGGCGAAGGCTTCAAGCGTATCGCTGAAGAAGGCCAGCGCGTGAAAGTCGGCGACCCGGTTATCGAATTCGATCTGCCGCTGCTGGAAGAGAAAGCCAAGTCGACCCTGACTCCGGTGGTTATCTCCAACATGGACGAGATCAAAGAGCTGATCAAACTGTCCGGTAGCGTGACCGTGGGTGAAACCCCGGTAATCCGCATCAAGAAGTAATATCTGCTGCATAAAAATGGCGCCGAAAGGCGCCATTTTTTTATATCGCGTGGGTCACCGGCTGATAGCATTTTTCGCGGGATAAGATACGCAATCCTTCCGGAGTGCTCTCCAGAATTCGCCGCTCGCTGTCAGAGACCAGCAGTTCACACTGATATCCACCGGCCAGGCCGAACAGCGACCGCGCCACGCAGGCTTCCTCCAGCGCCGCCTCCCCTGAAGTATCAAAATGACCAACAATGCGTCCCTGCTGACGGATTACTAATCGATAGCTTTTCATCTCTGTTTCTCCAGCGGAGGCAGGATTAGTTCGTCACATCCCTGCGCGGCAGTCCAGTTCATCACCTCCAGCACGCGCTGGGCGGCTGCCTCCGTCGCAGCACCCAGCGCCAGACCGGAAAGCAACCCGCTCACCAGCTCGGCGCAGAACAGATCGCCGGTACCCTTTAAATCCGTCTCCACCCGCGGGTGAACCACCACCTCCACCGCATCGGCCGTCACCACCAGCACATTGATCGTCGAATCAGCCTCTCCCGGCGCGCTGGTGATCACCACCCATTTGAGGCTGTCCGACAGCAGGCTACGCGCCGCGGCGACCGCCTCCGGCTGATTGCGACAGCGCTGGCCGCTCAGCGTCTCCAGCTCAAACAGATTAGGGGTGATCCCTTGCGCCAGCGGCAGCAGGTGCTGACGATAGGCGTCCGGGATCTCGGCCTTGACGTAGATGCCGCTGTCGACATCGCCAATCACCGGATCCACCAGAATACAGAGATCGGGATGGCGGTCGCGGACCCGCGTCAGCCACTGCGCCAGACGTTCAATTTGCACGGCGTTGCCCATATAACCGGTGGTCACCGCACGCAGTTCGCGCAACGCGTCACGCTCCTCCAGCGCCTGCAGGTACCCGACAAACCACTCCTCCGGGATAATGCCGCCATAGAACGTCTCATAATGGGGCGTATTGCTGAACAGCACCGTCGGCACCGCCAGCACGCGCAGACCGTGCTGTTTAATCGCCGGTACCGCGATGCTGTTCCCGACGCTGCCGTAGACTACCTGCGACTGCACGGCGACGATATCGACTTCCGACGCCCGGCTTTTGTCGTGAAAGAGCACTGATTGTATGTCATCTTGCTGGCCCATCTTTTCTCCCCCCGCTGGACAGCGGGTCACGCACTGATTATGATTCGTCCTATGCTAAATTTCATTTTGTCATAGGTCAATAATGTTTGCCGGAAAAACCGCCAGCGATATCTTCGATCATATCCGCCATCTGGTGCAAAGCGGTGGCTTGCAGCCCGGAGAGGTTCTGCCGCCGGTCCGCGAGCTCGCCAGCCAGCTTGCGGTGAATCGCAATACCGTCGCCGCCGCCTATAAACGGCTGGTCACCTCCGGGCTGGCCGTCAGCCAGGGACGGAACGGCACAGCTATCAAAGCACGGGATCCGCTGCCGGCGCTGGAAGGCGGTGACCCCACGACGCCGCTGAACGATCTTTCCAGCGGCAATCCGGACCCCGCCAGGCTGCCTGATTTACCACGCTATCTGGGCCAAATTGCCCGCACGCCCCGCCTGTATGGCGATGCCCCCATCGAGCCGCGGCTAGGAGAATGGGCTGAGGCATGGTTTGCCAGGGAGATAACCGTTCCCTTTGCCCTGAATCTCGCCAGCGGGGCGATTGACGCGCTGGAGCGTCTGCTGTGCGCCTTGCTGCTCCCCGGCGACGGCGTGGTGGTTGAAGATCCCTGTTTTCTCAGCAGCATCAATATGGTGCGTTACGCTGGCTTTACCCCCTGCCCGGTGGCGGTGGATGCCGAGGGGATGGATCCAGACGGGCTGGAGGAGGCGTTACGCAACGGCGCGCGGGCGGTGATCTTGACCCCGCGCGCGCACAATCCTACCGGCTGTAGCCTGACGGAAACCCGGGCGCATGCCCTGCGGGAGGTGCTGGCCCGCTATCCGCAGGTGCTGGCGATCGTCGATGACCATTTTGCCCTGCTGTCGGCCACGCCCTGGTTTTCTCCTCTGCCAGCGAGCACCCAACGCTGGGCGGTGGTGCGTTCGATGTCAAAAACCCTCGGGCCAGACCTGCGGCTGGCTTTTATCGCCAGCGATGTCGACACCTCCTCCGCGCTGCGTCTGCGGCTTAACGCCGGCAGCCAGTGGGTCAGCCATCTGCTGCAGGATCTGACGCTGGCCTGTCTCACCGATAAGGCGTTTATCGCCTCGATGACGGAGACCCGCCGTCACTATCGGCAACAGAATGAGAAACTGGCGGCAGCGCTGGCCCGGCACGGCGACAGTCATGCTGCGCCTGGCGATGGCCTCAATTTCTGGCTGCCGCTGCCAACGGCGAGCCAACCCTACGCCTTACGCCTGGCCCGGGCCGGCTGGCTGGTCCGCGAGGGGGAGGTGTTTGGCATCCGTACGCCCTCCCACGGGCTACGCCTGTCGCTGGGCCGCCTGAGCGACGCTGAGATTGCCCGCCTGGCGGCCGATATAGCCCAGGTGTTAGACGCCCCCTGATGCAGGCAGTGCGCCGAACGCATCGGGGAGGGATGGCAGCTGTCGACAAATTACTGAAAAATTAAACGAAAACAGGCGTAGTCTTACCTGCATGACCGGAACGTCGAGACGGATACAACGCTCTCGGTGGCTGACAAATCGCTCACAATAAGGAGCACCAGAGATGCATCACATTGACCTGACGCTAAAAACAGTCATTGAGGCCTGCGACCGCGCTATCTCGCAGGAAGATTACGATACCCTGATGGGCTATTATGCGGAAGACGCCGCGCTGGTCGTCAAACCGGGCATGGTGGTCAGAGGGAAAGAGAATATCCGTAAAGCGTTTATCGCCATTGCCGACTATTTCCAGCACCGGCTGATAGTGACTCAGGGGAAAATGGAGGTCATCGAGGGCGGCGGCAATGCGCTGGTGATTATGGAGACCCGGCTGGATATCCCGACGGCACAGGGGATAACACAGGTTACGCGACGCGCAACCTATGTCTTTCAGAAGCAGGGCGAGCGCTGGCTGTGCACCGTCGATAACTCCTACGGCACCGACCTGCTCGATGATTAAATACCCGCTCCCTGGCTAAAGTGTTCCTCGCCGAACACGCCGGTGGAGAGGTAGCGATCGCCGCGATCGCAGACGATCGCCACCACCACCGCGCCTGGGTTTTCGCGAGCGATACGTAACGCCCCGGCTACCGCGCCGCCAGAGCTGACGCCGCAGAAAATGCCTTCCTGTACCGCCAGCTGACGCATGGTGTTCTCAGCATCCTGCTGATGAATATCCAGCACCGCATCCACCAGCGAAGCGTTAAAGATCCCCGGCATATACTCTGCCGGCCAGCGGCGTATCCCGGGAATACTGCTGCCCTCCTCCGGCTGCAGGCCGACAATGGTCACCGGTTTACTCTGTTCGCGCAGAAAACGTGACACGCCGGTAATGGTGCCGGTGGTCCCCATACTGGAGACAAAGTGGGTGATACGCCCCTCGGTCTGCTGCCAGATTTCCGGCCCGGTGGTAGTGTAGTGGGCGTAGGGGTTGTCCGGGTTGTTGAACTGATCGAGCAGTTTGCCCTCCCCGCGCTGAGCCATCTCCAGGGCCAGGTCGCGGGCCCCCTCCATCCCCTGCTCTTTGGTGACCAGGATCAGCTCGGCGCCATAGGCGCGCATCGCGGCCCGGCGCTCCTGGCTCATGTTGTCGGGCATCAGCAGCTTCATCCGGTAGCCTTTCAGCGCGGCGATCATCGCCAGCGCGATACCGGTGTTGCCGCTGGTCGCTTCAATTAGCACGTCGCCGGGCTGAATTTCGCCCCGCTTTTCCGCTTCAACGATCATCGACAGCGCAGCGCGATCTTTCACCGAACCGGCTGGATTATTGCCTTCAAGTTTGACCCAGATTTCGCTGCCATTGTCCGGCCCCAGACGCTGAAGCCTGACCAGAGGGGTATTGCCGATGGTGTGTTCGAGTGTATTCACGATTTTTACTCAATAAAAAAGCCGGGCGGCGCTTCGCTTACCCGGCCTACCAGACGCGTGATAATTCCAGACCGGGTAAGCACAGCGTCACCCGGCAAAAGCACATGGATTTAAGCTATCAGGCCGACTGCGCCAGAGCAAGCTCGCCGCGCGGCTCGATACGCTCGGTACCGTTGTACAGGCGCGCGTTTTGCAGCCCGACGAACAGCCGTTCGCCGCGGGACGGCGCCTCATCGCCCGTTAACACCACGCTCAGCGGTTCGTCATACCACCCCAGAGGCTGGACGACTAATTGGGTGTAGTGGCCTTTCGGGCTGGCCTCCAGGACCTGCACCGGCAGCGGCGAATCCAGGCTGGTTCGGCGGCTGATGTCCACTTCCCACGGACGCAGGAACAGATCCACCGGCCCCTGGTATGCCGGGGTATAGCCTAACGGCCAGCGGTGAGCGCCAACGTGGAACTGTCCGCCGCGGATAACCCCCTGCAGGCGATTCACTTCCCCCATGAACTCCAGCACGAAGCGGGTCGACGGCTCACGCCACACGCGTTCAGGCGCATCGGCCTGTTCGATGTTGCCCTGGCTCATCACCACCACCCGGTCGGCAACTTCCATCGCCTCTTCCTGATCGTGAGTGACGAACACGCTGGTAAATTTCAGCTCTTCATGCAGCTGACGCAGCCAGCGGCGCAGCTCTTTACGCACCTGCGCATCCAGCGCGCCGAAAGGTTCATCCAGCAGCAGAATTTGCGGCTCTACCGCCAGGGCGCGCGCCAGCGCCACGCGCTGTTTCTGACCACCGGACAGCTGCGCCGGATAGCGATCCGCCAGGTGAGCCAGTTGCACCATCTCCAGCAGTTTGGTCACTTTGGCTTTAATCGCCGCGGCGTTGGGTCGTTCGCGGCGCGGCAGCACGGTCAGGCCAAAGGCGATGTTATCGAACACCGTCATATGGCGGAACAGCGCATAGTGCTGGAAGACGAAGCCCACTTTACGGTCGCGGGCGTGCATCCGGCTGACGTCGGTACCGTGGAAGCGGATATGACCGCTGGTCTGATGCTCCAGCCCGGCGATAATCCGCAGCAGGGTCGTTTTCCCGGAGCCGGAAGGCCCCAGCAGCGCAACCATTTGTCCGGAAGGGATATCCAGCGAGATATCATTCAGCACCTGGGTGCGACCAAACGATTTCTTAATATTGGCAATCTCAATGCTCATGATTTCCCTCCTGTTGCGCGCGTTTTTCCTGATTGGCCAGACGCCATTGCAACATACTCTTTAAAAACAGGGTCAGAATAGCCATTAACGTCAGCAGGGCCGCGGCGGTAAACGAGCCGACGGTGTTGTAATCCTGCTCCAGTAATTCAATTTGCAGCGGCAGCGACAGCGTTTCTCCGCGGATCGAACCGGAGACCACCGACACCGCGCCGAATTCGCCGATGGCGCGGGCGTTGGTCAACACCACGCCGTACAGCAGCGCCCAGCGAATATTGGGCAGCGTCACCCGGCGGAACATCTGCCAGCCGGAAGCGCCCAGCAAGACCGCCGCCTCATCTTCATGACTGCCCTGACTCATCATCACCGGCACCAGCTCACGCACCACAAACGGACAGGTGACAAAGATCGTCGCCAGCACCATGCCCGGCCAGGCGAACATGATTTGCAGGTTATGTGCATCAAGCCAGCCGCCCAGCGGACCGTTAGAGCCGTAGAACAGCAGATAAACCAGACCGGCTACCACCGGCGAGACAGCGAACGGGATATCCAGCATCGTCAATAGCAGCTGGCGTCCCGGGAACGTAAAGCGCGTGACCAGCCAGGCCAGCAAGGTCCCGAACACCAGGTTCACCGGCACGGTAATCAAGGCGATCATCACCGTCAGCCAGATGGCGTGGAGCATGTCCGGATTGGCCAGGTTTTCCAGCACCGGCATTAACCCTTTGCTGAAGGCCTGGATAAAGATGTAAAGCATCGGCACCACGAGGATGAAGGCGGAGACCAGCATCCCGACGCCAATCAGAAACCATTTTCCCCAGTTGATGCGGGGCGCGTCGTAGCGTTTCAATTGAGTAACTTCCGCCATTAGTGACCTACCACGCGTCGACCAAAGCGACTCTGCAGGGTATTGATGGAAAACAGCAGCAGCAGTGAGGCGGCCAGGATCACCGAGGCGATGGCGCTCGCCGCCGGATAGTCAAACTCCTGCAGTCGAATAAAGATCATCAGCGACGTCACTTCCGTCTTCCACGCGATGTTGCCGGCGATAAAAATCACCGCGCCAAATTCGCCGAGGCTGCGGGTAAACGACAGGGCAATGCCCGCCAGCAGCGCTGGCGACAGCTCCGGCAGCACCACCTTGCGGAAGCTCTGCCAGCGCGTAGCGCCCAGCGTTTCCGCTGCTTCTTCATATTCCGGTCCCAGCTCTTCCAGCACCGGCTGCACGGTACGTACCACGAAGGGGATGCTGGTGAACGCCATCGCCACGGCGATACCGAGCCAGGTATAGGTCACTTTAATATCGAACTTCGCCAGCCATTCCCCGTAAATGCCGTTAACCGAAAACAGCGAAGCCAGGGTCAGGCCGGCCACCGCCGTCGGCAGCGCAAACGGCAGATCCATTAAGGCATCCAGCAGCGTGCGGCCCGGAAAACGATAGCGGGTAAGGATCCACGCCATCAGCAGGCCGAAGACGCCGTTAAAAATCGAGGCCACGAACGCCGACAGCAGCGTCACCTTATAGGCCGCCACCACCTGCGGGTTGGTGATCACATCCCAGTACTGCGCCCAGCTCATCTGCGCCAGCTGCATCACCAGCGCGCTGAGCGGTAATAACAAAATCAGACAGACAAACAGCAGGCTGGTGCCGAGGCTCAGGGTAAAGCCCGGCAGCACGCGCTTGGACGACACAGCAAACATTACTTACGCCCCGCCGCCAGCAGTTTGTCCAGTTCGCCGCCGCTGGCGAAGTGGTTCTTCATCACCTCAGGCCAGGAGCCAAACTTGTCCTCCACGCGGAACAGTTCGGTCTGCGGGAATTTATCCTTCAGCGAATCCATCACTTTCGGGTTGTTTACCCGATAGTAGTAGTCGGTAATGATGGTCTGCGCCTGCGGACTGTAGAGCCAGTTCAGGTAGGCCTTCGCCGCCTTTTCCGTGCCGTTGGCTTTGACGTTTTTATCCACCCAGGCCACCGGGAACTCCGCCAGAATGTTGGTTTTCGGGATCACCACTTCAAATCCCTGCGCCTCATACTGCTTGCGAATATTGTTCACTTCCGACTCGAAGCTGATCAGCACATCGCCCAGGCCGCGCTCGGCGAAGGTGGTGGTCGCCCCGCGTCCGCCGGTGTCGAAGACTTCGACGTTCTTCAGGAACTGGGTCATAAACTGTTCGGTTTTGGCTTTATCGCCGCCGTCGGCTTTATCCGCCGCGCCCCAGGCCGCCAGGTAGGTGTACCGCGCGTTGCCCGAGGTTTTCGGGTTCGGGAAGATCAGCTTAACGTCAGAGCGGACCAGGTCATTCCAGTCATGAATGTTTTTCGGGTTGCCTTTGCGCACCAGGAAGCCCATCGTCGAATAGAACGGCGAGCTGTTGTTCGGCAGGCGGCTTTGCCAGTCGGCCGGGATCAGGTTGCCTTTGTCATGCAGGATCTGCACGTCCGTCACCTGGTTGTAGGTCACCACGTCCGCCTTCAGGCCCTGCAGGATCGCCAGCGCCTGCTTGGACGAGCCAGCATGCGACTGCTTGATGGTCAGCTTGTCCCCGCCATTGTCCTTCGCCCACTGCTGCTCAAAAGGCGGGTTAAGGGCGGCAAACAGCTCGCGGGAGACATCATAGGAGCTGTTCAGTAGCTCCGTCGCCTGCGCCTGCGCCACCAGCAGCATGGAAGCCGCCAGCGCCAGATATCCTTTTTTCAGTGATTTAACGGCCATTGCGCACCCTTATCAAAAATGATCATTTACTGATGATCATCATATTTATAACGGGTACGAAAGGAGTAACGGTTTTATATACCGTTTGGCGATTTGGAAGTCGAAAAGGGAATAAGCACCTGGCAAAGCTTAGCTGAAAGCGGCTGGCAAATAAGGTGATGAAATCGGATGAGGAGCGAACAGCGTGGCACACTTTGTTAATGGAAAACAGCACAAATGACGCCCGGCAGTTGCGCCGCCACCTGACGCCGCAGGAGCGCCGCCTGTGGCACCAGCTGCGCGATCGCCGTTCTGCCAGCTACAAGTTTCACCGCCAGCATCCCGCTGGACCCTATATTCAAGATTTCGCCTGGTGATTGAGTTCGCCGGCGGCCAGGATGACAGCCGGACTGAATACGATGCCCGGCGCACAACATGGCTTAAGCAGCAGGGCTGGACCGTTTTACGCTTCTGGAATAACAAGTATGACCGGAACGAAACCGGCGTGCTGCAGGTGATCCTGCGCACGCTCGAGGAACTCTCCCCCTCACCCCGGCCCTCTCCCTCACGGAGAGGGTTAGGGTGAGGGGAAAGCATTACAGCGCCTGAATACGCTCCAGGGACGGCGCGAAGTAATAGCCGCCGGTCACCGGTTTGGTGAAGCGCAGCATCGCGTCGCGTTTGCCGTCGGTATCGCCGAACATGCTCAGCAGCTGCTGCTCGATGTTGTACAGACGCGCGCAGTAGGCGCAAAAATAGAGGCCATGGGTACCGCTGGCGGTGCCATACGGCAGGCTCTGGCGGACGATTTTCAGCCCTTTGCCATCTTCTTTTAAGTCAACGCGGCTCAGGTGAGACGTGACCGGACGTGCGTCGCCATCGATCTCTTCGTTGGCTTCCTTGGTGCGGCCAATCATCATCTCCTGATCCGGCACGCTCATGCGGTTCAGCTGTTTGAGATTATGCTCCCAGCGCTGGACGAATACGTAGCTGCCGCCCGCATCCACGCCGTCTTTGATCACCGCCACT
Organism: Klebsiella sp. GB_Kp056; assembly: GCF_040064755.1. Classification (NCBI taxonomy): domain Bacteria; kingdom Pseudomonadati; phylum Pseudomonadota; class Gammaproteobacteria; order Enterobacterales; family Enterobacteriaceae; genus Klebsiella; species Klebsiella sp. GB_Kp056. The sequence goes on along the minus strand of NZ_JBEAJA010000056.1, from coordinate 141,640 downwards.
TCACGACGGGTTTCTTCCCCCGCCGGGTTTTCGGTGCCGTCGACGAAGCCGCTGAGGTCACGCTCTTCCACCCAGCGGAAGCCGTGGATCTCTTCTTTCACCTCGATAGCGTCGCCAAAGGCGGCCAGCGCGGCCTGCGCCACCGAGAAGTTCACTTCATGGCGGGCGGATAAAATATGAATCAGCAGGTCATACTGGGTGGATGGCGCCAGCCCTTTGCCGTAGACCGGAAAATCTTTTAACTCCTCCGCCCCTTCTCCGCCGCTCAGCTGACGCCAGACGGTATTGCCGAACGCCACCACCGCACCGAGTTTAGCGTCGGGGAATTTAGCCTGGAAGGTGGCCACGTTATCGACAAAATTTTTGCTCGCTTCGCGCAGGGCGTTAACGTCCCCTTTGATATTGGCTTCAATCCAAATCGCCGCGCGGCAATGTTCCGGCAAAATGCCGCTCTGAACCTGAGACATCGCTCCTCCTGAAATGATGCAACTACAACGCTGTCGCGTTGCTAACGCGCCATTGTAACCGTTTTTCAGGGCCGTCGTGTCTCTTCAGATCAATTTAGCGACGCCAGATAATTTTGCTGACCTTCCAGTTTTTCAGCGTATCGTCGGAGGGCATCAGCTCGTCCGGGCCGCTCCAGTGACCGGTGAAGGCGTAACTGATATGCTGGCTCCCCTCGGCCTGACACTCGACGACCGCGCCATTGTCATTGCTGGCTTTCTGGCAGTTGCCGAAGGCTTTGCTGTACAGGTCGCTGAACGGTGTGCCGATTTTCACGCCGCTGGCGGTTTTGATTTCGGCATCACGCACGTCAATCCGGCTGATGGCGCCGTTGTCGCCATTGATGGTCAGCGCCACGCTGTTGTCTTTCAGCGCTTCAAAGTAGTGGACGATATTCCCCTTATCGGTCTTCATTCCGCTGCGCAAACGGTAGTCGCTCCCCAGCGCATCGCTAATGGCCTGTTCGTTGAGCGGCGTGGACGCCGTCAGTTTCCCCACCCCCTGCTCGGTCACCTCGGTGGAAGAACCAAACCAGTTCCACGGATAGGCCGCCGACCAGTTGACCGCGCTCATCGTTGAGCAGCCGGTCAGCGCCAGCGGAAGCGCGCAGAGCATTACACGTAGCGATTTCATATCACAATCCTTTCTGAGTCATTCAACGCATGTTGGAGTTCACGATCGGCAAAAAGTGCCATTAAAAGGTGGTCTGGCGAAAACAGGCGCCGAGGCGACGGCTGGTCGCCAGCCACCACAGGGCATAACCATCCGCCGCCAGCAGTCCGATGGTCAGCGAGGAAGGAGATTCGCCGCTCAGCCATAGCATCGGCTGCCACAGCAACAGCAGCACTTGCGATAACACCAGCAGCCAGCGCATCGCCCGCCACAGGCGCGGCAGGCGCTGACGATAGCCGCTAAGCAGAAAGGCCAGCACCGCCGGCACGCCGGGGAGTAGACCGAGCCAGAAGCGGTCGTGATCGGGATAGAACAGATTTAGAATCGCGTCGCCCTGCTGACGCGACGCGCCGGCCATCAAGAACAGCACCCAGGTGCGGGCCTGTAACAACAGCACGCACCAGAAAAGGAAAGGCAGACGCAGACGGCCATGGGCATCAAAATCGGCGGGGATAAACTCAGTATTCTTCATCTTCAATCAGGCGTTTGCCCAGGGTCAGAACATCGGCGTACTCATAGCCCAGCCGCTCGTACATCCCCTGCACCACGTCGTTGTCCTCGCGGACCATAATATTGATTTTCGGGCAGCCGCGAGCAATCAGCTTTTTCTCCAGACGGTTGAGCAGCGCGTTCGCGATCCCCCGACCGCGATATTCCGGATGGACGCCCAGATAGTAGGCCGACCCGCGATGGCCGTCATATCCGCCCATCACCGTACCGACGACTTCGCCGTTCACTTCCGCCACCAGGAACAGGCTGACATCGTGATTCAGCTTGCGCTCAATATCCATCTCCGGATCGTTCCAGGGACGCAGCAGATCGCAACGCTCCCACAGCGTCACAACCTCTTCGAAATCCTGCTGGCGAAAAACGCGAATCTCCATGGTATTCCCCACCATTGACGGTTAAAAACAGTGATTATGGCGCGAATATGACTGATAGCCAATATCAGGCGAAATCAGCGACAAAAAATGGCATAATATGACTTTGTCATGTATTGAAATGAAAAGTAAAACAATTCTTATTTTGAATGGTCGTAACGGCAAACGCGATACGATATAACATTGGACATCACTTGTTTACAATTCAGGCCGAATGAGCACTTTTAAACCCTTAAAAATACTTGCTTCGCGCCGTCAGGTGCTGAAAGCCGGGCTGGCTGCCATGACGCTGAGCGGCGTCACTGCACAGGTCAGCGCAAAAGAGCAGCCACTGAAAACATCAAATGGACACAGCAAACCCGCCGCCAAAAAGGCCGGCGCACGCCGCATTGTGATGCTCGACCCGGGCCACGGCGGCATCGACACCGGGGCTATCGGCCATAACGGCTCGAAAGAGAAGCATGTGGTGCTGGCGATCGCTAAGAACGTGCGCAGCATCTTGCGCAGCAACGGCATTGACGCCCGCCTGACCCGCACCGGCGATACCTTTATCCCGCTGTATGACCGCGTGGAGATTGCCCATCAGCACGGCGCCGATCTGTTTATGTCGATCCACGCCGATGGCTTCACCAACCCGAGCGCTGCCGGCGCCTCGGTGTTCGCTCTGTCAAACCGCGGCGCCAGTAGCGCCATGGCGAAATACCTCTCCGATCGCGAAAACCGCGCCGACGAGGTCGCCGGTAAGAAAGCGACGGATAAAGACCATCTGCTGCAGCAGGTGCTGTTCGATCTGGTACAGACCGACACCATTAAAAACAGCCTGACGCTGGGCTCGCATATCCTGAAAAAGATCAAGCCGGTGCATAAGCTGCACAGCCGCAATACCGAACAGGCGGCGTTCGTGGTGCTGAAGTCGCCGTCTATACCGTCCGTGCTGGTGGAAACCTCGTTCATTACGAACCCGAACGAGGAAAAACTGCTCGGCACCACCGCCTTCCGGCAGAAAATCGCCACCGCGATTGCCAACGGCATTATCAGCTATTTCCACTGGTTCGATAACCAGAAAGCCCATTCGAAGAGACGTTAATGAAACCCGATGCCGCGCAGGTTAAAACTTTTCTGCTCCAGCTGCAGGACAGCCTCTGTCAGCAGCTAAGCGCCGTGGATGGCGCGCCGTTTATTGAAGACGCCTGGCGGCGGGAAGGCGGCGGCGGACGCAGCCGGGTGCTGCGCGACGGCAATGTGTTCGAGCAGGCGGGGGTCAACTTTTCCCATGTCCATGGCGACGCCATGCCAGCCTCCGCCACCGCCCACCGCCCGGAACTGGCCGGACGCAGCTTTGAAGCCATGGGCGTTTCGCTGGTGGTCCATCCGCTGAACCCCTATGTGCCCACCAGCCACGCCAACGTGCGGTTCTTTATTGCCGAAAAGCCTGGCGCCGAGCCGGTGTGGTGGTTCGGCGGCGGCTTTGATTTAACCCCTTACTACGGCTTTGAAGAGGATGCCGTCCACTGGCATCGTACCGCCCGCGATCTGTGTCTGCCGTTCGGGGAAGCCGTCTATCCGCGCTATAAAAAATGGTGCGATGAGTATTTCTATCTGAAGCACCGCCAGGAACAGCGCGGGATAGGCGGTCTGTTCTTTGACGACCTGAACACCCCGGATTTTGACCACTGCTTCGCCTTTATGCAGGCAGTGGGTAACGGTTACGCTGACGCCTATTTACCCATCGTCGAACGCCGAAAAGCCACGCCGTACGGCGAGCGTGAGCGCCATTTTCAGCTCTATCGCCGCGGCCGCTACGTCGAATTCAATCTGGTCTGGGACCGTGGCACCCTGTTCGGTCTGCAGACCGGCGGTAGGACGGAATCTATTCTGATGTCGATGCCGCCGCTGGTACGCTGGGAATATGATTACCAGCCGGAGGCCGGCAGCCCTGAGGCGGCGCTGAACGAGTTTATTAAAGTGAAAGCCTGGATCTGAGCGACGCCAAATCAGACCAAAAAGCCCCGGAGTACCGGGGCTTTTTTATGACGTTTACAGCGGTTCGGTTTGCGCTTCGACAACCGCCAGCGCCACCATATTCACGATGCGACGCACAGAGGCGATCGGCGTCAGGATATGCACCGGCTTCGCTACCCCCATCAGCACCGGCCCGACGGTGACCCCTTCCGAACTGGAGACGCGCAGCAGGTTATAGCTGATCCGGGCGGCTTCCATATTCGGCATCACCAGAATATTGGCCGACCCCTTCAGCGGGCTGTCCGGCATGCGATCGTTGCGAATGCTTTCCACCAGCGCGGCGTCGCCATGCATTTCGCCATCGATCATCAGCTCCGGCGCGCGCGCCTTCACCAGCTCAAGGGTTCTGCGCATCTTGCTGGCGGACGGGCAGTCGGCAGAGCCAAAGTTGGAATGCGACAGCAACGCCACCCGCGGTTCGATACCAAAGCGACGCACGCTTTCCGCCGCCATCAGGGTGATCTCCGCCAGCTCTTCCGGCGATGGATCGTGATTGACATAGGTGTCGGCGATAAAGGTGTTGCCGCTCGGCAGCAGCAGCGCGTTCATCGCCCCAGCGGTGCTGACGCCGTCGCGATAGCCGAACAGCGGCTGCACCACGCGGTAGTGGTCGTGGTACTCGCCAATGGTGCCGCAGATCATCGCATCCGCTTCGCCACGGTGAACCATGATGGCGCCAATCACCGTGGTGTTGCTAATCACCGCCCGCTGCGCCTGCTCCTGGGTAATGCCGCGGCGTTTCATCAGCTGGTAGTACTCGCTCCAGTACTCTTTAAACCGCGGGTCGGATTCATTATTGACGATCTCGAAGTCAACGCCGGCCTTGATCTGCAGGCCCAGCTTCTGGATGCGCATTTCAATCACGCTCGGGCGCCCCACCAGAATCGGTTTGGCCAGCCCCAGCGACACCAGCTCCTGGGTGGCGTGCAGCACCCGGGTCTCCTCCCCTTCCGCCAGCACCACGCGCTTCGGATCTTTGCGCGCCTGAGAGAAGATAGGCTTCATAAACAGGTTGGTCTTATAGACGAACTCGCTCAGCTTCTCGATATAGGCGTCAAAATCGGCGATCGGGCGCGTCGCCACGCCGGAGTCCATCGCCGCCTTCGCCACCGCGGGGGCGATCTTGACGATCAGCCGCGGATCGAACGGTTTCGGAATAATGTAGTCCGGGCCAAAGCTTAAATCCTGATCGCCGTAGGCGGAGGCGACCACTTCGCTCTGCTCGGCATGGGCCAGCTCGGCAATGGCATGCACCGCCGCCAGCTTCATCTCTTCGTTGATCGCCGTCGCGCCGACGTCCAGCGCGCCGCGGAAGATGAACGGGAAGCAGAGGACGTTGTTGACCTGGTTAGGGTAGTCGGAGCGGCCGGTGCAGATGATGGCGTCATCGCGGACCTGCTTCGCCAGCGGCGGCAGAATTTCCGGCTCCGGGTTGGCCAGGGCGAGGATCAGCGGCGCGCGCGCCATCTTCTTCACCATCTCCGGGGTCAGCACTTTCGGACCAGAGCAGCCGAGGAAAATGTCCGCGCCGTCGATCACGTCATCGAGGGTGCGTTTGCCGTCGTCTTCCACTGCGTAGGCCGCTTTGGTTTCCGCCATGTTCGGCTCACGATCCTTATAGATAACGCCTTTCGAATCGCAGACCACGATGTTGTGCCTTTGCATCCCCAGCGCCACCAGCAGGTTCATGCAGGCGATAGCCGCCGCCCCCGCGCCGGAGACCACCATCCGCACGTCGGACAGATTCTTCTCAACGACGCGCAGGCCGTTGAGGATCGCCGCGGTGCTGATGATCGCCGTGCCGTGCTGATCGTCATGGAACACCGGAATATTCATCCGCTCGCGCAGCTGCTGCTCAATGTAGAAACACTCCGGCGCTTTAATATCTTCGAGGTTGATGCCGCCGAAGGTCGGCTCAAGGGCGGCGACGACGTTAATGAATTTGTCCGGGTCCAGCTCATCGACTTCGATATCAAACACATCGATGCCGGCAAATTTCTTAAACAGGACGCCTTTGCCCTCCATTACCGGTTTGCCGGCCAGGGCGCCGATGTTGCCAAGCCCCAGCACCGCGGTGCCGTTGGAGACGACCGCCACCAGGTTGCCGCGGGCGGTATATTTGTAGGCCGCCAGCGGATCTTTTTCGATTTCCAGACAGGGGGCCGCGACGCCCGGCGAGTAGGCCAGCGCCAGATCACGCTGGGTGGCGAGAGGTTTGGTCGGCGAGACCTGGATTTTTCCGGGAACCGGAAATTCGTGGAAGTCGAGGGCGCTCTGTTTTAACTGCTCATCCATTTTATATTCCTTTCTTTCACGTATCGTTCGTAGGGAAAAAGCGTGATGACCATCCTGTCGTTCACCTTTCAGTGGCAGACAGTATCCCTCCTGGCGGGGCGATAAACTTTGAACACCGCCAAACTCTGGCCATCGCTATGATCTGGTTGTTATCAATTTATAGCGGTTATGTTACCCGGATTCGCCGCCAATAATAGCCCCGTCTGCTATGCTTTTTGGTTATGTACCTCATCAATATTTATACCGCATACCGGCAAGCACTCATGTAACACCTTGTTCCAGGAGGACTTATCCATGAATCAGCTAGACAGTATTAAGCAGTTCACCACCGTGGTCGCCGACAGCGGCGACATCGAATCCATCCGCCACTACCATCCGGAAGATGCCACCACCAACCCCTCCCTGCTGCTGAAAGCCGCCGGGCTGGCGTCCTATAGCGGACTCATCGACGACGCGATCGCCTGGGCCAAAAAGCAAGGAGGCAGCCGCGAAGCGCAGGTAACTCACGCCTGCGATAAGCTGGCGGTCAATTTTGGCGCGGAGATCCTCAAAAGCATTCCTGGCCGTGTCTCCACCGAGGTGGACGCCCGGCTCTCCTTCAACCGGGAGAAGAGTATCGAGAAGGCGCGCCATCTGGTGGCGCTGTATCAGGAGATGGGCATTGATAAGTCACGGATCCTGATCAAGCTGGCCTCCACCTGGGAGGGGATCCGCGCCGCCGAAACGCTGGAAAAAGAGGGGATCCACTGCAACCTGACGCTGCTGTTTTCCTTCGCCCAGGCCCGGGCCTGCGCCGAAGCCGGTGTCTATCTGATCTCCCCTTTCGTCGGGCGTATTTATGACTGGTATCAGGCGCGCAAACCGCTGGATCCTTACGTGGTTGAGGAAGATCCAGGAGTGAAATCCGTGCGCAATATCTATGACTACTTCAAACAGCATAAATACAACACCATCGTGATGGGCGCCAGCTTCCGCCGCACCGAGCAGATCCTCGCCCTGGTCGGCTGCGACCGCCTGACCATCGCCCCGCCTTTATTAAAAGAGCTGCAGGCCAGCGACGCCCCGGTGGTGCGCAAACTGATCCCTGCCAGCCAGATCCTGCCGCGCCCGGTGCCGCTCAGCGAGGCGGAGTTCCGCTGGGAACATAATCAGGATCCTATGGCGGTCGAAAAGCTGGCGGAGGGTATCCGCCTGTTCGCCGTCGATCAACGCAAACTGGAAGATCTGCTTGCCGCCAAACTGTCACTTTAGTCTCACGGAGAAAACTATGTCCCGAAGAGAGCTTGCCAACGCCATCCGCGCCCTCAGTATGGACGCGGTGCAGAAAGCCAATTCCGGCCACCCCGGTGCGCCAATGGGGATGGCAGATATTGCCGAAGTGCTGTGGAACGATTTTCTTAAGCACAATCCGCAGAACCCTGGCTGGGTGGACCGCGACCGCTTTATTCTGTCCAACGGCCACGCGTCGATGCTGCTCTACAGTCTGCTGCACCTGACCGGCTACGATCTGCCGCTGTCAGAGCTGAAGCAGTTCCGCCAGCTGCACTCTAAAACGCCGGGTCACCCGGAGCATGGCTATACCCCCGGGGTGGAGACCACCACCGGCCCGCTGGGCCAGGGGCTGGCGAACGCCGTCGGTATGGCCATTGCCGAACGCACCCTGGCGGCGCAGTTTAACCGCCCCGGTCATGAGATTATCGACCATCACACCTGGGTTTTCATGGGCGATGGCTGTCTGATGGAGGGGATCTCCCATGAAGCCTGTTCGCTGGCAGGCACGCTCGGACTAGGCAAGCTGATCGGTTTTTACGATCACAACGGCATCTCCATCGACGGCAAAACCGAAGGCTGGTTTTCCGACGATACAGCGGAACGCTTCCGCGCCTACCACTGGCATGTGATCGGCGATATCGACGGCCACGATCCGCAGGCCATCAAACAGGCCATTACGGAAGCGCAGGCGGTGAAAGATAAGCCGTCGCTGATCATCTGTCGGACCATCATCGGCTTCGGTTCGCCCAACAAAGCCGGCTCAGAGGAGTCGCACGGCGCGGCGCTGGGTGAAAAAGAGGTGGCCCTGGCCCGCCAGCAGCTGGGCTGGAAATATCCGCCCTTTGAGATCCCGAAAGAGATCTATCAGGGCTGGGATGCGCGGCCACGCGGCGAAAAAGCCGAGCACGCCTGGAACGAGAAATTCGCCGCCTACCAGCAGCAGTTCCCGGAACTGGCCGCTGAGCTGACCCGTCGCATGGCAGGCGCCCTGCCGGAAGATTTTGCCGCGACGGCGCGTGACTACGTGGCGAAGCTGCAGGCCGAGCCGGCGAAGATCGCCAGCCGTAAAGCCTCGCAGAATGCGCTGAACGCGTACGGCCCGCACCTCCCGGAGCTGCTGGGCGGTTCGGCGGATCTCGCGCCGAGTAACCTGACCATCTGGTCTGGCTCGACATCGATTAAAGAGGATGCCGCCGGCAACTATATTCACTACGGCGTGCGCGAATTCGGCATGACCGCGGTGGCCAACGGCATCGCCCTGCACGGGGGCTTCATTCCCTATACCTCGACCTTTCTGATGTTTGTGGAATACGCCCGCAACGCCGCGCGCATGGCGGCCCTGATGAAGGCCCGGCAGATCATGGTCTATACCCATGACTCCATCGGTCTTGGGGAAGACGGTCCGACCCACCAGGCGGTGGAACAGCTGGCCAGTCTGCGGCTGACGCCCAACTTCAGCACCTGGCGCCCTTGCGACCAGGTGGAGACCGCCGTCGCCTGGCAGGCGGCCATCGCGCGTCAGGGCGGACCGACGGCGCTGATCTTGTCGCGACAAAACCTTGCGCAGATGCCGCGTACCCCGCAACAGGTTCAGGATATCGCCCGGGGCGGCTACGTGCTGAAGGATGCCGGCGGCAAACCCGACCTGATCCTTATCGCCACCGGCTCGGAAGTGGAAATCACCGTCCTGGCGGCGGAAAAACTGTTGGCCAACGGAGTGAATGTGCGGGTGGTTTCGCTCCCCTCCACCGACGTGTTTGACGCTCAGGACGAGGCCTGGCGCGAGTCGGTGCTGCCGTCGGACGTCAGCGCCCGGGTGGCCGTCGAGGCCGGGATAGCGGACTACTGGTATAAATATGTCGGCTTAAAAGGCAAGATCGTCGGCATGACCGGCTACGGTGAATCCGCCCCGGCGGAGCAGCTGTTCCCGTTCTTTGGCTTTACGGTCGACCATATCGTCGCCACCGCCGAACAGGTGCTTAACGGGTGATCCACAGCGTGGGCCAGGCGTCTGGCCCCTGCCAGTTGTCGCATGTCGGCTGCTGCGCGTAACGGGAGAGGCTGAACCGCTGGCCGTCAAAACGCCAGCGGGTCTGGATCCCGCAATCGCCAGACGCGCGCCCCTTGTCCAGGGTCACCAGCTCATGGCGGCGGTCATCATAGCTGGCGTTAATTAGCTCAATCTCCCGCGGCGCCTCGCCGGGCGGCTGAAATGGCAGCATCAGCCGCACCTGACGGGCGACATACGGGCGCTGGCGGGAGACCAGCCAGGCCAGCCAGACGGTGTTGTACGCCCCGGATTCGCAGCTGGTCATCAGCAGCACTTTGTCATCCGTCAGCGCAGTAACGCGAATTTCGCGGCGGAACGGATCGAGGGAGCAGTTGCTGTTGCTCATCCGCTCATTGCCGTAGTCCATCAGATCGTTGAGTTCATCACGTCCCAGCGGCGACTGCGCCGTGACCGCGCTCGCCACCGCGCGCAGCGCCGGCGCCGGCGGTACGCTGAGCGGCGGCTCCTCCCCTTTGCCGACCCAGGCCGTTTCGCTGCCCACCCGCTTTTGCCGGGCATCGATAAATAACAGGGCCGCTTTCAGCCCCTGCAGGGAGATGGTCTGCAGGCCGTTGGCCAGTGAGAGGGTTTTTCCCTCCTGGACCCGCTGGAGGAAGGCATCGATCGTCACGCTGTCGTCGGTTTTAATGAGTTTATCTTCAATGCGCCAGCGCTTGTCGGTCAGGGACAGCGGTTTACCATCCAGCAGCAGGCGCGGCGCTATCGGCGCGAGCGTCGCCACCGGATTGCCGGTGCCGCCCAGTTCGATACGCAGGCTGGCGTCAGTAGCCGCCCCGGCGCTGCGGCTGAGGGTCATCACCAGACCATAATGCAGCCCCACGTTGCGGGTGACGCAGAAATTTTGGTTATTACAGGTGACCTGCCAGTCGTTGAAGCGCTGCAGCGCCGGTGCCGACCATGCCTGTGAGCAAGGCAGCACCGCCAGAAAGAGGAAAAAAATGATGCGAAAAAGCATGAACCGCCCGACCCCAGATAAACCCGACCACGGCGCCTATCCTGGACAACGGCAGCCGCTGACTCAATCGGATTTGTCAGAGTTCCCCGACATCAGGCCGGAGGTTTGCAGATACTGCAGCAGAATGACCGCTTTCCCGTCGCGGATCTCCCCATCAGCGACCATCTGTAGCGCCTGGCTAAAGGGCAGTTCCAGCACCTCAATGGCTTCGTCATCCACCCCGCCGCCGCTGGTGGTTCGCTGGGCGTCGCTGTACTCGGCGATAAAGAAATGCACCACTTCGGTGACGCCGCCTGGCGACATAAACAGCTCAAACAGCTTTCGCACCTCGCCCACTTCATAGCCGGTCTCTTCCACCGCCTCTTTCCGAATGCAGGCCTCCGGCTCGTCGTTGTCCAGCAGCCCGGCGCAGGTTTCAATCAGCATGCCGTCATGATTGCCATTGACCCAGGTGGCGACCCGGAACTGACGCACCAGGACCACCGTCTGCTTATGGCGGTTATACAGCAGCACGGTGGCGCCATTGCCGCGATCGTAGACCTCGCGTTTGTGGCGCACGACGCTGCCGTCCGCCCGCGTCAGCTCATAGGTCATGTTGCGTAGTACGAACCAGTTCTCAGAGAGGATTTTATCTTTAATGACGTGAATATTGAGTGACATACCGACCCCACAGCGTAAAAGGACGCCCTCATACTACGCTGCGGAGCCGGGTTTGTCGTCAGTGAAGCGGCGTCGTTTTCAGCCCCAGATAGTCAAGGATCCCCTGCGCCGCATGACGGCCTTCCGCCATCGCCGTTACCACCAGGTCGGCGCCGCGCACGGCATCGCCGCCGGCAAAGATCTTCTCCTGACTGGTCTGATAACGGTAACGGCTCTCCACTCCGGCTTTAATCCGCCCCTGGCTGTCCAGCGCCACCCCGGCCGCTTCCAGCCAGGGCATGCGGTGCGGGTGGAAGCCAAAGGCCATGATCACCGCCTCTGCCGGCATAACAAACTCGCTGCCGGGGATCGGCGTCGGGCGGCGTCTTCCGCCGGCGTCCGGCGCGCCAAGCTCGGTGCGCAAAAAGCGAACCCCGTTCACCCGTCCGTTCTCGTCCAGCTCAAGCGTCACCGGCTGGACGTTAAACTCAAAGAGCGCCCCCTCTTCGCGGGCATTTTTGACCTCTTTTTTCGAGCCCGGCATGTTGGCTTCATCCCGCCGATAGGCGCAAGTCACCTGGCGGGCGCCATGGCGCAGCGCGGTGCGCACGCAGTCCATCGCCGTATCGCCGCCCCCCAGCACCACCACGTTCAGCCCGGCAGTGTTGACATAAGGCTCCTGCGCCGATTCCGCCAGCCCCATCACCTGTTTGGTGTTGGCGATAAGAAACGGCAGCGCGTCGTAGACCCCGGGCGCCTCTTCATTCGGCAGGCCGGCCTTCATGGAGCGATAGGTTCCGGCGCCGACGAACACCGCGTCATACTCAGCCAGCAGCGTCGCCAGGGGGATATCTTTCCCCACCTCGCAGTTGAGCTCAAAGTGGACGCCCATCTCGCAGAAAATCGCCCGCCGCCGGGCCAGCAGTGACTTATCCAGCTTGAACGCCGGAATGCCGAAGGTCAGCAGGCCGCCGATCTCCGGATGACGGTCAAAGACCACCGGCTGTACGCCGTGGCGCACCAGCGCATCGGCGCAGGCCAGCCCGGCCGGTCCGGCGCCGATAATCGCCACCCGTTTGCCGCTCGGCTTAACCTGCGAGAGGTCCGGACGCCAGCCGCTGGCCAGCGCCTGGTCGGATATAAATCGCTCAATATTGCCGATGGTGACCGCGCCGCTTTCATCGCGCAGGGTGCAGGCGCCCTCACACAGCCGGTCCTGAGGGCAGACGCGGCCGGTGATCTCCGGCAGACAGTTGGTCTGATGGGACAGGGCGACCGCGGCGGCGATATCCCCTGCCTTCACCAGCTCGACCCACTGCGGAATGTGGTTATGCAGTGGACAGGTCCATTCACAGATGCTGTGTTCTCCACATTTCAGGCAGCGGGCGGCCTGCTGCCGTGCCTGCGTCGGGGTGAACGGCTGATAGATCTCCTCAAAGTGGCTCTTACGCGCCTCCGCCGCCAGCTTATCCGGCTCTCCGCGCGGCGGCGTCATCGCCATTTGCCTGGCCTTCTCGCCGGCGTCGGGCTGCCTGGCGGGGGCCGCGCCGCGCTGCCACGGCTGCGCCTCCTGGCAGGCCGATCGCAGACGCCGCTGCCTGGCCAGCGTGGTCAATGTCTCATCGTCGGCGAGGGTCAGCGCCTGCGCCGGACAGTTTTCCACACAGGCCGGTCCCGCCTCGCGGCCCGCGCATAGATCGCATTTTTGCGCGCTGGCTTTCACCTGGCCTGCGGCTTCCGGCGTGACCACGACCTGCATCACCCCGAACGGGCAGGCCACCATGCAGGATTTACAGCCAATGCATTTCTCCTGACAGACCTGAACGCTGTCGCCAGTCTGGGCGATGGCGCCGTTGGGGCAGCTGCGGAGGCAGGGGGCGTCTTCGCAGTGGCGGCAGGTGATGGCGTTACGCTGCCCTTCTGCTTTAATCACGGTGATACGGGGCAAAAAGCGCTGCGGGGTCAGCGCATGTTGCTCCTCGTTATGCGCCATTACGCAGGCCACTTCGCAGGCCTGGCAACCGATACATTTTCGGCTATCGCTCAATATAAAGTGGTTCATGGCTTCCTTTTGTCTTATTGGTGAATAACCCCTTAATGCGCATGCCTATTTATTACCCGACAAGACGAGGCCGGAACAATGTTCATTTGCCCAGGATACCCTTTTTCTGGAAAGAATCCGTTTTGGATCAATTTTTTTGACTTAAATGAAATCAGGTTTCACACCGGCAAGGAATAATGCGTCCCCGGGTGCTGCGGGCGAAGCGGAGTGGCCGACCCGGCGGCAGGAAAGTTCGATGTTTCTTTACGATACGGCAAAAGCAACATGATAAATTACACTATCTCCTTAATTTCTCCACGATTGCCGGAGGCGCTGGGGCTAAAGTGGCACAGGCTGTGCAATAACAAGAACATGTGCATATGAGGTTTTTATTCTGATGGCGAATTTCTTTATCGATCGCCCCATTTTTGCGTGGGTGCTGGCAATCCTGTTATGCCTGACGGGCACCCTTGCCATTTTGTCGCTACCGGTTGAACAGTATCCCGATCTGGCCCCGCCGAATGTGCGGGTCACGGCCAACTATCCCGGCGCTTCCGCGCAAACCCTGGAGAATACCGTCACCCAGGTTATCGAACAGAATATGACCGGCCTCGATAACCTGATGTATATGTCATCCCAGAGCAGCGCCACCGGCCAGGCGACCATCACCCTCAGTTTTACCGCCGGTACCGACCCGGATGAAGCCGTGCAGCAGGTGCAAAACCAGCTGCAGTCGGCGATGCGTAAACTGCCGCAAGCGGTGCAAAACCAGGGGGTAACGGTGCGCAAGACTGGCGATACCAATATCCTGACCCTCGCCTTCGTCTCCACCGACGGCAGTATGGATAAACAGGATATCGCCGACTACGTCGCCAGTAACATTCAGGACCCGCTCAGCCGCGTCAACGGCGTAGGGGATATCGACGCCTACGGCTCGCAATACTCAATGCGCATCTGGCTCGATCCGGCAAAGCTCAATAGCTTCCAGCTGACCACCAAGGATGTTACCGACGCCATCAGTTCGCAGAACGCCCAGATTGCCGTCGGCCAGCTCGGCGGCACGCCTTCCGTCGATAAGCAGGCGCTGAACGCCACCATCAACTCGCAATCTCTGCTGCAAACCCCGGAACAGTTTCGCAATATCACCCTGCGCGTCAATCAGGATGGTTCAGAAGTGACCCTCGGCGATGTCGCTACCGTGGAGATGGGGGCGGAGAAGTACGACTATCTTAGCCGCTATAACCGCCAGGCCGCCTCTGGCCTGGGAATTAAGCTCGCCTCCGGCGCCAACGAAATGGCCACCGCGGAGCGCGTGATCGCTCGCCTCAATGAGCTGTCGCAGTATTTCCCGCACGGGCTGGAATATAAAGTCGCCTATGAGACCACCTCCTTCGTGAAGGCTTCCATTACCGACGTGGTGAAAACCCTGCTGGAGGCGATCCTGCTGGTTTTCCTCGTGATGTATCTGTTCCTGCAGAACTTCCGCGCCACCCTGATCCCGACCATCGCCGTGCCGGTGGTGCTGATGGGCACCTTCGCGGTGCTTTATGCCTGTGGCTACAGCATCAACACCCTGACGATGTTCGCGATGGTGCTGGCTATCGGCCTGCTGGTGGATGACGCCATCGTGGTGGTGGAAAACGTTGAGCGCATCATGAGCGAGGAAGGCCTGTCGCCGCGGGAAGCCACCCGCAAATCGATGGGACAAATTCAGGGCGCGCTGGTGGGGATCGCGATGGTGCTGTCGGCGGTGTTTGTGCCGATGGCCTTCTTCGGCGGCACCACCGGCGCTATCTATCGCCAGTTCTCAATTACTATCGTCGCGGCGATGGTCCTCTCGGTGCTGGTGGCCATGATCCTCACCCCGGCCCTTTGCGCCACCCTGCTCAAACCGGTTAAGCCAGGTGAATCTCATGAGAGAAAAGGCTTCTTCGGCTGGTTCAACCGCACCTTTAACCGCAGCGCCAGCCGCTATGAAACCTTCGTCGGCAAAATTCTTCATCGCTCGCTGCGCTGGATGCTGATCTACGTCGTTCTGCTCGGCGGGATGGTGTTCCTGTTCCTGCATCTGCCCACCTCATTCCTGCCGCTGGAGGATCGGGGGATGTTCACCACCTCGGTACAGTTGCCGAGCGGCAGCACCCAACAGCAGACGCTGAAAGTGGTGCAGAAAGCGGAAGATTACTTCCTCAATAACGAGAGGCAAAACGTGGAGTCGGTGTTCGCTACCGTTGGCTCCGGCCCCGGCGGCAACGGGCAGAACGTAGCCCGTATGTTCGTGCGCCTCAAAGACTGGGACCAGCGCGATCCGCAAACCGGCTCCTCCTTTGCCATTATTGAACGCGCCACCAAAGCGTTTAATCAGATCAACGAAGCCCGGGTCATCGCCAGCAGCCCGCCGGCGATCAGCGGCCTCGGCAGTTCGGCAGGCTTCGATATGGAGCTGGAAGATCACGCCGGTAAGGGGCACGATGCGCTGATGGCGGCGCGCGATACGCTGCTTGAGCTGGCGGGTAAAAACCCGCTGTTGACCCGGGTCCGGCATAACGGGCTCGACGACAGCCCGCAGCTGCAGGTCGATATCGATCAGCGTAAAGCTCAGGCGCTGGGCGTCTCCATTGACGACATCAACGATACGCTGCAAACCGCGTGGGGGTCGAGCTACGTCAACGACTTTATGGATCGCGGGAGGGTGAAGAAAGTCTACGTCCAGGCGGCGGCGAAATATCGAATGCTGCCTGACGATATCAATCTCTGGTACGTCCGCAACAGCAGCGGCACGATGGTGCCGTTCTCGGCCTTCGCCACCTCGCGCTGGGAAACCGGCTCGCCGCGTCTGGAGCGCTACAATGGCTATTCGGCGGTGGAGATCGTCGGTGAGGCGGCGCCGGGCATCAGTACCGGTACCGCGATGGACATGATGGAGAAACTGGCCGCGCAGCTGCCAACCGGCTTTGGCCTCGAATGGACCGCCATGTCCTATCAGGAACGCCTCTCCGGCGCTCAGGCGCCGGCCCTGTACGCGATTTCTCTGCTGGTGGTGTTCCTGTGCCTGGCGGCGCTGTACGAGAGCTGGTCGGTGCCGTTCTCGGTGATGCTGGTGGTCCCGCTCGGGGTGATTGGCGCCCTGCTTGCGACCTGGATGCGCGGCCTGGAGAATGACGTTTACTTCCAGGTGGGCCTGTTGACGGTGATCGGCCTGTCGGCGAAAAACGCCATTCTGATCGTCGAGTTCGCCAATGAGCTCAACGAGAAAGGCCAGGATCTGCTCAGCGCCACGCTGTCGGCCTGCCGTCAGCGCCTGCGCCCCATTCTGATGACCTCGCTGGCGTTTATCTTCGGCGTCCTGCCGATGGCCACCAGCACCGGAGCCGGCTCCGGCAGCCAGCATGCGGTCGGTACCGGGGTGATGGGCGGGATGATCTCCGCCACCGTGCTGGCCATCTTTTTCGTACCGCTGTTCTTTGTGCTGGTGCGCCGCCGCTTTCCGCTGAAGGAGCGTCCGCAATAAACCGTCGGGTGTCGGCGGCGAGCCGGAATAACAGAAAAGGCGACCTGGATGGTCGCCTTCTTTATGTGTTCAGAACCATGACGCGCTTATTTACGTCGCGTTATTCCCCTGCTCACATTGCGGAAATTTATTTACGAAGCATGCCTTCAATAAAATCTTTCCAGTTCCCCAGTTCATGTTCAATCATAATAGCCTCTCTTATTATTATGGTCGATTCTATATAACTTCATTGCTGATGGGAAGTTGAGCTCCCCTATTGCTCTGATTGTCTTGTGGACCGCTGACAGAGATAAAACCTCTGGTTGCCGCCACTATGCCGTCTCGTATGTAAAAATTATGTGATGCAGAGCACCATCAGGCAACATTTTCGTAATATTGTTAGTGCCCTCACATCATGCCCGCGACTGGGCGAATTTTAAGCACCCGAAAACATGGCATAAGATACCCGGTAAAAAGTTATATTTATTCATCTGAATCACGTATTATTTCAATAAGGCTTATATATTCGGAAATATCTGAGTTAACCGCTTAATTGAATGTTAAAGGTTTATCTATGCTCACCATGTACGGAATTAAAAACTGCGATACCATTAAAAAAGCTCGCCGCTGGCTGGAAGCGCATCAGATTGACTATCGCTTCCATGACTACCGCGCCGATGGCCTCGACCGCGCGCAACTGGATACCTTTATTGCCGAACTGGGCTGGCAGGCGCTGCTGAACACCCGCGGCACCACCTGGCGCAAGCTGGACGAATCGCTGCGCAATAGCATCGATAATGCCGATGCCGCCGCCGCATTGATGCTGGAAATGCCGGCGATTATCAAACGCCCATTGCTCTGCGCGCCCGGTCGTCCTATGCTGCTGGGTTTTAGTGAAGCAAGTTATCAGCAGTTTAACGAGGTATAGTCTATGTCTTGCCCGGTCATTGAGCTGGCTCAGCAGCTTATTCGCCGCCCTTCCCTTAGCCCCGATGATGCGGGATGCCAGGCGTTAATGATTGAACGCCTGCGTGCGATCGGCTTTACCGTTGAACCGATGGATTTCGGCGATACGCAGAACTTCTGGGCCTGGCGCGGCCACGGCGAGACGCTGGCCTTCGCCGGCCACACCGACGTGGTCCCGGCAGGCGACGCCGACCGCTGGATCAATCCGCCGTTCGAACCCACCATCCGCGACGGGATGCTGTTTGGCCGCGGGGCGGCAGATATGAAAGGCTCGCTGGCGGCGATGGTGGTTGCCGCTGAGCGTTTTGTCGCGCAGTACCCGAACCACCGGGGCCGGCTGGCGTTTTTGATTACCTCTGATGAAGAGGCCAGCGCCAAAAACGGCACCGTCAAAGTGGTGGAGACGCTGATGGCGCGTAACGAGCGTCTGGACTACTGTCTGGTCGGCGAACCCTCCAGTACCGAAGTGGTCGGCGATGTGGTGAAAAACGGCCGCCGCGGCTCGCTGACCTGCAATCTGACCATTCACGGCGTACAGGGCCATGTCGCCTATCCGCACCTTGCCGATAACCCCGTCCATCGCGCGGCGCCGATGCTGGCGGAGCTGGTCACTATCGAGTGGGATAAAGGCAATGAATACTTCCCGCCGACCAGCATGCAGATTGCCAACGTGCAGTCCGGCACCGGCAGCAACAACGTGATCCCTGGCGATATATTCGTCCAGTTCAACTTCCGCTTCAGTACGGAACTGACGGACGAGATGATCAAAGCCCGGGTGGTCGCCCTGCTGGAAAAATACCAGCTGCGTTACAGCGTGGAGTGGTGGCTCTCCGGCCAACCGTTCCTCACCGGACGGGGCAAGCTAGTGGATGCGGTCGTCAACGCGATTGAGCACTATAATGAGATCAAACCGCAGCTGTTAACCAACGGCGGCACCTCAGACGGACGGTTTATCGCGCGCATGGGGGCGCAGGTGGTAGAGCTGGGCCCCGTGAACGCCACGATTCACAAAATTAATGAATGTGTGAACGCCGCCGACCTGCAGCTGCTGGCGCGGATGTATCAACGCGTAATGGAACAGCTGGTCGCCTGACGTACTGACGTAAAGAGGAAGCGCGCATGGAATGGCTTATTAAACACTGGTGGATTCTGGTGCTGGTCTTTTTGGTGGGGGTAATTATCAACGTGATTAAAGATCTGAACCGCGTTGACCACAAAAAATTCCTCAACAACAAACCCGATCTGCCGCCGCACCGTGATTTTAACGATAAATGGGACGATGACGACGACTGGCCGAAGCACGACCAGTCGAAGAAACCGTAAGTTTGCCTTTATCGCGGTACCACCCACCTGTAACCCCGGCCGCCGGGGTTACAGCATTTCGATGATATCGTCCCCTTTCGGCGTACTGCCGCTCAGCGCCTCATCAAAATAGTGCTTCGGCACGGTATAGCGCAGTCGCTCAATCGCAAACTGCATGCTGCGATCGTCAATGGCATGCCCCAGATCGTCAACAATATCTAAGGTCACGTCGCCCCCCGCCTGCAACAACGCCTCCTGAGCCGACACCGCCCACGCCAGATCGATAACCCGATCGTCACCACCGTGGATCAGGTGAATGGTGGTGGCCGTCGTTGCGGTGACCGGCAGCGTCGCGTAGCGGCCATTAAAGGCGATCACCCGCGAAGCCAGATCCGGCGCCGCTTTGATGCTCTCCAGCGACATGATCGCCCCCTGAGAGAAGCCGATCAGCGCAGTGGCCAGCGGGCTGACGCCGCTCTTTTCCTGCCAGTAGCGCACAATGTCAATAAAGGTCGGCATAATGGCGTCGATACGCTGCTGACGATTCTCTTCCGTCACTCCCTGCACCGAAAACCACTGCCGGCCGTTGGGACCGCAAGGCTCCACCCCGCCAATGCTTACGATCAGCGCATCAGGAAACTGCGGCGCGAACCAGCTGCCAATTTGCCCCATGGAGACCGGGTTATCCCCCACGCCATGAAACAGCAGCAACAGCTGTTGCGCAGGCGTCGCAGGGCTTTGAACAATAAAATGATCGTGTTTCATGGCTGTCTCCTTTGTGTATGCGGGCAGTGTACGCCGCTCGCCAGATATGACCATGCCATTTAACTGAATGAGTTAGTTAAAAAAATTGCAGGTGCGCTACCTGCTGACGCAGCGCCTCGGCGCGCGCTGCATCGAGGAAGCGCAAAGCGTCAGCGGCCTCCTGACGCCATCTCGCCAGCAGAGCTTTACGCCCTGTTAGCTGCAGCGCGGCGCAGAGTTCGGCCTCTTCTTCCCCCTGCAGGCGCCCGCGCAGCGCCGGCAACGGCATGTCGACCTGCATCAGCAGACGATTGAGGCAACCCAGCGCCGCGGCCAGCGGGCGATGGGCGAAGGCAAAGCTGGCCGCTTCCAGCCAGTCCTCTTCACTAAGCATAGCCCCTGAAACGGCCGGCAGCGGCGCGGGCGCGTCCCGCCACGGGCGCAGCCAGTATTCATCGCGTTGTAGCCGCTGTGCCTCCCGCTGCGCGAGCTGATGCCCCGCTGCACTCAGCGGGAACAGAGCCATCGCGGTATAGCATCCGCTGCTGGCCTCGCGATGAGTGCCCAGCCGCACGAGGATAAACCCGCAGCGTTGCCAGAAGCGCCACAGCTCAGGGGTATAGCCAAAGCTGACGGAGAGATAGTCATAACCTGCGGCATCGGCGGCGATATCCGCGATCATCTGCTGCCCCAGCCCTTCGCGCTGGCGGGCGGGGTGGACGGCGATCCGACTGACCCGCAGCCCGCGCAGCGTCGCCGCGAGGGGACTGCCGCCATGCGCCGCCAGCGACTGGGCGACCAGGTTCCCTCGCGGCCGGCGAAAACCCGCCCACACCGCCCGGCTGAGTTCAGGAGAAAGTCCCCCCTCGGCCACCAGCCACAGCGCGCCCGCCACCGCGCCGCCGGCGCGTGCACAGCGGAAAGCCTGGCCCGGCGCGTCCATCATGCGCCGCAGATCGAGAGGAGAAGTGCGGTAATGCGCCCCGGACAACAGCTGGTACATCGCCTCCGGCAGCGCCGGCCGCGTTTGCCAGCTGGACTGATCGACCTCTTCCACGGCAACCTCCCCCGTCGGCGCATCGCGAAATGCCTCATCGCTGAAGATCAGCAGCTGACTGATGGCTGACTCCAGCGGGCAGCCCACTGCCCAGCGGATCGGCGCGCTCAGGCTGAACGACTGCAGATGGGGCAGGCTGGCGCAAAATTTCAGCAGGAACCCGCGCCCGGTGCCCTCATAACCCTGCACCGTCGTGGTGAGTAGCGTGCGGGGAAAACGGCTTACCAGCTGCCGGAGAAGCGGAGCCGGAATGGCCGCGGCCTCATCGACAATCAGCCAGGACGCCGTTTCTTTCGACGACAGCAGCGCATCAGGCGCCATAAAGCGAAACGCCTCGCCGGCAAAGCTCGCCAGCACATCGACGGCGCTGCGGGTCGGGGCGGTAACGATGGCCTCGCCCGCGAGCTGGCGCAGCAACATGCCCGCGAGGGCGGATTTGCCTCGCCCTCGTTCAGCCGTCACCGCCGCGATACCGGGCGGTAGACGCAACAATTGCGCAAGGATCGCCGCCTGTTCGGCCAGCGGGTGACCCTCGGCGGGATGCCAGTCAGGGCGCGGGACGGCCAGCGGGAGCCGCGGCGAGTCCGACTGCCGCCAGAGCAGCACATCGGGGTCGGCGATAAACTGCCGACAGCAGCGGAGAACAAAGTGGGGGGTAGAGATCGGGTCGGGCGTATCGCTCCAGCGCAGGGAGTCCTCATCCACCCGGGACGGCCAGTCGGCGAAGGGGGGCGTCAGCAGTACCAGCCAGCTTCCCGCCCGCAGGGTACCGCTCAGGGCCGCCAGGGCGGCTACATCAAATCCGCGCCGGGCATCGAAAAAGGCGTGCATGACTTCCCGCCCCAGCAGCGTCTTCAGGGCGCCAGGCGACACCCCGGGCGCGAAAACCGGCTCGGGGCCCACCCACAGGCCATCGCCGGCGAGCCTCTCCCGCAGCGCCTGCGCCTGCTGCAGCGTCCAGGCCTCGTCGCCGCTGAGTACCAGCAGGCGGCGAATTCCCTCCCGCGCCATCTGCGCGGTGAGGTCAAGCAGCGCGTCCATCATCGGTGGCGATTACAGGGCGCTGCCGAAGGTGTTGCACTGCGCCGGGTCGCCGCTGTCGAAACCGCGTTTGAACCAGGTGTAGCGCTGTTTTGACGTGCCGTGGGTAAAGCTGTCCGGTACCACCCGACCCTGGCTCTGCTGCTGCAGACGGTCGTCGCCGATGGCCTCGGCGGCGTTCAGCGCCTCCTGCAGATCGCCGGTTTCCAGAATATCCTGCTGCTGCATATTATGGCCCCAGACGCCGGCGAAGCAGTCTGCCTGCAGCTCCATCTTAACCGACAGCCGGTTGGCTTCGGCCTCGGTGGCATGCTGCTGTTGCTGGCGGACTTTCGGCTCAATGCCCAGCAGTTTTTGTACGTGATGACCCACTTCATGGGCAATGACGTACCCCTGGGCAAAGTCGCCGTCGGCGCCCAGTTTATTTTTCATCTCATCGTAGAATGACAGGTCGATATAGACCGTGCTGTCGGCAGGACAGTAGAACGGCCCCATCACCGACTGGCCGGTACCGCAGCCGGTACGGGTCGCGCCGCGGTAGAGCACCAGCTTTGGCTGGGGGTACTGGCGGCCCATCTTTTCAAAGATCGGTCCCCAGGTATCTTCGGTGGTGGCCAGGATCACCGAAGTAAACTTCGCCGCTTCATCGTCTTTCGGACTGATGGAGCGCTGCGTGGAGGTCTGCTGCTGCGGCATCGGTTCGCCGGTCAGCATGCCGGTCAAATCCACGCCGTAATAGCCTGCCACCAGCACAATAATCAGCAGCACAATGCCGCCCTTCCCGCTCGGCAGCCGGAAGCCGCCGCCCCCGCCGCCAAACGGCGAGCCCGATTGACCGCGTCGATCTTCAACATTGTCGCTTTCGCGACGCCCTTGCCAGCGCATAAGCACCTCATTCCCTGTTATGTATCAATAGCAGAGATCGTAGGCGGTTCAGCGCAGGATTACCACAGGAAACAGCAAGAGACGCCAGAAGATGAGACCATCTTCTGGCGGCGGGCGAGTTAGTCGAGCTTAACGCCCAGGCGGTAAGCCACTTCTTCGTAGGCTTCGATCAGGCCGCCAAGGCTCTGGCGGAAGCGGTCTTTGTCCATTTTATCAAGGGTGTTTTTGTCCCACAGGCGGCTGCCGTCCGGCGAAAACTCATCGCCCAGCACCACTTCGCCTTTGAACAGACCAAACTCCAGCTTAAAGTCCACCAGAATCAGACCGGCGTCATCGAACAATTTTTTCAGCACATCGTTGGCTTTGTAGGTCAGCTCGCGCATCCGCGCCAGATTCTCTTTGCTCACCCAGCCGAAGGTTTCGCAGTAGGAGTCGTTGACCATCGGATCGTGCATGGCATCGTTTTTCAGGAACAGATCGAACAGCGGCGGATTCAGCTCGATACCTTCTTCAATGCCTAAACGTTTTACCAGCGAGCCTGCCGCACGGTTACGCACCACGCACTCCACCGGCACCATATCCAGTTTTTTCACCAGGCATTCGGTATCGGAGAGCAGCGCTTCCATCTGGGTAGGGATGCCCGCTTCTGCCAGTTTGCTCATAATGAAGTGGTTGAACTTGTTATTCACCATGCCTTTACGATCGAACTGCTCGATGCGCGCGCCATCACCTGCTGACGTATCGTTACGGAATTCCAGTACCAGCAGGTCCGGATTATCGGTGCTGTATACTGTCTTCGCCTTACCACGATACAACTCAGCTTGCTTTTTCATCTTTCACTACTCCAGTGATATTGAGCCTAAAAATACGTTTCCACCTATACACAAAATCATTCAAGTGCATCGAGGCGGCAACTAAGCGAATCCCCAGGAGCTTACAAAAGTAAGTGACTGGGTTGAACGAAGGCGGCCAACAAAGAGGCAATTTGAAGGATGATGTGCATACGCACACGTTTGCGTCACTATATATTAAAAGGGCCGGATTGCTCCAGCCCTTTTGATTACTTGTTAAATGCGGCCTGGAATACGGCTACCAGAGCGTCATTTTGCGACTGCGTCAGGGTGTGGCCTTTCGGGTCGATGAACTGCAGGCTACTGCGGTTATCGAGGTCGCCGACCTGAAGTTTGTAGTCACCGGAGACCAGCTGCGGGTCGCGTGCGCCCAGCTCCTGCCAGCTGCTGTCAGACAGCGGCTTGTAGGTCAGCGCCATGCTGCCCTGAGAGCGCGTGCTGTCGGTCACTTTCATCCCCACTTTCTCGAGGGCGCCCGGCAGACGCTGCCACACCATGTTAAACGGCGCGCGAACGACGAGCATTGGCAGGCCAGTATCGTCGGCAGCGCTCTGCACGTCGAAGGTGGCGCCCGCGCTGCGCTGAGCGGCGTTCTGGGCGCTGGTGGCGTTCATGTCCAGGCCTTCCGAAATGACGTTCAGCATGGCGGTGCTGTAGCGCTGCAGTGACGCCGGATCGGCAACCGGTTTACCCGCCTGCTCCAGATTCACCAGCTTGACCACAACCGCTTGCTGATAGCCCTGCGGTTTGACGGAGATTTGATAACGACCGCGATACTGCTGATCTTCATCAAGACGGTTCCACTCAACCCAGTCGGTGTTCAGCGTCTGGCTCGCATCATCGCGCTTGGCGATAACGTAGTTCTTCGACTGAAGAATGCTGGTAACCTGCGCCCACAGCGAACCACTGCGGCCGTTTTCGACCATCAGCGTCGCGGTATCGCCGTTGAACTGGGTGCGGGCGCCGCTAACCAATGCCAGCGGCTGCGCCGGCGGGCGAATGTCCAGCGCCTTGCCGACCGCGCCGGTGCTGTTGGCCACCGGAATGTTGTAATCACCCACCTGAATCGGCAGGATCATCCCCGCCGGCGCGTGAAGTTCGCTCAACGGTGACGCCTGTAAATAGGCCTCATCACCGCTCACCTGACGCTTATAGCGCGAGTCGGAACTACAGGCCGCGAGGAGTAGAACCAGCGAAACACCCGCAACCTTCGCCAGGCGCGACTTCTGTACTGAGTAAGCCATCAAATCTCCCTAAACTTTACAGCAAACCGGCATGCTTCAGCGCGGCGGTAACGGCTTCACGACCCTGGTCGGTGATAGGCGTCATCGGCAAGCGCAGCGTATCGGTCGCCACAAGACCCAACGCCTTACATCCCCATTTCACCGGGATAGGATTGGGTTCGACAAATAATTTTGTATGCAATGGCATCAGACGCTGGTTAATCGCCCGGGCTTCGGCAAATTGACCCGCCAGCGCCAGACGGCACATGTCGGCCATTTCGCGCGCCGCCACGTTGGCGGTAACGGAAATCACGCCCACGCCGCCGAGCTGCATAAAGTCCATACCGGTCGCATCGTCACCGCTCAGCAGAATAAAGTCGTCTGAAACCAGCTCTTTGATCTGGTGAACACGACTTAAGTTCCCTGTTGCTTCCTTAATACCGACAATATTTTTAATTTGCGCCAGACGGCCAACGGTTTCCGGCAGCATATCGCAACCGGTACGGGACGGCACATTATACAGAATTTGCGGCAGGTCAGTATGTTCGGCGATAGCTTTAAAGTGCTGGAACAGGCCTTCCTGGGTCGGACGGTTATAATAAGGAGTGACCGTCAGGCAGCCGACTACGCCGCTGTCGTTAAAACGTTTGGTCAGGCTAATCGCCTCTGCGGTTGCATTGGCTCCCGTTCCCGCGATAACCGGGATACGCCCGTCAGCCAGTTCCAGCGTCATCATCACCACGTCGCCATGCTCTTCATGGCTCAGCGTTGCGGATTCACCGGTAGTCCCTACCGAAACGATCGCCGAGGTTCCGTTGGCGACATGGTAATCAATCAGTTTTTTCAGGCTTGTCCGGCAGACATTACCGTTTTCATCCATCGGCGTGACAAGCGCTACAATACTTCCCGTGAACATGGGCCATCCTCAGAGCAGAAGTGCGACAAGATTCTCAATGTTACGTTTGGAGCTGCAATAAAAGCAAGAGACCCGACGCCATCAGGGATGTTGTATGGCGGTTTTTTTTATGCTTTCCTAATGTTACCTCACCTTTTTAAAGGAAGAACAGGTTTGACAGCCTCATTACAACACTATCTGGTTATTACCGCCCTGGGGGCTGACCGTCCCGGCATCGTGAATACGATCACTCGCCACGTCAGCAGCTGCGGTTGTAATATCGAAGACAGCCGGCTGGCCATGCTCGGTGATGAGTTTACGTTTATCATGCTGCTTTCCGGTTCGTGGAATGCGATTAACCTGATCGAATCAACCCTGCCGCTGAAAGGCGCGGAGCTGGAGCTGTTGATCGTGATGAAACGCACCACCGCGCGCCCGCCGCAGGCCATGCCAAACACTGTCTGGGTCCAGGTTGAGGTGCCGGACTCACCGCATATCATCGAGCGCTTCACTGCCCTGTGCGATACATGGAATATGAATATCGCGGAACTGGTGTCCCGCACGCAGCCGGGAGACGGCGATTCCGCGCAGCTTTTTATCCAGATAACGGCTCACAGCCCTGCGACGCAAAATGCAGCAAATATCGAACAAGCGTTCAAAGCCCTATGTACAGAACTCAACGCACAAGGCAGTATTAACATCGTTAATTATTCACAGCATGATGAACAGGATGGAGTTTAACCCATGACCCCACTGAAAGCCGGTGATCTTGCACCGAAATTTAGCTTACCGGACCAGGACGGCGAGGAAGTAAATTTAACCGACTTCCAGGGACAGCGTGTCCTGGTTTATTTTTACCCGAAAGCCATGACCCCGGGCTGCACCGTCCAGGCGTGCGGCTTGCGCGATAATATGGACGACCTGAAAAAAGCCGGTGTGGAAGTGCTGGGCATCAGCACCGATAAACCGGAAAAGCTCTCCCGTTTCGCCGAAAAAGAGCTGCTGAACTTTACGCTGCTGTCTGATGAAAACCATCAGGTTTGCGAGCAGTTTGGCGTCTGGGGCGAAAAATCTTTTATGGGGAAAACCTACGACGGGATCCACCGTATCAGCTTCCTCGTCGATGCCGATGGCAAAATCGAACACGTCTTTGATGACTTCAAAACCAGCAATCACCACGACGTGGTGTTGAACTGGCTGAAAGAAAACGCCTGATGCAAAGCAAGACGCCGGGGGAGAAAACCTCGCCCGGCGTCTTTTTTTATCCTCAATGCCTTAGTCGTCGTCGACGACCAGGCCATCCGGCCAGGCATGCACCACCGCTTTAATTAACGTGGCCAGCGGAATGGCGAAGAAGACGCCCCAGAATCCCCACAAACCGCCAAAGATCACCACCGACAGGATAATCACCAGCGGGTGCAGATTCACCGCTTCCGAGAACAGCACCGGTACCAGCAGGTTACCGTCCAGTCCCTGAATAATCAGATAGACCGCGAACAGACTCCAGAACTCGGTGCCTGCGCCAAACTGAAACAGCGCCACCCCTACCACCGGAATGGTCACCACAAACGCGCCGATATAGGGGATCAGCACCGAGAAGCCCACCAGCACCGCCAACAGCAGCGAGTAGTTGAGGCCGAAAAGGATAAAGCCTATCCAGGTGGCGACGCTGACGACAATCATCTCCAGCACCTTACCGCGAATGTAGTTGGTGATTTGCTGGTTCATCTCCTTCCATACCTGCCCGGCCAGACCGCGGTTTCGCGGCAGCACGCGGCGTACCGCGTTGAGCATCTGCTCTTTATCCTTCAGCAGGAAGAAGACCATCAGCGGCACCAGCACCAGATAGACCGCCAGCGTGAGCAGCCCCACCAGCGAGGCGAGAGAATACTTGACCACCGAGTCGCCCACCGTCAGCATCCGGGTGCGCATATTTTCCGCCATCGCATCGATGATGCCGGCATCCATCAACGCCGGATAGCGCCGCGGCAGCGTGGCGGCGAAATCAGAGAGCTTGTTAAGCATGCCCGGCATATCGCGGATAAGGTAGATCCCCTGCTGCCAGGCCACCGGCAGCACCACAAAGGCCAGCAAGAGCAGAATACCCACAAAGAGGATTAGCACCAGCGAGGTCGCCCAGGTGCGCGACAGGCCGATGCGCTCCAGGCGAACGGTCGGCCACTCCAGCAGATAGGCCAGCACGATAGCCACCAGTAACGGGGCCAGCAGGCCGCTGAAAAAGAACATGATGCCGAAACCGGCAAGCAAAATAACCAGCAGCGCTATCGCCTCAGGGTCGCTGAATCGACGGCGGTACCACTGCATTAACATCTCGAGCATAAAACCTTCCCTGAAGCGCAACGCGGCGACAAACGGGGGAATTGTATCGAAATGTCACAAAAAAGACTTCGCTTTTTGATGCGCAGCAGACAAACCCGTCTCCGCCGTGAAGAACCTATTTTCAATGCGTCTAACGCCAGCTAAACTCGCTGGGATGCGGCCAGGGAACATTGCGTCGCACAATCGGTCAAACTGGCACACCCACATTACAGGACAGAGGTTATGTTCAGGCAGTTGAAGAAAACGCTGGTGGCGA
This sequence comes from Klebsiella sp. GB_Kp056, assembly GCF_040064755.1. Classification (NCBI taxonomy): domain Bacteria; kingdom Pseudomonadati; phylum Pseudomonadota; class Gammaproteobacteria; order Enterobacterales; family Enterobacteriaceae; genus Klebsiella; species Klebsiella sp. GB_Kp056. The sequence goes on along the minus strand of NZ_JBEAJA010000056.1, from coordinate 113,238 downwards.
CCGTGATCGCGTCGCTGACGCTGGGTTCGTTAGGCCCTGCTTTTGCTGACTCCGCAGATACCCTGCCGGACATGGGGACCTCCGCAGGAAGCACGTTGTCGATTGGTCAGGAAATGCAGATGGGGGATTACTACGTCCGCCAGCTGCGCGGCAGCGCGCCGCTGATCAACGACCCTCTGCTGGTGCAATATATCAACGGGCTGGGCATGCGTCTGGTCTCGCATGCGAATTCGGTGCGCACCCCGTTCCACTTCTATTTGATTAATAACGACCAAATTAACGCCTTCGCCTTCTTCGGCGGCAATGTGGTCCTCCACTCCGCCCTGTTCCGCTACTCCGATAACGAGAGCGAACTGGCCTCTGTCATGGCGCACGAAATTTCCCACGTTACGCAGCGGCATCTCGCCCGCGCAATGGAAGATCAGAAACGCAATGCGCCGCTGACCTGGGTCGGCGCGCTGGGTTCAATTCTGCTGGCGATGGCCAGCCCGCAGGCCGGGATGGCGGCGCTGACCGGGACGCTGGCTGGCACCCAACAGGGCATGATCAGCTTCACCCGTCAGAACGAAGAAGAGGCCGACCGGATCGGTATTCAGGTTCTGCAACGCTCAGGATTCGACCCGCAGGCCATGCCGATGTTTATGGGTAAACTGCTTGATGAGTCGCGCTACTCAACGCGGCCGCCGGAAATGCTGCTCACCCACCCCCTGCCGGAAAGCCGGCTTGCCGATGCCCGTAACCGCGCCAACCAGATGCGCCCGGTTGTCGTACAGTCCTCAGCGGACTTCTATCTGGCGAAGGCGCGTACCCTCGGAATGTACACCAACGGCGACAATAAGCTAGGCACCGATCTGCTCAACGCCTGGGATAAAGGCAATATCCGCCAGCAGCATGCCGCGCAGTATGGCCGCGCCCTGCTGGCGATGGAAAGCAACAACTTTGACCAGGCGCGCAAAACGCTGCAGCCGCTGCTCAGCGCCGATCCGCAAAATCCCTGGTATCTCGATCTGGCCACCGATATCGACCTCGGGCAGAAGAAAACCGGCGACGCCATCAACCGTCTTAAAAACGCTCGTGAACTGCGCACCAATCCGGTGCTGCAGTTGAACCTGGCCAACGCCCTCCTGCAGGGCGGACAGCCCGGGGAAGCGGCGACCATCCTGAATCGTTATACCTTTACCTATAAAGAGGATGGCAACGGCTGGGACCTGCTGGCGCAGGCGGAAGGCGCCCTGGGCAATCGCGACCAGGAGCTGGCGGCGCGGGCAGAAAGCATGGCGCTGGTCGGCCAGCTGGAACAGGCGATTTCCCTGCTCAGCAGCGCCAGCTCGCAAGTGAAACTCGGTAGTCTGCAGCAGGCCCGCTACGATGCCCGCATCGACCAGCTACGTGAGCTACAGGCCCGCTTCCGCCCCTACCAAAAAATGTAAGGAGACCCCATGACCGACGCGGTAAAAATTTACCATAACCCACGCTGCTCGAAGAGCCGCGAAACGCTGAGCCTGTTGAAGAGCCACGGCATCGATCCTGAGGTGGTGCTTTATCTTGAGACGCCACCGGATGCCGGGACGCTGCGTCAACTGCTGCAGCTGCTGGGTATGGAGAGCCCCCGCGAACTCATGCGCCAGAAAGAGGATCTGTATAAATCGCTCAATCTTGCCGACCCGGCGCTCAGCGACGCCGCGCTGATACAGGCGATGGTCGACAACCCTAAGCTCATCGAACGCCCAATTGTCGTCAGCCGCGGCCAGGCGCGTATTGGCCGACCGCCGGAGCAGGTCCTTGAGATCGTGAGCTAAGCCACCCGCGCCGCGCTTACGCGGCGCTTTTTTTACGTAGCTGATTCCAGATCTTCCACGCCAATCCCTCCCGCCCGTCTTGCAGTGCTACTGTTCATCTAACGCTCAATCCACTGGACGGATGAACATGAAAAAACCAACCTCAACGCCTCACGATGCCGTATTTAAGACCTATCTCTCCCACCCTGATACCGCCCGCGATTTTCTGCGGCTGTACCTGCCCGAGACGCTGCTTAAAGTGTGCGATCTGCGTACGCTGCATCTCGAGTCCGGGCATTTTGTCGAAGACGATCTGCGTCCCTTTTACGCCGACATTCTGTATTCCCTGAAAACCACGGCGGGAGACGGCTATATTTATGCGCTTATCGAACACCAGAGCACGCCCGACCGGCATATGGCCTTTCGTCTGATGCGCTACGCCATCGCCGCCATGCAGCGCCACCTTGATGCCGGCCACGATCGGCTGCCGCTGGTGATCCCTGTTCTCTTCTACCACGGTCTGGTAAGCCCCTACCCGTTCTCACTGCGCTGGCTCGATGAATTCGTCGCTCCGGAGCTGGCCGGCCACCTTTATCACGGGGCGTTTCCGCTGGCGGACATTACCGTCATTCCGGATGACGACATTGCCACCCACCAGCGCATGGCGACGCTGGAGTTACTGCAAAAACATATTCGACAACGCGATCTGGCGCAGCTCCTCGACAAACTGAGCGAATTATTATTGACTGGTCTGGCGACGGAATCGCAGGTACAAGCCCTGATGCACTATCTGGTGCAGGCAGGCAACGCGCGAGAGCCGATCAAGTTCATTCGCGAGCTGGCGTTACGTACGCCGCAGCACAAGGAGACGTTGATGACAATTGCGGAATATCTGGAACAGCAGGGTCTGGAGCGGGGCCTGGCGCAGGGCCTGGCGCAGGGCCGTCAGGAAGGCCGGAAAGAAGAGGCGCAGCGTATCGCCGCCGCTATGCTACACAGTGGCCTGGCGCGCGACCTGGTCGCCCGGTTGACCGGGCTGACGGAGGAAGAACTGACTCCGCAGGCGGACTAGAGTTTAAGGATCTCTTTCACGAAGGGGATCGTCAGCTTGCGCTGAGCGGTAATCGAGGCATGATCCAGCTGATCGAGGGTCATAAATAGCGAGCGCATCTCGCGATCCAGCCGCTTCAGCAGGAAGCGGCACACGTCCTCCGGCATCTCAAAGCCGCGCAGTCTGGCGCGCAGCTGCAGGGCCTGCAGTTTGTCTTCATCCGACAGCGGCTGCAGCTTATAGATCTGCCCCCAGTCAAGCCGCGAGGCAAGATCCGGCAGACCAAGATTCAGTTGCCGCGGCGGCCGGTCGCCGGTGATCAGCAGCCGGGTTTTACCTGATTCCAGGATCCGGTTGTAGAGATTAAAGATGGCCATTTCCCAGGGCTCATCCCCGGCGACGCACTCGATGTTATCGATGCAGACCAGGGCCAGCTGTTCCATCCCCTCCAGCACCTCCGGCACAAACCAGGTGCGTTTATCCAGCGGCACGTAGCCCACGGCATCCCCGCGCTGGGAAAGCTCGGCGCAGGCGGCGTGTAACAGGTGGCTGCGACCCGCCCCTTCACGTGACCAGATATAAATATACCCGCTGTGTTCCTGGCGCAGTACGTTCTGGAGGGCAGCAAGTAGAGAAGGATTATCACCCGGCCAGAAACTCGCGAAGGTTTCGTCGTCAGGAAGATACAGTGGCAAAGAGAGCTGTGCCGGTGCGTTCAGATGGACCTCAACATAGGCTTACAGAAAAACGCGAAGAGTTTATCACAGATTTAGGTCAGGAGAGAACCGGGCGGGATCGCCGCCCGGTCAGGCGATCGTTATTTAACCTCTTCGCTATCCACGGCGTCGAGAACCACCTCTTCCGGACGCAGGACGCTGATAAGCTTGAAAATCAGGCTGAGCGCGATACCCACGATGGTGGCCAGCGCCATCCCTTTCAGCTCAGCGGCGCCGATGTGCACTTTGGCACCGCTGACGCCGATGATCAGGATCACGGAGGTGAGGATCAGATTCTGCGCTTTGCTGTAATCCACCTTCGATTCAATGAGTACGCGGATCCCCGAGGCGCCGATCACCCCGTACAGCAGCAGCGACACGCCGCCCATCACCGGCACCGGGATGATCTGGATCGCCGCCGCCAGTTTGCCGACGCAGGAGAGCAGAATCGCAATGATCGCCGCGCCGCCGATAACCCAGGTGCTGTAGACGCGGGTAATCGCCATCACGCCGATATTTTCCCCGTAGGTGGTGTTAGGCGTCGAGCCGAAAAAGCCGGAAATGATCGTCGACAGGCCATTGGCAAACATCGAACGATGCAGGCCCGGGTCGCGGATCAGATCGCGTTTGACGATATTGGCCGTCACCACCAGGTGACCGACGTGCTCGGCAATCACCACCAGCGCAGCGGGCAGAATGGTGAAGATGGCGAACCATTCAAAACGCGGCGTGTAGAAGGTTGGCAGCGCGAACCAGTGCGCTTCGGCGATCGGGGTGGTATCAACCACGCCCATCACAAACGACAGCGCATAGCCCACCAGAACGCCAATCAGGATCGGGATAATCGCCAGGAAGCCGCGGAACAGGACCGAACCAAACACCGTCACCGCCAGGGTTACCATCGAGATAATAATGGTTTTGCTGTCCGGTGACTGGCCGTCGGCTGGCAGCAGCCCGGCCATATTGGCCGCCACGCCTGCCAGCTCCAGACCGATAACCGCCACGATGGCCCCCATCGCCGCCGGGGGGAACATCACATCCAGCCAGCCGGTACCGGCTTTTTTGACAATAAAGGAGACGAGGCAGAATAGCACGCCGCACATAATGAAACCGCCCAGCGCCACTTCATAGCCCAGCGGCAGCAGGAGCAGCACCGGAGAGATAAAGGCGAAACTCGATCCCAGATACGCCGGGATTTTGCCTTTACAGATAAAGAGGTACAGCAGCGTACCAATACCGTTGAACAGCAGCACGGTGGCCGGGTTGATGTGGAACAGGATTGGCACCAGCACCGTTGCGCCGAACATGGCAAACAGGTGCTGCAAACTAAGCGGGATAGTCTGTAAAAGCGGCGGTCTTTCACTCACCCCGATAGCACGGCGCGTCATAGTGTTTTCCTCTGAGATGGTTAGTTATGTGTGTTTTATTCAAAAAAAAGCCGACTCTCAAAGTCGGCTTATTTATCGTTATTCGATTATTTCGTACCAAAGATCTTGTCGCCGGCATCGCCGAGACCGGGAATGATGTACCCGTGCTCGTTCAGTCCCTTATCGACAGAGGCGGTATACAGCTCAACGTCCGGGTGCGCTTTCTCCAGCGCGGCAATCCCTTCCGGCGCCGCCACCAGCACCAGTACCTTGATGCTGGTGCAGCCGGCGTTTTTCAGCAGATCGATAGTGGCGATCATCGACCCACCGGTGGCCAGCATCGGGTCAACCACCAGCGCCATACGCTCATCGATGTTGGACACCAGCTTCTGGAAGTAAGGTACCGGCTCGAGGGTTTCTTCATTGCGATAAATACCCACCACGCTGATACGCGCGCTTGGCACGTGCTCAAGCACCCCTTCCATCATGCCGAGGCCTGCGCGCAGGATAGGCACGACGGTAATTTTCTTGCCCTTGATCTGCTCAACTTCCACCGGGCCGTTCCAGCCTTCGATGGTCACTTTCTCGGTTGCCAGATCGGCGGTGGCTTCATAAGTCAGTAAGCTGCCCACTTCTGAGGCGAGTTCACGGAAGCGTTTGGTGCTGATGTCGTGCTCGCGCATCAGGCCCAGCTTGTGTTTGACGAGTGGGTGTTTGACTTCCACAATCTTCATTCTCTTTCTCCTCTGAGGGGCAGCCACAAAAAAAATCGCGGGATTATACCGCTTTTTTCGGATTAGGCCATACCCATCTTGCTTGACGTATATCAAGCAAAGTGATTTAGAGACAAAAAAACCGGAGACGAGGCTCCGGTTTTAGCGCGGGGTTCTGCCGGGCGGCGCTAACGCTTACCCGGACTGGAAACCACGCAGGCTCGATAAGCGCAGCGCCATCGGGAAATTATAGCTGCTCCCCGTTACTGGCAATCACCTTCTTATACCAGTCGAATGACTTCTTCTTACTGCGGTCCAGCGTGCCGTTGCCTTCATTATCTTTATCCACGTAGATAAAGCCGTAGCGTTTTTTCATCTCCCCCGTGCCGGCGGAAACCAGATCGATACAGCCCCACGGGGTATAGCCCATCAGGTCAACACCATCTTCGACCACCGCCTTTTTCATCTCCGCGATATGGGCGGAGAGATAATCGATACGGTACTGGTCATCCACGCTGCCGTCCGCTTCACGAACATCGATCGCGCCAAAACCGTTTTCGACAATAAACAGCGGTAGCTGATAGTGATCCCAGAACCAGTTCAGCGAATAGCGCAGGCCGACCGGATCTATCTGCCAGCCCCAGTCCGACTTTTTCACGTACGGGTTGGAGACCAGGCTGGTGGTTTCATCATAATCGAGCAATGGGTTGTCTTCGGTGGCTTTGGTGGCGAAGGACATATAGTAGCTAAAGCCGATGTAGTCGACACAGCCTTCGGTTAACGCCTGACGATCGGCTTCGGTCATGTCCAGGCTAAAGCCGCGGCGGGCAAAATAGTTGAGCAGATGCTGCGGATAGCGGCCGCGCACGTGGACGTCGGTGAACCAGTACCGGCGGTGCATGGCGTTCATCGCCATCATCATATCGTCCGGCGCGCAGGTCAGCGGATAGATGGGACACATGGCGATCATGCAGCCTATCTGCAGAGCAGGGTTGATCTCGCGCGCCGCTTTCACCGCCAGGGCGCTGGCCACCAGCTCATAATGTGCGGCCTGGTACATCACCGGTTCCCGATCTTCACCCGGCACATACTTCAGACCGGAGTTGGTGAAGGGGGCAAAGTCCTCATGGTAGTTGGCCTGGTTGTTGATCTCGTTGAAGGTCATCCAGTACTTCACTTTATGCTGGTAGCGGGTGAAGACGACCCTGGCGAAGCGCACGAAAAAGTCGATCAGCTTGCGGTTACGCCAGCCGCCGTACTCGGTGACCAGGTGATAGGGCATTTCAAAATGCGACAGCGTAATGACCGGTTCAATACCGTGTTTCAGACATTCGTCGAACAGATCGTCATAAAACTGCAGGCCAGCCTCGTTCGGCTCCTGTTCATCGCCCTGCGGGAAAATACGCGTCCAGGCAATCGAGGTGCGGAAACATTTAAAGCCCATTTCGGCAAACAGCGCCAGGTCCTGCGGGTAGCGATGATAAAAATCGATCGCCTCATGGTTCGGGTAGTTTTTCCCCGCTACCACGCCATCGGTGATTTCCCGCGGCACCCCGTGGGCGCCGGCGGTCATGACATCCGCCACGCTGACCCCCTTGCCCCCCTCCTGCCAGCCGCCCTCTAACTGATGCGCCGCCACCGCGCCGCCCCACAGAAAACCTTCTTTAAATCCGGACATAATCTCTCCCTAAGGTCGATCGTCGCCAGGCGAACGATAGTGCTGATTGAAATGGTAAACCGCGCCAATCAGGCCGGCATCATTGCCGTGACTGACGGTATCGAGATAGTCGGCAATGCCGAACCAGGCCAGATGCTGGCGCAGCAGCGTCAGAAATCCAGGGCGTTCCACAATGCCGCCGCCGATATAAATAGTCTGCGGATCGAAGATATTGACGAGGTTATAAAGGCCATGGCCCAGGCCATTGAAGAACTCGGCGACCAAACGCTGGCAAACCGGGTCGCCGGCGTCGTAGCGGTCAAAAATCATTTCACCAGTGACGCTATCCAGCGGTGCGCCAATATGTTCCGCATAGCGATGGCGCAGCACCCGCAGGGTGCAGTTTTCATTCATCGAGTAGCGACGGGGATCGCGTCCGCCGGGACGATCGGTTAGCATATAGCCGAACTCACCGGCGCGAAAACGCGCCCCGTGGATCAGCTGATGTTGGCAAAAAATCGCTCCACCGATGCCAGTGCCGATAGTGAGCACCAGAAAATTGGCCATTTCCGCCGCTTTGCCCTGCCAGCGCTCAGCCAGCAGCACACAGTTGGCGTCGTTTTCCACCGAGACCGGCAGCCCGGTTCGCGTCTCGAGCCACGATTTCATGGCGAAGTTGTCAAATCGACGGATAGCGCCGCCCATGGTGATAAAGCCGCTGTGCGGATCGACATAGCCCGGCGCGCTGATGGCTATACCTTCGCACGACGGGTGGGCCGCCAGCCACGACAGGATGGTCTGTAAGATATGATCGCCATCGCTGTCATTGATTGACTGCTTCGCGGTTTCCAGCAACCTGCCGTCGCGGGTCATGACGCCCATCTTTAGCGCGGTGCCGCCGATATCAAATGCCGCAATCTTCATTCATCCCTCCCCTGTCGAGCATAATGCACCGGTGATCCACACGGCGGTCAACCACAGAAACCGGTTTCAGTCGTATGATGAGGATTCCCTGGCACTGAGGCAAGCACAAGGCTGTACCCGGTTTCATTTTCGTGAGCAGTATCAAATTTGACCATCCGCCAACGGTTTTACGCCGACTGTAAAGCAGGCTCGCAAACGTTTGCTTTCCCTGTTAGAATTGCGCCGATTTTTCTTGCTTACCGCAAACGCGTGGAGACTTCGCAGTGACCGACAAAACCTCTCTCAGCTATAAAGATGCCGGCGTGGATATTGATGCAGGCAACGCTCTCGTCGACCGTATTAAGGGCGTGGTGAAGAAAACCCGTCGCCCGGAAGTGATGGGTGGACTTGGCGGATTCGGCGCGCTGTGCGCACTGCCGCAGAAATACCGCGAGCCGGTACTGGTCTCCGGCACCGACGGCGTCGGTACCAAGCTGCGTCTGGCAATGGATCTGAAGCGTCACGACACCATCGGCATCGACCTGGTCGCCATGTGCGTGAACGACCTGGTGGTTCAGGGCGCTGAGCCGCTGTTTTTCCTTGATTATTACGCCACCGGTAAACTGGACGTCGATACCGCAGCCAGCGTCATCAACGGCATCGCCGAAGGCTGCCTGCAGTCCGGTTGCGCGCTGGTGGGCGGTGAGACCGCAGAGATGCCGGGGATGTACCACGGCGAAGATTACGACGTGGCGGGTTTTTGCGTCGGGGTGGTGGAAAAATCAGAAATCATCGACGGCAGCAAAGTCGCTGACGGCGACGTGCTGGTGGCGCTGGCCTCCAGTGGCCCGCACTCTAACGGCTATTCGCTGGTGCGTAAGATTATTGAAGTTAGCGGCGTTGACCCGCAGACCACCGACCTTGACGGCAAACCGCTGGCCGACCATCTGCTGGCGCCGACCCGCATCTATGTGAAATCGGTTCTCGACCTGATTGCCAGCGTTGACGTCCACGCCATCGCCCATCTGACCGGCGGCGGCTTCTGGGAAAATATTCCGCGCGTGCTGCCGGACAACACCCAGGCGGTGATTGATGAGTCTTCCTGGCAGTGGCCGTCCGTCTTCAACTGGCTGCAAACCGCCGGTAACGTCAGCCAGCATGAGATGTACCGTACCTTTAACTGCGGCGTGGGGATGGTTATCGCCCTGCCGGCTGCAGAAGCAGACAAGGCCATTGCCCTGCTGAACGAGAAAGGTGAAAACGCGTGGAAAATCGGGTATATCAAAGCCTCCGATTCCGAACAGCGTGTGGTCATTGCATGAAAAACATTGTGGTGCTGATTTCCGGTAGCGGCAGTAATTTGCAGGCGATCATCGACGCCTGCGGCCGGAAACAGATCAACGGCACCCTGCGTGCGGTATTCAGTAACAAGGCCGATGCGTTCGGCCTTGAGCGCGCGCGCGCGGCCGGGATCCCGGCCCACGCGCTGGCGCAAAGTCAGTTTGCCGACCGGGAAGCGTTCGATCGTCAGCTGATGCATGAAATTGACGCCTACGCCCCGGATCTGGTGGTGCTGGCGGGCTATATGCGTATCCTTAGCCCCGCCTTCGTCAGCCACTATCAGGGACGTCTGCTGAACATCCACCCTTCGTTACTGCCGAAGTATCCTGGCCTGCATACCCATCGCCAGGTGCTGGAAAACGGTGACGAGGAGCATGGGACCTCGGTGCACTTCGTCACCGACGAGCTGGACGGCGGTCCGGTTATCCTGCAGGCCAAAGTGCCGGTCTTTGCTGGCGACAGCGAGGAAGAGGTCACGGCGCGGGTTCAGACCCAGGAACATGCCATTTATCCGCTGGTGATAAGCTGGTTCGTCGAGGGACGTCTGCGCATGGAGGGCAACCACGCCTGGCTGGATGAACGACAGCTTCCCCCCCAGGGCTATGCCGCTGAAGAATGAACAACAGCCCCGCCTTTCGCCATCGCGGGGCTTTTTTTTAATTAAAATTGTTTATTAATCAAACATCTCACAGAAATAATTCTTCTTACTGTCATATAGTTGTGACACAGTAAATCGCTATGCAGAAAAATTCGTCATAATAGTCTACGTCCTGTGAGTAAAACGGAGTGTGAGCGGTAATGGGCCAGGAAAAGCTATACATCGAAAAAGAACTCAGCTGGTTGTCTTTTAACGAGCGCGTGCTGCAGGAAGCGGCGGACAAGAGTAACCCGCTGATTGAGCGCATGCGCTTCTTAGGGATCTACTCCAACAACCTTGATGAGTTTTACAAAGTGCGCTTCGCTGAGCTTAAGCGCCGGATTATTATCAGTGAAGAACAAGGCAGTACCGCCCATTCTCGCCACCTGTTAGGCAAAATCCAGGCCCGCGTTCTGAAGGCCGATCAGGAATTCGATAGTCTGTATAACGAACTGCTGCTGGAGATGGCGCGCAACCAGATCTTCCTGATCAATGAGCGTCAGCTGTCCGTCAATCAGCAGGCCTGGCTGCGCAACTACTTTAAACAGTATTTGCGCCAGCATATCTCGCCGATCCTGATTAACCGCGAAACGGACCTCGTGCAGTTTCTGAAAGATGATTACACCTATCTGGCGGTGGAGATTATCCGCGGGGAAAACATCAACTATGCCCTGCTGGAAATTCCGTCGGATAAGGTCCCGCGCTTCGTAAACCTGCCGCCGGAAGCGCCTCGTCGCCGTAAGCCAATGATCCTGCTGGATAACATTCTGCGATATTGCCTGGACGACATCTTTAAAGGCTTCTTTGATTACGATGCGCTGAACGCCTACTCGATGAAAATGACCCGTGACGCCGAATACGATCTGGTGCATGAGATGGAGTCGAGCCTGATGGAGCTGATGTCCTCCAGCCTGAAACAGCGCCTGACCGCCGAGCCGGTTCGCTTCGTCTACCAGCGCGATATGCCGGACGCGATGGTCGAAATGCTGCGCGATAAGCTCTCCATCTCCAACTATGACTCAATGCTGCCGGGCGGCCGCTATCACAACTTTAAAGACTTTATCGGCTTCCCGAACGTGGGTAAGGCCAATCTGGTCAATAAACCTATGCCGCGCCTGCGCCATCTGTGGTTTGATAAATTCCGCAACGGCTTCGACGCCATTCGCGAACGCGATGTGCTTCTCTACTACCCCTATCATACTTTTGAGCATGTGCTGGAGCTGCTTCGCCAGGCCTCGTTCGACCCCAGCGTACTGGCGATCAAAATCAACATCTACCGCGTGGCCAAGGATTCGCGCATCATCGACGCGATGATCCACGCCGCCCACAACGGTAAAAAAGTCACCGTGGTGGTGGAGCTGCAGGCGCGTTTTGACGAAGAGGCCAACATTCACTGGGCGAAGCGCCTGACGGAAGCGGGCGTTCACGTGATCTTCTCCGCGCCGGGCCTGAAGATCCACGCCAAGCTGTTCCTTATCTCGCGTAAAGAAGGCGATGAGGTGGTGCGCTACGCCCACATCGGCACCGGTAACTTCAACGAGAAGACCGCGCGGATCTATACCGACTATTCGCTGTTAACCGCCGATGCGCGCATTACCAATGAAGTCCGCCGGGTGTTTAACTTTATTGAAAACCCCTACCGCCCGGTTAGCTTCGATTACCTGCTGGTGTCGCCGCAGAACTCGCGTCGTCTGCTGTATGAGATGATCGACCGCGAGATCGCTAATGCGCAGAACGGGCAGCCGTCCGGTATTACCCTGAAGCTGAACAACCTGGTGGACAAAGGGCTGGTGGACAGACTGTATGCCGCCTCCAGCTCCGGCGTGCCGGTCAACCTGTTGATCCGCGGCATGTGCTCGCTGATCCCCGGTCTGGAAGGCATCAGCGAAAATATTCGCGTCATCAGCATTGTGGACCGTTTCCTCGAGCACGACCGGGTCTACTGTTTTGAAAACGGTGGCGATAAGCAGGTCTGGCTCTCCTCTGCCGACTGGATGACGCGTAATATCGATTATCGTATCGAAGTTGCCGCTCCGCTGCTCGACCCGCGCCTGAAACAGCGGGTGCTGGATATTTTTGATATCCTGTTCAACGATACGGTAAAAGCGCGCTATCTTGATAAAGAACTGAGTAATCGCTATGTGCCGCGCGGCAATCGCCGTAAAGTGCGCGCTCAGATGGCGATTTACGATTATCTCAAATCACTCGAACAACCCGACTAACCTATGCCAATAAACGAAAAAACCCCTCGACCGCAGGAGTTCGCTGCGGTTGACCTTGGTTCGAACAGTTTTCATATGGTGATCGCCCGTGTCGTCGACGGCGCCATGCAGATCATCGGACGCCTGAAACAGCGCGTACATCTGGCCGATGGCCTCGATGAAAACTCGGTGTTGAGCGAAGAAGCCATGACCCGCGGGCTGAACTGCCTGTCGCTGTTTGCCGAACGCCTGCAGGGATTTTCTCCCTCCAGCGTCTGCATCGTTGGGACGCATACGCTGCGTCAGGCGACCAATGCGGCGGAGTTTCTTAAACGCGCGGAAAAAGTGATCCCCTACCCGATCGAGATCATCTCCGGTAATGAAGAAGCGCGCCTGATATTTATGGGCGTGGAGCACACGCAGCCGGAGCGCGGCCGTAAGCTGGTGATTGATATCGGCGGCGGTTCGACTGAGCTGGTCATCGGTGAAGATTTTGAGCCCCGCCTGGTGGAAAGCCGCCGCATGGGGTGCGTGAGTTTCTCCCAGGCCTACTTCCCGGGCGGGACGATCAATAAGGAAAATTTCCAGCGCGCTCGCCTGGCGGCGGTACAAAAGCTGGAAACCCTGGCCTGGCAGTTCCGTATTCAGGGCTGGACCGTGGCGCTGGGCGCCTCCGGCACCATTAAAGCCGCCCAGGAAGTGCTGGTGGCGATGGGCGAGAAGGACGGGTTTATTACGCCGGAACGCCTCGAAATGCTGGTCAGTGAGCTGCTGAAGCATAAAAACTTCGACGCGCTCAGCCTGCCCGGCCTCTCGGAAGACCGTAAAGCGGTCTTTGCCCCGGGGCTGGCGATCCTATGCGGCGTGTTTGACGCGTTAGCCATTAAAGAGCTTCGTCTGTCTGATGGCGCGCTGCGTGAAGGCGTGCTGTACGAAATGGAAGGCCGTTTCCGCCACCAGGATATTCGTAGCCGCACGGCGCAGAGTCTGGCGAATCAGTACAACATCGATCGCGAACAGGCGCGCCGGGTGCTGGAAACCACCACCCTTATGCTGGAGCAGTGGCAGGAGCAGAATCCGAAGCTGGCCAATCCACACCTCGCGGCGCTGTTGAAGTGGGCGGTGATGCTCCATGAGGTGGGCCTGAATATTAACCACAGCGGCATGCACCGCCACTCGGCCTACATTCTGCAGAACAGCGACCTGCCGGGCTTCAACCAGGAGCAGCAGATGCTGATGGCCACGCTGGTGCGCTATCATCGCAAAGCGATAAAACTCGACGACCTGCCGCGCTTTACGCTGTTCAGGAAAAAGCAGTTTCTGCCGCTGATCCAGCTGCTGCGCCTCGGCGTGCTGCTGAATAACCAGCGTCAGGCCACCACCACGCCGCCGACGCTACGGCTGCAGACGGAAGCTCACCACTGGACGCTGACCTTCCCGCACAACTGGTTTAGCCAGAATGCGCTGGTGCTGCTGGATCTGGAAAAAGAGCAGCAGTACTGGGAAGGTGTGCCGGAGTGGCTGCTGAAGATTGCGGAAGAAGAGCCAGACGCCTGATCGCCTCTGTGGATAGCATTCGAGCCGGGCCATCGCGCCCGGCTTTTTACCGCTTCAGGCGCTCATCCCCTCCGCCAGCTGCGCCAGAGGTACCGGAACGCCAATATCATAGCCCTGCATATAATCTATCCCCAGCGCGATGACCGCCTGGCGTATCTCCGGCGACTCGACATATTCGGCCACCACCTGCATGTTCTTCATCCGCGCCAGACGACAGATAGAGTCCACCACCTGGTAATCAAGACTGCTGGCGAGCAGATTGCGAATAAAGCTGCCGTCGATTTTAAGAATATCGACGTTCATCGTTTTTAACCGCGCATAGCTGGCGTAGCCGGTACCAAAATCATCGATCGCCACCCGGCAGCCCAGCGCACGCAGACGCTCTAAAGTCTGGCAAACCAGCTCGGGGTTGCTGAGCGCATAGTTTTCGGTCAGCTCGAAGATAATCTGCCATGGCTCAATGTTATAGGCCTGCAGCAGGTTTTCCACCTCCTCGGGAAACTGACTGCGGCTCAGCGAGACCGGAGAGAGGTTGATCGCCAGCCGCAGACCGGGCAGCGACCGCCGGTTGGCATCCATAAAGGCCAGGGTGTGCTCAATGACCCACTGATCCACGCGCGTGGACAGCCCAAACTCGTGCGCCACCGGCAGGAACTCGTTTGGCCCCGTCAGCTCCCCCGACTCCCCTTTCATCCTCAACAACACTTCATGGTAGTTGTCGCCGCGAATGCCCTGGATAGGTTGCGCCATCAGGACAAAATGGTCTTGCTCCAGCGCCTTGAGGATGCGGTTCATCATCACCACTTTGTCTTTCAGATCCTGCTGGACATGCCCGGCGCCGCGGCGCTGCAAATTCTCCGGATGGCCGCTGGCCAGCGACATGTCGGCAATCGTGTTCAGCTCGCCAAGCAGCAAATACAGATGCTTCACCGGCGAGCGGACGTTGCAATAGCTCATGCCGATCCTCGGCTGCAGGGGGACCCCGTCCCAGTGAAAACGGAACTGTCGCAGGGAGCGCTCGATTAAGTGAATGCGCGCCTGGTGCCCTTCGCTGTTGAGACGAAACACTAAATCGTGACCGGCAAGATGATATACCGCTTCGTTCGGCTGCAGCAGCGCACGCAGGTGATTCGCCAGCATTTGCTTATATTGAATGCGCAACAGCACCCCATAGTGGCGGCCCAGCAGCTCAAGCTCAGGAATACGCAAAAAACAGAGCGTCGACCAGCTCGCGCCGTTCAGCGCCCGGCTCAGCGCCCGCAAATTCGGCATATGTACCACCGGGTCGAGGAAGGCCATCTGTCGGACGCGGGCGTAGATCAGCCGCTGCTGTGTCGCCAGCATCGCCGTATAGGCGACAATAAACGAGAACACCAGATAGCTTGACGAGGTGATCGCCAGCTGAGTGTTATAACTTGGATAAATGGGTAAATAACGGTAATGAAAATGGATCACGGCGATCAGTACCGGCGTCCAAATCAGCGAGATAAAGCGATAGCCAAAACGCATCGCTCCCCACAGCATCACCGGCATCAGTAAGGATAATGTATAATTTGTACTAAATATAGTGCTGCTATCATTAAGCGGCATCAATAATAGCCCCAGCAGCAGGATTAATATCGCCACCCAGCTGATGATTTCAATTCTTTTTATTTTTGGATCAATTTGTAAGCGAACCTGAGAAATAAATCCGCGCAAATAAAAAGGGTTACGAATTACCCGCAGCAGTAAATAACATAAGGGCACGCCGGTCAGGCACCCTACCATCAGCGCCTGAAAGGTGATTAACGACCGTAAACTAAACGGCGAGACGCCGGTCATCTCCGTTGTGCGCGGATGCAGCCCCAGAAACTCGGCGATCTGCGAAAGAATCAGAAAAATGACCGAAGGGAGCAGCATTTGCCAGAACAAACGATGCGGCATCAGTCTGACGTTACCGTGCGATACCTGCTGCCGTTGAGGAACAAAGATGCGGTATCCGCCCCAGCAGAGTACGCAGGGGATCAGAAAATGGAACAGTACGCCAAAGGCCTGTTCCGGCGTCATGCCCCGGGCCAGCGTAAGCAGCAGGCCAACGATAATACCGGGGATCGCCGCCCAGCCGAAAAACATCATCAGGCTGAGCACCAGCGCCAGGGGAAGATAATAAAGATAAACCATGTGACCATTCAGCACGGTATATGTATTCATCCCTCTGGCAAGGGGTAATAACAGCACAGGCAGGAGAAGCGGTAAGGCCCACCATTTGTCGCGATATTGTTGATAGTATTTTAATAAATTCATAGGTGCTCTACAGAGAGCCTCTGATCCTGCGAGGCATATTCAGGCAGGCATCCAACCACCCCATGCTGACCGCATAAGTAATTACGATACGGTAACGTCCGCTGATTTTAGTGGCCAAGAGAATGAGGCTGTTGATATAAATCAACAAATGCTGACACCAACATTAATAAAACTTATTTTTTCACCTTTCCCTGGCTAATAAAGTGAGCATGTAAATACGCCGATTATCTTATATAACATTAATTAATGTTTTCACTGCCGCACTTTTACATCTGCATCAATTGACCCCACCTCGTTCCTGTGCCTTAATACCCCCATCGCCCATCTTCGGGTATACTTCAAGGAACCTTTTGTGAGTCAGGCACCCAGTATGCGTAAACGACATCGATTTAACCGTCGCATGACCCGTATCGTACTGCTTATCAGCTTTCTCTTCTTCTTTGGACGCTTTGTCTACTCCTCCATTGGCGCCTGGTACCATCACCAGGATAAAAAAGCGTCGCAGGAGTCAACGCTCACCGTCGAGCCTTCCGCCCGCGAGTAACCCGTTGAGCCCGATGCCGGGTGCGCCCCCAACCGCTGTCAGAGACGCCCGTTTTCGAGACACTATCCCTGACGAGGCATGTGTTGCCGCTGGCGATTTATAAGCGCACGGCCTGGAGCAGACGCAGCATTTCCGCCATTCCTTTGGTAATCACTTTATCCTGACGCATGACAACCGCCAGCTGACGGTACAGCGACGGGGCCAGAGAATGCACCGTTAAGCCACAGCGATCCTCCGCCTGCTCCACCGCCATGCGGGGCACAATACTGTAGCCCAGCCCGGCCCGCACCATGCGTTTGATCGCCTCGATGCTCCCCAGCTGCATCACCGGCGTGACCGCCAGGCCCGCCGAACGGAACCAGCGGTCAATCAGATCCCGCGTGCCGCTGCCCGCCTCGAAGGCAATGAGCGGCAGCGCCTGCAGCGCTTCAGGGGTGCACACCGCCGGGATCCCCGCCTCGTGGCTGGGATGAATGACCACGAACTCCTCGTCAACCACTGCGGTCACTGCCAGACTGCGCCCCTGCACGGGCAGGGTAACCAGTCCAAGATCGAGCCGGTTTTCCTCCACCGCCCGGACGATATCCAGCGTGTTGCCGGTGGTCACCCCCACCGTCAGCAGCGGGTGCTGCTGACGAAGATGCTGCAGCAGCGGCGGAAGAAGATGAATGCAGGCCGTCGCGCCGGTCCCCAGTGTCAACGAGCCATTAACTTCCTGGCTAAATGCGCTGACCGACTGCACCGCGCTATTCACCGCCCGATCGATCTGCTCGCTGTGGGCCAGCAGCGCCATACCCGCCGCCGTCGCCTTGATCCCACGCCCGGTGCGCTCCAGCAGCCGAGTCTGTAAAAATTGCTCCAGCTGACGCACCTGCAGGCTGACGGCAGGCTGGGAGATCCCCAGCGCGTCGGCGGCGGCGGAGAAGCTGCCGCGCTGTACGACCAGCCGGAAGGTCGCCAGGTTTCCCAGGTTCAGTGTTGTCATGCAAAGTTTCTCTTATACCGCGCATAAGGTGGCCGCTCTGCCAGAACAATAGCCTGCCGGGTATGCTCAGGACAACTGTCTTAACGGAATGAAAAACCATGGAAACACCGGCTATTCCCCGACGCCTCGCCTTCACGGCGGGCGCTCAGCAACTGATCAACTGGGGTATCTCTTTTTATATGCCCGGCACTTTTGCCGGAGCAATCGCCGCCGACAAGGGATGGAGCTCGCCGCAGATTTATCTTGGCCTGACGCTTGCGATGCTGATCATGGCGGCGGTCTCCCCGTTGGTCGCCAGGCTGCTGGCTCGCTTTGGCGGACGGCTGGTGGTCACCAGCGGAACCTTACTGATAGCCGCCAGTTGCGCGATGATGGCCTGGCGCCCTTCGCTGGTCGGCTGGTACGGCGCCTGGCTGCTGACCGGCGTCGGCATGCGGCTGTCGTTGTATGACGCCCTGTTCGCCGCGGTAGTGAATCTTTACGGCCAGCAGGCGCGGAAAACCATCTCTCACATCACCCTCGCCGGCGGCCTGGCCTCTGCCCTCTTCTGGCCGCTGGGGGAGGCTTTACTCACGGTGATGTCCTGGCAGGATGCCCTGCGGATCTATGCGCTGTTTGGCCTGCTGAGCGCATGGCTGAGTTATCAGCTGCCCCGCCAGCGGCTCGGCTCACCGACGAAAGCGAAAGCTCCGACAGCGGATGGCGATCGGCGTAACGGCATACGTTATGCGCTCTTTATTGCGCTGATCACCTTCATCTCCACCGGCACCTCCACCCATCTGCCGGAGTTTATCAGCCACTTTGGCCTGCCGGTTGCCCTCGGAATGCTGTGGGGATTGGGCCAGACCGGCGCCCGGCTGGGGGAAGTGCTGGCCGGTCGACGCGTCACCCCGCTCGCGCTGACGCGTTTTACCGCGCTCGCCATGCCGCTCTGTTTTCTCGTTGGCGTGAGCAGCACGGCTTATGCCGGGTGCGCAGCCGGGTTTGTGCTCGGCTATGGCGCGATAAACGGGCTGGTGACGATTGTTAAAGCGACGCTGCCGCTGGCGCTGTTTAGCGCAGAAAGTTACGCCAGCCGCACGGGTCTCCTGCTGATACCCGGGCAACTCATGGCGGCGGCCGCACCCTTTGCCTATGCATGGCTTAACCATCGGCTGGGCATCGTAGGGGGAATGTGGATTTCCACCGGGTTAACGCTGATCGTTGCCGGACTGGCGCTGGCGATGGTGCGCTCGGCGGGTAAAACAGAGCCGGGCAAGCGTCCAGCCCTCCGCCCGGAGGCAAAACGCGGGCCGGCTGAACATCTGCCGGAACCGTAAACGGCTACATTCACCGGGGACAGGTAGATCCGTCGGAAAGCCCGCAATGGCGGATAGCATTCAGGGATGACGGGATTGAGGATAGGCATAAATTAAAAAACCCTCTGTAACAAAAGAGGGTTTTGATTTATTCAACTCACGCCGGGGATTATTCCCACTCGATCGTTGCTGGCGGCTTACCGCTGATGTCATACACCACGCGGGAGATACCGTTCACTTCATTGATAATGCGGTTAGAGACGCGGCCGAGGAAATCATACGGCAGGTGCGCCCAGTGCGCGGTCATGAAGTCGATGGTTTCCACCGCACGCAGGGAAACCACCCAGTCGTATTTACGGCCATCGCCCATCACGCCGACGGAGCGAACCGGCAGGAACACGGTGAACGCCTGGCTCACTTTGTTGTACAGGTCAGCTTTGTGCAGCTCTTCGATGAAGATAGCGTCGGCGCGACGCAGCAGGTCGCAGTACTCTTTCTTCACTTCGCCCAGCACGCGCACGCCGAGGCCCGGACCCGGGAACGGATGACGGTAGAGCATATCGTACGGCAGACCCAGCTCCAGACCGATCTTACGCACTTCGTCTTTGAACAGCTCGCGCAGCGGCTCAACCAGCCCCATCTTCATCTCTTTCGGCAGGCCGCCCACGTTGTGGTGAGATTTGATGACGTGCGCTTTACCGGTAGCGGAAGCGGCAGATTCGATAACGTCAGGGTAGATGGTGCCCTGCGCCAGCCATTTGACGTCGTCCAGCTTCAGCGCTTCTTCGTCGAACACTTCCACGAAGACGCGGCCGATAATCTTACGTTTCGCTTCCGGATCGTTCTCGCCTTTCAGCGCGTCGAGGAAGCGCTGCTCGCCTTCGACGTGAACAATGTTCAGGCCAAAGTGGTCGCCGAACATGTCCATCACCTGCTGGGCTTCGTTCAAACGCAGGAGACCGTTATCCACGAATACGCAGGTCAGGTTTTTGCCGATGGCGCGGTGCAGCAGCATCGCGGTCACCGAAGAGTCCACGCCGCCGGAGAGGCCGAGGATCACTTTGTCATCGCCAACCTGCTGGCGGATACGCTCAACGGCGTCGTCGATTATTTTCGCCGGGGTCCACAGGGCTTCGCACTGGCAGATGTCGCGCACGAAGCGCTCCAGCATACGCATCCCCTGACGGGTATGGGTCACTTCCGGGTGGAACTGCACGCCATAGAAGCGTTTTTCTTCGTTGGCCATAATGGCGAACGGGCAGTTGTCGGTGCTGGCGACGGTGACGAAGTCAGAAGGGATGGCGGTGACTTTGTCGCCGTGGCTCATCCACACGTCCAGCAACGGTTTGCCGTCCGCGGTCAGAGAGTCTTCGATACCGCGCACCAGCGCGCTGTCGTTAACCACTTCAACCTGCGCGTAGCCAAACTCACGCTCGTTAGAGCCTTCTACATGGCCGCCCAACTGCATCGCCATGGTCTGCATACCGTAGCAGACGCCAAATACCGGCACGCCGGCTTCGAACACATACTGCGGCGCGCGCGGGCTGTTCTCTTCGGTGGTGCTTTCCGGGCCGCCGGAAAGAATGATGCCGCTTGGATTAAATTCGCGGATCTGTGCTTCCGTGACATCCCATGCCCACAGCTCACAGTAGACGCCCAGCTCACGCACGCGACGCGCCACCAGCTGAGTATACTGTGACCCGAAGTCGAGAATGAGAATGCGATGTTTATGAATGTTTTCCGTCATTGACGCTAATTCCGAGGCAAGTGAAACAGAGTAAATAAATCGCCCGACGCAAGGTCGGGCGAAGAAATCAGGAGCCCAGACGGTAGTTCGGGGACTCTTTGGTGATGGTCACGTCGTGAACGTGGCTTTCCTGAATGCCCGCACCGCTGATGCGTACGAATTCAGCTTTGGTACGCAGCAGGTCAATGGTACCACAGCCGGTCAGACCCATACAGGAGCGCAGGCCGCCCATCTGCTGGTGAATGATCTCTTTCAGGCGGCCTTTATAGGCCACGCGGCCTTCGATACCTTCCGGCACCAGTTTGTCAGCGGCGTTATCGCTCTGGAAGTAGCGGTCAGAGGAGCCTTTCGACATCGCGCCGAGGGAGCCCATCCCGCGATAGGATTTGTAAGAGCGCCCCTGGTAAAGTTCGATTTCGCCCGGGGATTCTTCGGTACCGGCCAGCATGGAGCCGACCATCACTGCCGCCGCACCGGCCGCGATCGCTTTAGCGATGTCGCCGGAGAAACGGATACCGCCGTCGGCGATAACCGGAATACCGGTGCCTTCCAGCGCTTCCACCGCGTCGGAAACCGCGGTGATCTGCGGCACGCCTACGCCGGTCACGATACGGGTAGTACAGATGGAGCCCGGGCCGATGCCCACTTTCACCGCGCTGCAGCCGGCTTCCGCCAGCGCGCGCGCGCCTGCGCCAGTGGCGACGTTGCCGCCGATGATTTGCAGGTCCGGGTATTTCGCGCGCGTTTCACGAATACGTTGCAGAACGCCTTCGGAGTGGCCGTGAGAGGAGTCGATCAGCAGGACGTCAACGCCCGCAGCTACCAGCGCGTCAACACGCTCTTCGTTGCCCGCGCCGGCGCCGACCGCAGCGCCTACGCGCAGACGGCCCTGCTCATCTTTACAGGCATTCGGTTTACGTTCCGCTTTCTGGAAGTCTTTTACGGTGATCATCCCGCGCAGGTGGAAGCTCTCATCCACAACCAGCGCCTTCTCAACGCGTTTTTCGTGCATCTTCGCAAAGACCACTTCACGGCTTTCGCCTTCACGAACGGTAACCAGACGCTCTTTCGGGGTCATGTAGACGCTGACCGGCTGGTTCAGATCGGTGACGAAACGCACGTCGCGGCCAGTGATGATGCCGACCAGCTCGTTCTCTTCGGTAACCACCGGGTAGCCGGCGAAGCCGTTACGCTCGGTCAGCTCTTTCACTTCACGCAGGGTGGTGGTCGGCAGAACGGTCTGCGGGTCGGTGACCACGCCGGACTCATGTTTCTTCACGCGGCGAACTTCTTCCGCCTGGCGCTCGATGGACATGTTTTTGTGAATAAAGCCGATGCCGCCTTCCTGTGCCAGGGCAATAGCCAGACGCGCTTCCGTTACGGTATCCATGGCTGCGGAGAGCATAGGAATATTCAGACGAATGGTTTTCGTCAGCTGAGTGCTGAGATCGGCTGTATTCGGCAGAACGGTAGAATGAGCGGGAACGAGGAGGACGTCGTCAAACGTCAGGGCTTCTTTAGCGATACGTAGCATGGGCAATATCTCGACCAGGGTGGATAAATATTGCCGTGGCATTATACAGAGCGTAACCGATTGCATCTACCCTTTTTTGCAAATAATACTTGCCATCCCCTCTGAGCGCGTTACTATCGACTGAATAACCTGCTGATTTAAAGTTTGATCTTGCTCACATGTTACCCTCTCAATCCCCCGCAATTTTTACCGTTAGCCGCCTCAATCAGACGGTGCGTCTGCTGCTTGAGCGCGAAATGGGCCAGGTCTGGATCAGCGGCGAGATCTCTAACTTCAGCCAGCCTTCTTCCGGCCACTGGTACTTCACCTTAAAAGACGATAACGCCCAGGTGCGCTGCGCGATGTTCCGCAACAGCAACCGCCGGGTCACGTTTCGCCCACAGCATGGGCAGCAGGTGCTGGTTCGCGCCAACATCACCCTGTATGAGCCGCGCGGCGACTACCAGATTATCGTCGAAAGCATGCAGCCCGCCGGCGAAGGGTTGCTGCAGCAGAAGTATGAGCAGCTGAAAGCGCAGTTAACCGCGGAAGGGCTGTTCGATCAAAAACATAAGCAGGCGCTCCCCTCCCCCGCCCGCTGCGTCGGGGTCATCACCTCGAAAACCGGCGCCGCGCTGCACGATATTCTTCATGTCCTCAGACGCCGCGACCCCGGGCTGCCGGTGATCGTCTACCCGACCGCGGTCCAGGGTGACGATGCCCCCGGGCAGATTGTGCGCGCCATCGCGCTGGCGAACGCGCGTCAGGAGTGTGACGTGCTGATTGTCGGACGCGGCGGCGGTTCGCTGGAGGATCTGTGGAGTTTTAACGATGAGCGGGTGGCGCGCGCTATCTTCGCCAGCCAGATCCCTATCGTCAGCGCCGTCGGTCATGAAACCGACGTCACTATCGCTGATTTTGTTGCCGACCTGCGAGCGCCGACCCCTTCTGCCGCCGCGGAGATCGTCAGCCGTAATCAGCAGGAGCTGCTGCGCCAGCTGCAGGCCGGGCAGCAGCGGCTGGAGATGGCGATGGACTATTTCCTCGCCAGTCGCCAGCGCCGTTTTACCCAGTTGTTCCATCGTCTGCAGCAGCAGCACCCGCAGCTGCGGCTGGCCCGCCAGCAGACCGCACTGGAACGCCTGCGCCAGCGGATGCGCATCGCCGTGGAATCGCAGCTTAAACGCGCCGAGCAGCGGCAAAAGCGCACTGTTCAGCGCCTGAATCACTATAACCCGCAGCCGCGTATCCACCGGGCGCAATCGCGCGTCCAGCAGCTGGAATACCGGCTGGCGGAAACGATGCGTAGCCGCCTCAGCGAGCGGCGTGAACGGTTTGGTCACGCGGTGACCCATCTGGAGGCGGTGAGTCCCTTAGCCACCCTGGCGCGCGGCTATAGCGTCACTTCGGTGAGCGACGGCACGGTGTTGAAGCAGACAAAACAGGTCAAAACCGGCGATCTGCTCACCACCCGCCTGAAAGACGGCTGGGTCGAAAGCGAAGTGAGGCAGATTGCGCCGGTGAAAAAAACGCGGGCCAGAAAGCCATCGCCGCCTAAACCAGCGGAATAAACTCCACCCGTTTTTTCGAGATCAGGCCGTGCCCGTGCTGGCAAAAGTAATCCACCGCGCCGCACGCCTTCAGCACCTCCAGCGGCTG
Source organism: Klebsiella sp. GB_Kp056 (assembly GCF_040064755.1). Lineage (NCBI taxonomy): Bacteria > Pseudomonadati > Pseudomonadota > Gammaproteobacteria > Enterobacterales > Enterobacteriaceae > Klebsiella > Klebsiella sp. GB_Kp056. The sequence continues at coordinate 89,288 of NZ_JBEAJA010000056.1, read as the reverse complement.
GTGGCATTCCGGGCAGCGCGCCTCAAGGGCAAATACCCTTTCGCACTGAGCGCAATGCGCGCTGCTGCCTTTGACATCTAACGGCGCGTGGCACAGAGGGCAATCAAGTTCCATAACCATTCCTTTCAACGTTTATCTGCACCTATTTTATCATGTTCCGGGTTTAATGAGGGCCGCGTAATTGCTGCTGCAACCTGAGCAGCCATTCCACTTCCTCAAGCCGACGCCTCGTCAGCCCGGCCACGCTTTCGGGCGCCCGGGTAAACACATTCTCCGCGCCAAGGATCTGCTCATCGAGACAGTGCGCATAGATCGCTCCGGGTCGGGTCCAGCGCTGGATCCGCTCGCCGTCCTGTAGCGTCGCCACCTCGCCATCAGGGGCGCGATCGAGGGCAAGCAGTCGCCCGTCCCGCAGCCCTATCCGCATTCCCTTTTGCCCGCCCGCGGGACCGGCATATTTGTTAAGCCAGATATTCAGCGGGATATCGCCCAGGCGTCCCTGCAGATGCGCCTCTCCCTCGGCAGTGATCGTATCCCCATGAGCAATATCTCGGCCGAGACGGTCTTTCGCCGCCCGAACGGCGAGGTCCAGCGTCACATCGCCTCCGCAGCCGAGCAGCGTTTCCCGCAGCATCGCCAGGACATGGGTACCGATATCGAGGATCACGCCGTCAGGATGACGCAGCCGCCGGGTATCCAGCTCGCCGGTGGCGAAGTTAAGCGCGACCGGTTCTCCGGCAGCGTTAAAGCCGCTTGGCTCCTGCAAATAGCCTGCTATCCAGGCGATATCCTGCGCTGAAAGGTGCGGCGGCGGCAGGCCGCTGCCCTCCTCTTCCGCCTGCCACGGCGGAGCAAGAGCGTTCAGGGCTAACCCACGCGCCATCCAGTGGTCGAGGGCCAGCACCCGACCGGCCTCCCCCGCCGGCGCCAGCAGCGCCCGCAGCCGCGCGGCCTGCTCAAGGTTGGCCACTATCGGTTTCTCCACCACGATGCGGGGAATGGCGCTGGCTAACGCCCTCTCCAGCACGGGCAGGTGCTGGAGGGACGACGTGGTGATGAAGAGCGTATCCAGGGGTTTGGCCAGCAACGCCGACAGCGAACTGCAGCGCTGGATCCCCGGCAGCGCTCTGCTGCTGTCCAGGTCATAGCCCTGGCAGCTGTCAATACGGTATCCGAGGCGACGCAGCGCGGGTAAATAGGCGGTTTCCACCACCGCGCCGAGGCCGATAAATCCAATTTGCATGTTTAGTCCACCCCTGAGCCGATCTATTCCCGGCGAAGTATCGCGGGATTATGGCGGATGGTTTTGACATTTACCGGCATGGCGGCCACAAAAAAACCCGCCGAAGCGGGTTTAATGATTATTTGCTTTTCTTGATGTGCTTGATCAGGCGCTTACGTTTCCGCATCTGGTTCGGCGTCAGGGTGTTGCGCTTGTTGGCGAACGGGTTTTCCCCTTCCTTGAACTGGATACGGATTGGTGTACCCATCACGTCCAGGGATTTACGGAAATAGTTCATCAGATAGCGCTTGTAGGAATCCGGCAGATCCTTCACCTGGTTACCGTGGATCACCACGATAGGCGGGTTGTAGCCCCCGGCGTGGGCATATTTCAGCTTCACGCGACGGCCGCGAACCAGCGGTGGCTGATGATCTTCCGCCGCCATGTTCATGATTCGGGTGAGCATCGCGGTGCTTACGCGGCGGGTTGCGCTATCGTAGGCTTCACGTACCGATTCAAACAGGTTGCCGACACCGCTGCCGTGCAGGGCGGAGATGAAGTGCACCCGGGCAAAGTCGATAAAGCCCAGACGATAGTCGAGGGTCTCTTTCACCTGCTCCTTCACTTCCTGGCTCAGGCCGTCCCATTTGTTGACGACGATCACCAGGGAGCGGCCGCTGTTGAGGATAAAGCCCAGCAGCGACAGATCCTGATCGGAGATGCCTTCGCGGGCATCAATCACCAGCAGCACGACGTTGGCGTCTTCAATCGCCTGCAGCGTCTTGATGACCGAGAATTTCTCCACCACGTCAGTAATTTTACCGCGCTTGCGCACCCCGGCGGTATCGATGAGCACGTATTCGCGCTCGTCACGCTGCATCGGGATGTAAATGCTGTCGCGGGTGGTGCCCGGCATATCGTAGACCACCACGCGATCTTCGCCGAGGATGCGGTTGGTGAGCGTCGATTTACCGACGTTAGGACGTCCGACAATCGCCAGCTTGATCGGCAGATCCTGCGGATTGAAATCGTCTTCCGGCTCTTCTTCCGCTTCACCGTTCTGCTCAGCTTCGAATTTTGCCCAGTATTCGGCGTCTTCATCCACTTCTTCCTGAGGATTAACCTCATCGACCCATGGCAGCAGGGCCTGCTCAAGCAGGCTGGTCACGCCGCGGCCGTGCGAAGCGGCAATAGGATAGATATCGCCCAGGCCGAGCGACCAGAAGTCCGCCATCGCCTGGTCGACGTCGATGCCGTCGGTTTTGTTAGCCACCAGGAAGGTGGGCTTTTCACGAGAGCGCAGATGTTTAGCGATCGCGATGTCCGCCGGCATCAGGCCCGCGCGCGCATCGACCATAAACAGCACCACATCGGCCTCTTCGATTGCCAGCAGCGACTGCTCCGCCATCCGGGTTTCCACGCCCTCTTCCGTACCATCAATACCACCGGTATCGATACAGATGAATTCGCGGCCTTCGACTTCGGCCCGACCGTACTTACGGTCACGAGTCAGCCCCGGGAAATCCGCAACCAGCGCATCACGAGTGCGCGTCAGGCGGTTAAAGAGCGTGGATTTTCCAACGTTAGGGCGCCCGACAAGCGCGACCACAGGTATCATGTTAAATGCCTCATACAATCACTAAGCAACATCGTCATAACGACGTTTTTAAAAAAGTCAAAACGGCCCCTGTCTGCCAGGGGCCGTTTCTTAATCACTCACGACAGCGGTAATTAACGCGTAATCGCGTACAGCGTACCGTCTTTCGCCTGGATCAGCAGTCGACCATCGGCCACAACCGGGTCGGTCAGGAAACCGGAGCTGTCCACTTTCTGCTGCGCCACAAAATGGCCATCTTCCGGGTTCACCCAGTGCATATAGCCTTCGCTATCGCCGACCACCAGATTGCCATTATACAACACCGGCGCGGTCAGCAAACGGTGCAGCAGATCGCTTTGTGTCCACAGGGTCACGCCGCCATCGGTAGTCAGCGCCAGCAGGCGGTCATTCTGGTCAACCAGATAGATACGGTTGCCATCGACGATGAAATCATTCACCGAACCCAGCTCGCGCTTCCACATAATCTGGCCGCTGCGCAGATCCAGCGCGGTCAGGTTACCGTTGTAAGCCAGCGCATAGACAACGCCGTTGACGATAATCGGCGTGGTGTCGACGTCGCTCAGACGGTCGATTTCCGTCGGCCCGGTGGCCGTGGAAATACGCTGCTGCCAAATCATCTGCCCCTGCTGCATCAATACCGCGCTGACGCGGCCATTGTCGCCGCCCACGATCGCCGCGCCGTAGGCGGTGGCCGGAGCGGATTCGCCGCGCAGGGAGAGCGCAGGCATATCCAGGTTAACCGTCCACTTCACGGCGCCATCGGTCTCATTCAGCGCCTGCAGCTGGCCGTTACTGGTGTGGACCAGCACCATGCCATCGCTCACCACCGGGCGCGACAGCGCTTCGCCGGCGACGCGGGTTTGCCAGGCAACGGTACCATCGCTGGTATTCAGCGCATACAGCTGCGCTTTCTCACTGCCGATATAAACATGGCCGCCCGAGACGGTCACACCGCCGGAAAGCAGCGCCGGGGTACGCGAGAACCAGCCATCTTTCTCCGCCAGATTCACCGACCACACCTCTTTGCCGTCGTCAGCGCTCAGCGCTTTGACGGTGCCTTTACGGTCAGCGGCATAAACCACGCCGTCGGCGAAGGCCGGATGAAGGTTAGAGTAAAATTCGCCGATACCATCGCCAACCGAGGTGCTCCAGGACGTGGACGGCGTAAACTGGTTTTCTACCGTCGGCAGCGGTGACATTTTCACCACATCTTCTTCGCTATTAAACAGCGAACACCCGCTCAGCAAGGTAACGGAAAGCAGCCCTGGCAAAAGTAATTTACGCAATTGCATCGAGTCCCTCTCAGATGGACAAATTATTCATTTTCATACGCATCATTTCGCTGAGCGCAGGAGAAGCATCGCTTTTCACGCCAGCTTCCCACGCCGCACGGGCCCCTTGCTTATCGCCTTTGCTCAACAGAATTTCGCCGCGCAAATCAGCCACAATCGCGGTCCAACCTTCGCCTTTAATGCTGTCGAGGGTTTTCAGCGCCGCATCAGCCTGCTTCATCTGCAGCTGAACGCGGGCAAGACGCATACTGATAACCGATTTCAGGTTATCATCAGACGCGGCCGCCAGCCCCTGCTGAAGCTGCTTTTCGGCGTTCGGCAGATCGTTCTGTTCAACAAAATGCTGTGCCAGCTCGAGAGAGGCGAAGGCGCCGTAGGTATTTTTATTGTCAGCCGCGAACTTCTCCGCCCCTGACAGCACGTCTGGCGTATTTGATTTCAGCGCGGAAGTCGCCTTTTCGTAAGCCAGCGACGCGTCTCTGGCGGTATCCTGCTGATGGGAGGTCCAGTAACGCCAGCCAACCAGCGCGCCAATCCCTAAAATCACCCCGACCGCCAGCGCTTTGCCGTTTTCGGCAAAGAAGCGCTTCAGCGCATCGACCTGATCGTTCTCGTTGTTAAAAGTTTCCACGCAGTCCTTCTCCTGACTAATAATTCCCGGGAGATTAACCCAGAAGTGTGCGCAAATGCGCGGCAACGCTCTCCTGCGTTACGGTAGTTTGCTCACCTGAGCGTAAATCCTTCACTACCACGTTTCCGTCAGCGATCTCTGACTCACCCACCACCAGGGCGATACGTGCGCCCCATTTATCGGCACGGGCGAACTGCTTCTTAAAGTTGCCGCCGCCGTGGTTGGTCATCAGTTTCACGCCGGGCAGCGCATCGCGAACCTGCTCAGCCAGACGCATGGCGGCGGACTGAGTATCGGTCCCGGAGGCTACCAGGTATATATCGACAACAGGATCGGCTTTAAATTCCGGATTCACTGCCTGGACCAGTAAAACAAGACGTTCCAGACCCATGGCGAAGCCCACGCCCGGGGTGGCACGACCGCCAAGCTGCTCAACCAGGCCGTCGTAACGGCCGCCGGCGCAGACGGTGCCCTGAGAACCGAGACTGGTGGTCACCCACTCAAACACGGTGCGGTTATAGTAGTCGAGGCCGCGCACCAGGCGCTGGTTGACGGTATAGCGGATCCCGGCATCGTCAAGCAACGCGCACAGGCCGGCAAAGTGGGCTTTCGACTCTTCGTCGAGATAATCGCCGAGCGCCGGCGCGTCGTTCAGCAGCGCCTGCACGTCCGGGTTTTTGGAGTCCAGCACCCGCAGCGGATTGGTATACATCCGGCGTTTGCTGTCTTCATCAAGCTTATCGGTAAACTGCTCGAGATAAGCCACCAGTGCGTCGCGGTAGTTGGCGCGGGCTTCAAGAGAACCGATGGAGTTCAGCTCAAGGCTGACATGATCGGAGATGCCCAGCTCACGCCACCAGCGCGCGGTCAGCATGATCAGCTCCGCATCGATGTCCGGCCCCTGCAGGCCGAAAACTTCGGCGCCGATCTGATGGAACTGGCGGTAACGGCCTTTCTGCGGACGCTCGTGGCGGAACATCGGCCCGACGTACCACAGGCGCTGTTCTTGATTGTACAGCAGACCATGTTCGATGCCGGCTCGTACGCAGCCCGCCGTCCCTTCCGGACGCAGCGTCAGGCTGTCGCCGTTGCGGTCCTCAAAGGTGTACATCTCTTTTTCAACCACGTCGGTCACTTCGCCGATCGCGCGTTTGAATAACGGGGTCTGCTCTACAATCGGCAAACGGATTTCGCTGTAACCGTAGCTACCGAGCACCTGCTTCAGTGAGCCTTCAATGCGCTGCCAGAGAGCGGTTTCGCCCGGCAGATAATCGTTCATGCCACGGATGGCTTGAATGTTCTTTGCCACGTTTATTCTCTTTATATATACAAAAATGAACCCCGGCGCCTCGCGCCCGCAGGTTCAATCATACACGGGAAGCGTATCGCTTCCCAACACGTTATTTTGCTTCAAGCTGTTGAACGTCAATCCGACGGGCTTCATCGAGCATCGAGGCTTTGGCGCGGATCCGCGCTTCCAGCTGGTCGATCATGTCGTTGTTGTCCAGGCGATCTTTACGCACGCCGTCTTCATACAGGCCGCTTTTCTTGTTGCCGCCGGTCACGCCGAGGGTGGAAACCAGCGCTTCGCCCGGGCCGTTCACCACGCAGCCGATGATCGAAACATCCATCGGAGTGATGATATCTTCCAGACGTTGCTCCAGGGCGTTCACCGTCCCGATAACGTCAAACTCCTGACGCGAACAGGTCGGGCAGGCGATGAAATTAATACCGCGGGAACGAATACGCAGCGATTTGAGGATATCGAAGCCGACCTTGATCTCCTCCACCGGATCCGCCGCCAGCGAGACGCGCAGCGTATCGCCGATCCCTTCGGACAACAGCAGCCCAAGACCGATCGCCGATTTCACCGCGCCGCTGCGCGCGCCGCCCGCTTCGGTGATCCCGAGGTGCAGCGGTTGATCGATCTGTTTCGCCAGCAGGCGATAAGACTCTACCGCCAGGAAGACGTCGGAGGCTTTAACGCTGACTTTAAACTGATCGAAATTGAGGCGATCGAGATGATCGACGTGGCGCATGGCGGATTCGAGCAGCGCCTGCGGCGTCGGCTCGCCATATTTTTCCTGCAGATCTTTTTCCAGCGAGCCGGCGTTAACGCCGATGCGGATCGGGATATTTTTATCGCGCGCGCAATCTACGACCATGCGGATGCGCTCTTCGTTGCCGATGTTGCCCGGGTTGATACGCAGGCAGTCGACGCCGTATTCCGCGACTTTCAGCGCTATACGGTAGTCAAAGTGGATATCGGCGACCAGCGGGACGTTGACCTGCTGTTTGATCAGTTTGAACGCCTCGGCGGCGTCCATCGTCGGAACAGAGACGCGGACAATATCCGCGCCCACGCGCTCTAACGCTTTGATTTGATTTACGGTTGCCGCCACATCAGTGGTGCGCGTATTAGTCATTGACTGAACGGCGATGGGAGCCCCATCGCCAATTGGCACATTACCAACGTAAATACGTTTAGATTTTCTACGTTGAATCGGAGCCTGGTTATGCATGAAAAATCTCCCGCGTTACCCGTCTGTTACTGCGCCGGTGATGATTCGGCATTAAGGGTCAGACGCGCAACCTGGTTAGTTCTGATAAAACGACTTAAATCGACAGGCTTGCCCAGATACTGGATCTCTACCGCAGCCGGGGCGCCAATTTTCAGCTTATACGGCGCCTGACCGCTCAGGTTCAGGTTGCCGCCTTTACGCTGCAGGCCGCTGAACAGTTTTTTGCCGGTGGCATCGCTCACTTCCAGCCAGCAATCGGCGGAAAAGTTCATCACCAGATCCTGCGCCGCCGCCGCCGGGTTCGTCACGTTCGCCTGATCGGTCGGCAATGGCGAGGCCGGGGTAGCCGGCGCCGCGCCTGCGGTATCGACATTGGCCTGGGAAGGCGCGACAACGGCGTTATTGTCCGCCGGCGTCTGGGCCGGGGCGCTGGTGGTCGGGGCGCTGGTGGTCGGGGCGCTGGCGGTATCGGTTGGCGCGCTGTTCGCAGCGCTATCGGCGGTCGGGGCTGCCGGGGCGCTGGTATCCAGCGGCACGCTCTGGCTGCTGGTGTCGCCGCTGTTCAGCTCAGCGGAAGACTGATCGGCCATGGTGGAGATCTCTTCCTGCTGCGCCTTATGGTCTTGCCACCACCAGGCGCCGCTCAGGCCGATAACCACAAACAGCACCAGCCAGGTGAAGCTCATCAGCCAGCCGTCGCGTTTTTTGCGACGTTTACCTAAAGAGAAGCTCTGCATTGGCGCGACTTTCGCCGCGCGGATGGGCGCTTGCTTGGCCATCATCGGCAGCAGCTCGTCTTCCGGGATATGTACGAGGCGAGCATAGGAGCGGATGTACCCGCGCAGGAAGGTGGAAGCGAGGTCGGCAGGCGCCTTATCGTCTTCAATATCACGAACCGTGGACACCTTCAGGCATAAGCGTTCTGCCACCGCTTGCTGGCTAAGTCCGAGTTGTTCGCGGGCGTGACGCAGACGCGCGCCCGTGGTGTTTGCTTCTTGATGATCTTGAGTGGCTTCAGTATTCATTCGCTACAACTACTGGTACGTGAAATTTAAAGTTCAGCGCGGGAAAAAGCCGGCGCCGCGAGACATCTGTGGTACGTCAGCCTCACAGTATAGGACTGTCAGCCGCGCGATCACAGAGACGAATCAAAATTGAATGCTAAGCGGTTGTTGTGCCGCTACATACTGCCTCAAAGTCGACAAAAACGCACCGTAATTATTAACCGAATCAGCGTATTTCGCCTGGCTATTGGTCATAAATATGACCCGTGCCGCCTGCGCTGCACGGGCCATCATTTGTCAGACCGCTTTTACGTCAATCGCTTCGCCCTGCATCCGCTTACGCAGCGTGCGCTTGGTACGGTCGATGACGTCGCCCGCCAGCTGACCGCAGGCGGCATCGATATCGTCGCCGCGCGTTTTACGCACGATGGTCGTAAAGCCGTACTCCATCAGAACTTTGGAGAAACGGTCGATGCGGCTGTTGGAGCTGCGGCCATACGGCGCGCCCGGGAACGGGTTCCATGGGATCAGGTTGATCTTGCACGGCGTATCTTTCAGCAGCGCCGCCAGTTCGTGGGCGTGCTCGGTGCCGTCGTTGACATGATCCAGCATCACGTACTCGATGGTCACCCGGCCCTGGTTGGCGTTGGACTTCGAAATATAGCCGCGCACCGAGTTGAGGAAGGTCTCGATGTTGTACTTTTTGTTGATCGGGACGATTTCGTCACGAATGGTGTCGTTCGGCGCGTGCAGGGAGATGGCCAGCGCGACGTCGATCATATCGCCGAGTTTATCCAGCGCCGGCACCACGCCGGAAGTCGACAGGGTGACGCGACGTTTGGAGAGGCCAAAGCCGAAATCGTCGAGCATGATTTCCATTGCCGGAACGACATTGTTGAGGTTCAGCAGCGGCTCGCCCATGCCCATCATCACCACGTTGGTGATCGGACGTACGCCGGTGGTCTTCACCGCGCCGACGATTTTCGCCGCGCGCCAGACCTGGCCGATAATTTCGGAAACCCGCAGGTTGCGGTTAAAGCCCTGCTGGGCGGTGGAGCAGAATTTACACTCCAGCGCGCAGCCTACCTGGGAGGAGACGCACAGGGTGGCGCGGTCTTCTTCCGGGATATAGACGGTCTCGACGCGCTGATCGCCAACGGCAATCGCCCATTTAATGGTCCCGTCGGTTGAGCGTTGCTCTTCAACCACTTCCGGGGCGCGGATCTCCGCCACTTCTTTCAGTTTACTGCGCAGGACTTTGTTGATGTCAGTCATCTCATCAAAGTCGTCGCAGCAGTAGTGATACATCCATTTCATCACCTGATCGGCGCGGAAAGGCTTCTCGCCCATGTTTTTGAAAAACTCGCGCATCTGCTGACGGTTTAAATCCAGCAGGTTGATTTTGGCATCTTTGTTCGGCACCGTCAGAGCGGCGGTATCAGGCGTGACAATTTGTTCAGACATAATGTTTTCCGGCCTCGTTATTACACGTTATGGCCCCAGGTGGGTTGAAAAAGAAACGCCCCGGAGAGCGACAGCTCGTCCAGGGGCGCTATATTCTACAAATTCTGGCGGATCATTGCCACGTTTGCACAAAGCAATGATAAAAAATCTGTTACTGCGTACATAATCCTCTATGGCTTTTCGATTGTCGCAAGGCGGCAAGCAAGTGACAAATTCGTCGGGAACGAATTTGACCAGCCGTAGGCTGGCCTCCGGTGAGAGGCAGGAGCCTCTCATTAATCCCCGGGAGCATAGATAACTATGTGACCGGGGTGAACGCGCGTAGCCAACGCCGCGACGGTCGAAAAGACGAGGTTCGTATCTCCAAAGTATTTCAGGCCACAGCGAGGCGGCGAGTTCGCTAATCCCCGGGAGCATAGATAACTATGTGACCGGGGTGCGCGAAGGAAGCCAACAATGCTGTGGCGTGAAAGACGCAGGAGATTAGCGAGTGCGCGGGCAAACCTCGCCTTCAGCAAAGAAGAACGCGATTTCGCGTGCAGCGGATTCTACAGAGTCGGAACCGTGGGTGCCGTTCTCGGTGAAGCTGTCAGCGTAGTCAGCGCGCAGGGTACCCGCCAGGGCGTTTGCCGGGTTGGTGGCGCCCAGCAGGTCACGGTGACGCTGAACGGCGTTTTCGCCTTCCAGGACGGAAACCACGATCGGGCCGGAGGTCATGAACTCAACCAGACCGTCGAAGAACGGGCGACCTTCGTGCTCAGCATAGAAACCACGAGCCTGCTCTACGGTCAGGTGCAGCATTTTGGTGCCGACGATTTTGAACCCTGCAGCTTCAAAGCGGGAAAAGATGCTGCCAATAACGTTTTTTGCCACCGCGTTTGGTTTGATGATGGAAAAAGTACGTTCAATAGCCATGATTACCTCTAATTAAATGTTCTGTTGTTGCGCATACGATCGTATGGCCTGGCGCGCATTATAATGAGCATCCCCGCCCCTGCCTACGGCTGAAGGTAACATTTTGTTAAAATAAGATGAGTATTGAAAACACAAACCGCCAACAACAAATTTACCCTGGTTATTGCAGGGTAAAACGCGCGGCCGCCGTTTGTCCTGCCTCATCCATCACCACCAGCTGCCACTCGCCGGGCTTATCCAGAGTTAGCGTGGTTCTCGCGCCGGCGGCATCTATCGGCTGGCCGTTGATAAACCACCAGCGCCGCCCTTCACCACCGCTGGTTTGCAGGGGCAACATCACCCGCGCCTCCCCCGGCAGACGTTTAATCACCGCCCCCTCGCGGACCCCGGAGAGCACCAGCGGCGCGGCATCCTGAGTTTGCAACGGCGGGCATGCCTTCGATGCCGGCCCCAGACGCGCGGAGCGACGTTCCCCCGGCGGTAGCCAGGGATCCAGCGGCAGCGGCCAGACCTCCACCACACTTTCGCGCGCCCCGGGACAATCCGCCGCCACCCGTTCGCCGTGTTCATTGCGCCACACCGGGAAGCGGATCCCGCGCACGCCCTCCTGCCCCGGCAACAACAGGGTCGGCGGCTGGCTATCTTCCAGCAGCCAGCTGGCCAGGCGACGACGGCAGTTGCTGTCGCCCGCCGGCAGCGCCTGGCCGCCGGGCCAGCAGAGCGTCCCGCGGCTAACCGTTGCCGGTCGCGGATCGATCGGCAGGCCGCCGCGGCTCATCGCCGGGCGGGCGAGCAGCAGATTATTGACCTGATTGAGCAACGGCACCGCGCTGGCGAAGCCAAACTGCCCCACCACCGGCGTACCGTCCGGACGCCCGGTCCAGATGCCAATCAGATAACGCGCATTGAGGCCCACCGCCCACGCATCGCGATACCCGTAGCTGGTGCCGGTCTTCCAGGCCAGCGGCACCACTTGCGGGAGTGAGGCATCGGGAACCGGCTGCGCTTCGCCGGCCAGGATGCGCCGGACGATCCACGCCGCCCCCGGGGATATCAGCGCCCTTTCCACCAGCGGGTCTCCGGGCGTCATGCGCAGCCGCGCCGCCTTCCCGTGGCGGGCAAAGGCGCTGTACGCCGCGACGATATCTTCCAGCCTCGCCCCGGCGCCGCCGAGGATCAACGACAGATTCGGCTCGGCGCCGGCGGGCAGCATCAGGGGCAACCCGGCATTGCGCAAATTCGCCGCGAAACGTTTGGGCCCGTAGGCTTCGAGCACCTGGACCGCCGGCAGATTCAGGGAGCGCACCAGCGCGTCGCTGGCGCTCACCGGGCCGTGAAAGCCGCTGTCAAAGTTACCGGGGCGATAATCGCTAAAGCGCCGCGGCACATCCTGCAATAACGACGCTGGATGGATCAGCCCTTCATCCATCGCCAGCGCATAAATAAAGGGTTTCAGCACCGACCCAGGCGAACGGACCGCCGACGCCATATCAATGTGGCCAAAGCGACTGTCGTCCGTAATATCCGCCGACCCCACCCAGCCGCGGACTTTCATATCCGTGTGGTCGACGACAACCATCGCCAGCGAACTGCGCGGCGGCAGGCGCGACTTCCAGTTCAGCGCCAGATCCTCGAGCTGCCGCTGCAGTCCGGCATCGAGGGTCGTCACCACTTTCTCCTCACGACTGGTCGCCAGCGCCCGGCGGGCGAAGAGCGGCGCCAGCTGCGGCATCTGCCGCGGAAACAGCCACACCGGCTCCTCCATCGCCTCCTTTACCGCCAGTCTCGGCCAGACGCCCTGGCTGATCATGCGCGCAAGGACTTTATCCCGCGCCGCCTGGGCCCGCTGCGGCCAGCGGTCCGGACGTAAACGGCTGGGCGCCTGGGGCAGCACCGCCAGCAGCGCCGCCTCGCCGTAGCTGAGCTGCGCGGGCGGCTTGCCGAGATAAGCCCAACTGGCCGCGCCGATCCCCTGCAGGGTGCCGCCAAAGGGCGCACGGTTCAGATACAGGGTCAGGATTTCGCTCTTTGACAGATGCCACTCCAGCTGCAGCGCCCGCCACAGCTGGCGCAGCTTGCCGCCGAAAGTGCGGGGGTGGGGATCGAGCAGGCGCGCCACCTGCATGGTGAGGGTACTTCCGCCGGAAATGACCCGCCCGGAGGTGAGATCCTGCCAGGCGGCGCGCACTACAGCGAAGGGATTGACCCCCGGATGGCGCCAGAACCAGCGGTCCTCATACTGAATAAGCGCCTGCAGATAGCGCGGCGACACGTCGGCGAGAGTCACCGGATAACGCCAGACGCCCTGCGCGTCGGCAAACCGCCACAGGGGGGTCCCGTCCTCCGCCACGACCACCCGGGCAGGCGTGACGTCATGCAGCGGCAGCGGCCACAGGCGATCGGCGATCAGAACCGCCAGCCACAGCAGAAAAATAAACGCAGCCAGCCAGCGCCAGCGGCGTTTTACCCGATGCACTACGCGCATTTACGGCGTCACGGTGAGCGGACCGCTGGCGGTCCCGGTCGCCCGCCACTGCGGCACATACATCGATTCCACCTGCGGCTGCGGGACCTGGTAGGTGCCCGGCGTGACCGCCCGCGCCAGGTAGACCAGCGTCACCGGCTGACCTTCATTGACCGCGACAGCGGCGACGAAGCGGTCGTCGCGGAACTCGATATGCTGAATATCGGCCTGCTGCATCTGGTTAAGAAGGTTTTGCACCGCTTCGCCATTCTCCTGCAGGCTGGCGCTGCTGTTGGCCAGATTCTGGTTTTCCAGCTCGAGTCCCGCCGGCAGCAGGTCAACCACCAGCGCGTCAGGCACGTTGCGTCTGGCGGTCACCTCCAGCTTGACCAGCACCAGTTCGCCGCTGCGCAGCGACGACAGCGACTTCTGCCGCCCCTGGGTATCGAAAACGGCGCGTTCAATTCCCAGGACGTTGCCGCCCGGCTGCGGCGCGCTTTGCGGATAGCCGCTGCTGTCCAGACGCAGCCACAGCGGTTGACTGCCGGTGTTGCTCACCTGCAACGTCGCCAGCCGATCGCCGTCGAGGTTACGGGTTTGCGCTTTATCGCCGGCCAGCGGCTCAGCCTGCAGCGAGGTTTGCGCCTGCCAGTCGCCCGGCAGGTCGGCCAGCGTGCGCCCGGCAAGGAACAGAGCGTTGGTTTCCTGGGTCGACAGCCAGCGCTGGCCGTAGGCCTCTTCCGACAGCGTGCTCAACAGCGTGTTTTGCGCCTCCGGCAGCAGCTTGTTCTCTTCCAGCAGCGCCAGCTTCAGCGCGTCATCGCGAAGCGAGCTGCCGTAATCGCCCAGCCAGCGATTCTCATCATGGCGCGGCGTGGCAACCGCCAGCTTCATGGCCTCATCGCCGCGCGGCGCATCGCCCATGGTTTTCAGCGCAATGCCGAGCTGCAGCAGCGGCAGGCCGGATCGCGCCTGGTCGTGACGGCTCCAGATTTCACGCAATGCGCCGAGCGGGGCTTTTTGCTGACGCGCCAGCACCAGCGCGGCATAGGCCTGAGCGGCAAAGCGGCTGGCCTGGGCGTCGTCGCTGTAGCGCACGGTCATCAGCCCCGGCTCCTGAAGATAGCGCAGCAGGCGTTCGTTACCTTTATTAATGGCGTTGACCGGTACGCTATAGCCCTGCTCGCCCGCGCGAACAAGGAAATCCATGGCGTAAGCGGTCAGCCAGTACTCTTCCGGCCCCTCTTTATCCCATAGCGCAAAGCCGCCGTTTTCCAGTTGCATCTGCAGCAGGCGCGAGATCCCGACATCGATTGCCGCGCGACGTTTTTCGTCGCTGTCCCCGCTGATGCCCAGCGCTTTTAGCTGCGCCGCGCTGGTATACAGGGACGGGAACAGGCCGCTGGCGGTCTGCTCAAGGCAGCCGTAAGGATAGGCTTTCAGGTCGCGGATATAGCGCGCGAGATTCAGCGGCGGCTTGCCGCTGAGCAGCAGCTGGCCCTGCAGCGTCTGCGGGGCGAAACCTGCCGATTGCGCCGCTGGCGCCTGCCAGCTTTCGCCGGGCTGCAGCACGGCGCCGCTGTTGACGGTCTGCGCCGGGAACGCCGGACGAACGCCGATTTTCCACTGCTTCTGCAGCGGGGCGAAGGTTTCCCCCGGCAGGCTCAGGCCGCTGATAGTGGCGCTCACCTGGCCATCGCCAAAGCCCGGCAGCGCGCTCACCGGCACAAACAGCGTGCTGCGCGCCCCCGGCGCCAGCTGCACCGACGGCAGTTGACCCTCGGTCAAGGTCACCAGTCCGCTGGCGGCAAGGTGTACCTGCAGAGTTTGCGGTTTATCGGTCAGGTTACTGAGATCCAGCGCCAGACGGGTGGTGTCGCCGCTGGCGAGGAAGCGCGGGGTATTCAGCTCGGCGATGACCGGGGCGGCCACCACCACTTTATCTTCGCTGCTGCCGAAGTCATCCGCCGTCCAGGCCTGAGCCATCACCCGCAGCTCGCCGTTAAAATCACCGATCGGCAGCGTCACCGTCCCTTCGCCCTGATCGTTCAGCACCACCGGCTGCGCCTGCTGGGCGATGATGGTCACATGGTTAACCGGCGGTTTACCGCCACGTTTTAACTCGTCGCCATCGCCGCCGAAGCGCAGACTGGCCACACGCCCCTGCCCTTCAATCACCTGGCCGTAAATATCATAAATATCCGCCCCATAACGTTTCTGGCCGAAGAAGGCGTTCCACGGATCCGGGGTGGCGTAATCGGTAATATTCAGCACCCCGCTATCGACAGCCGAGAGCAGAACGTTAACCTGCTTCGGCGCCTCTCCCTCTTTGACGCTGGCTTTCACTTTCACCGTCAGCGGCTGGTTGGGGCGCATTTTATCCGGGGCCTCCAGCGCCAGCGTCAGGCGACGGTTTTCATCGCCCAGCGGCAGATGCAGCAGGCCCACCGCGCGTTTCGGCGTCGCCGAGCGGGATTTATCGCCGGGGCGAACCACCAGCGTGCTGAGGTAGAGGTCGTGGCGATTCCAGGCGTTATCCACCGGGATCGACAGGTCCATCCCCTCGGCGGGTACGTCAATCTCCTGCCACCACAGCGGCCCTTCGCTGGATTCCACCATCGCGTAGCCTTTACCCGCCGCCGGGGCGGCGATGTGCAGCCTGATGGTGTCGCCCGGCTTATAGCTCGGTTTATCCAGCTTCATGGTGACCCGGTCCGGGCGCGCTGCGCCGGTGCCTTCGCTGTTATCCTGCCAGCTGTAGCCCGCCCAGAAGCGCACGCTGCTGACGACATCGTCCGGTCCTTTCACCTCCAGGCGATAGGAGCCCCACTCTACCGGAAAGCTCACTTTACCGATCTGGCCGGCCTGCAGATCCAGCGACTCCTCGCCCTCCTGCAGATCTTTTTGATCGAACTGCGACTGCCAGCCTTCGCTATCGGACCAGTTCCAGTAATAATCCCGGCGCTCGCGGATCAGCCGTACCTGCAGGCCGGAAACGGCTTTTTTCTCGCCTTTGGCGTCGGCATAGACGATATCGAACGCGGCGTTGCTGTTTTCATCCACCACCGGCTGCTTCACCGTGGTGTCGGTGCGGTAGTCGTAAACGTCCTTCAGGGTAAATTGCGGGCGGATCCCCGGCAGCGCCTCGGCAGGCCAGATCGGCTGCTTAACCGTACGGGTGACCGGACGCCCACCGGACTCCAGCAGGCTCGCCTGCAACACCACCTGCAGCGGCGAATGGCTATCCTGCCACTGGCTGGAGGTGGTCACTTCGCCATGACCTTTTTCATCCAGCGTCAGCTGGACTTCATCAAGGCTGCGGGAGAGATTTTCTTCTGCGATATCGCCGAACTCAAAGCCCGGCAGCGCGGCGACGGCGTCGCGAAGCGGGCGCAGGAACAGTTTGCCCTGCAGCGTGTTGCCGCTGGCCGGCGCGCCGTAGAGATAAGCGCCGCTGACATCAAAGGCGACATCGGCATTCGGCGCGACAGGCGCCGCCTGCGGCGTCAGCTTCAGCGCCATGCGTTCCGGCATAAAGTCTTCGACGTGGAAATCCCACTCGCGGGGCTGGTTGTCGCCGGTGCTGGCGCGAATGTGCCACATGCCGGTGGCCGCGCCGCTGTCGAGCGGATAAGTAAACTGGTACAGGCCGTTAACCGGTTTGCTCATCACCGAGCGGATCACCTGGCCGTCCGGCTGGACCACCTCCAGCTTCACCGGCTGTTCCGCCAGCGGCTTGCCATCGCTATCGCGCAGCAGCGCATTGAGGATCACCGTTTCGCCCGGACGATAGAGATCCCGTGGGCCAAACATAAAGAACTGTTTGCTGAAGCCTGGCGCGCCGGCAATGGAGAACTCCGCCAGATCCAGCGCCGGCAGTTTGAGGTCGAGCAGCGTGGTCTGTCCCTCTTTGCGCGCCAGCAGCAGCGCGGCTTCTTTATCGGTTTGCAGGGTGACGTGGCCCTGGCTATCGCTTTTCGCCTGCGCCAGGGTCTGCCCTTTGGCGTTGAGCAGCTGGACATCGATACCAGACTGGGCGGCGCCGTTTTCCAGGCTCTGGGTAAAGACGTCCAGCCGGTTGTGGTAGCGATGCGCCGACACGCCGATGTCGCTAAGGGTAAACAGCGTCGCCGCGTTGCTGTAGCTATAATGACCCGCCGGGTTCATGACCGCCACGTAGACGCCAGGCTGCTGGAGCGGCTTGATGTCGCTCAGCGGCAGCAGCAGCTTTTCGCGGGTATTGCGCGCCGGATTGAGGTCAAAGCGGCCGCTGTATACCAGATCGGCCATCTTCAGCAGCTCGTCGGATTCCCAGTTGCTTAATGAATTGCGGTATTCCCACTGGCTGACGAAGGCCGAGAGCGATTCCGGCTTAATGCGGAAGAAGTTCACGTCGACGTTATCGACGTTCAGCGCCATCACCGGCAGCCCGGCGATCACGTTGCCCGGCAGCAGCGAGCCGCGGCTGGCAAATCCGACGCTTGGCGCGATATCGCGGGTAGTCAGGATCTTCTCGAACGGTTTATCGAGCGTCGCCTTGTTCAGGGCGGTCAGCGTCGGGTCGACCGAGACAATCAGCTCGCGCTTTGGCTCAAGGTGACGCAGACGCAGCTCTTTCAGGTTCGGCGCCAGCTCCCACGCGCCATCTACCTTACCGCTCTTCTTATCCACCAGGTGCACGCTGCGGGAGAAATCCTGGTCCGGCTGCAGCGGTACGGAAAAGGTCAGCACCAGGGTCGCGGCGCCATCCAGCTGGACCTCCGAGGCGTCGAGCAGCGTCAGCGCTTTGCCCTGGCTTTTTTCCGCCAGCGCCGCCAGCTGGGCGCTGTCCGGTTTTGCCGCCGCGCCAGGGCCGCTATCGGCGGCCGGCGTCGGGGCCGTAGCCTGCGGTGTACCGCTGTCATCACACCCGGTTAATGAAAATGCGGTAAGGAGCGCCAGTGACAGCGCCGCTAAACGAAATGGTTTCATCCTTCTAACCCCTCGGCCGGTGGGCCTGATGCAAATTATCACTTTTTATTATGCGTTAAGGCGGCGCTTCTCAACAGTGATGACGCGGGTTTCTGCCGATTAATCAGAAAAGTGCCGTGACGTCGTCCCCACTCTGGCGTCCTTAACTTGTCAGCACCCGATAAAACGCCGACAATTCAGTCATGAATAGTAAAACGGAGGCACCTATGTCCACCTCGTTTTTTGTCGCCGCCGACTGGCTGGCGGAACATATTGATGACCCGGAGATCCAGATTATCGACGCCCGCATGGCGCCCGCCGGGCAGGAGGCCCTGCGCGATATGGCCGCGGAGTACCGCGCCGGCCACGTGCCGAACGCGCTGTTTTTCGATATCGAGGCGCTGTCCGATCACACCAGCCCGCTGCCGCATATGATGCCGCGCGCCGAGGCGTTTGCCGTGGCCATGCGCGAACTGGGCGTCTGCAGCGATAAGCACCTGGTCGTCTATGACGAAGGCAATCTGTTTTCCGCCCCGCGCGCCTGGTGGATGCTGCGCGCCTTTGGCGTGGAGAAAGTGTCGATTCTGGCCGGTGGGCTGGAGGGCTGGCGTCGCGACGAGCTGCCGCTGGAACAAGGGGTGCCGGAGGTGGCCGAAGGAGAATTCGACGTGCGGTTTGATCCTCAGCAAATTAAGCGCCTGACCGACGTGCTGCTGGTCAGCCATGAAGGATCAGCGCAGATTGTCGATGCGCGTCCGGCGGCCCGGTTTAACGGCCAGGCTGACGAACCGCGCCCCGGCCTGCGGCGCGGGCATATCCCCGGCGCGCTGAACGTCCCGTGGACGGAGCTGGTGATTAACGGCGAGCTGAAGACCGTCGACGAGCTGAACGACATCTTTTTGCGTCAGGGCGTCGATTTTGATCGGCCCATTATCGCCAGCTGTGGGTCCGGCGTGACGGCGGCGGTGGTCGTGCTGGCGCTCACCACGCTTGGCGTGAACGGCGTCTGCCTGTACGACGGCTCATGGAGCGAATGGGGAGCGCGCAGCGATCTGCCGATTGAACCGGCTCCTGCCGCTCAGTAAACGCCGCATGGCCGCGGACGTCCCGTCCCGCGGCCACTAAATAATTTCTGATTTTCTCCGCCTCATTCTCCTGCCAGTCGCTAAACCAGCTACTCTGTGCTGCCGCAGGGCTTGCGCCTGCCGTGTTGGCTTTACTGCCGCCCACTATATAAGGAAATTGAATGATGGCTTTTTCATTAGCGGATCTCATGGATGTCGTACACAAGCACAACCGCAATCCCACCCCGAAACCGATGCCCGTAGACGAAGTGGATCGCCTGCGCGTCCGGAAATACCGTGATCCGCAAAATAGCGAAACCGTGGCGCTTCCGGAGAGTCTGAAAGCGCTGCTGGCCTACGATTGCCAGCTGACAAGCCCCTACGGTCAACGGGTGCTGGAATCAGTTCTGAACGCCATTGATGAACATGGCGTCCTGCTTTCCGACTCACTGGATGAAGAGGCTTATTATATGAATGGCCTTGATATGATCGGGCTGGATTTTGAAGAGCTAATGCCCGTCTGGAATGACGATCCGCGTCTTCCTGCCCTGATTCGCCTCTGCCATCCCGGGGATCAGCAGGTATTTATCTACGTCACCGAGCGTGATGAACAGGGTGAATATCCTGTCGTCCGCTTCGAGGGTAAAGAGAATGAGCTTTGGCTGGCAGAATCGTCGCTGATTGAATATTTGCAGGGGATTTTTACCGGTGGAAAGGAGAGCCACGACGAATGGCAGCATCAACAAGCCCTCAACGAGTCACGCGATGGCGCCTTGCTGGAGCTGGAATATATTCATGAGGATCTTTACGCCAGGCTCGAAGGTTGTCCTGACTAATTCACCATCTCCCACCGATAGCGCGATTAACGCGCGCCGTCGGGGCCAGCGCCAGGATTGAGCGTTTAATCTATAACCTGATGGCACCACAAGGAGTGAAAATGGCATTAGTCTCCAACCCACATTCTGCTTATTCCCCGCGCCTTCCCTGGCTGGGAGGCATCGCTGGCCTGCTGGTCGGCGGCGCAATCCTCTATTTTTGGCCGCAATGGAACCGGACATGGTTAAGCCTGGTTCCTGCGCCCGTTTCCGTTTATACCCGCTTTCTCGACGTCACTTTGGCAGACGTCCCGCTGATCACCTATGGTCATCAGGCGCTGCTGGGTTTTCTGATGGTGCTGCTCGCCGGGCTGGTAGCAGCGCTACGCTATCTGCTGGGAGAGGAAAGGTGCCGGGCCTGGCGCGGGGATATGGCGCTCTTCAACGGCGTCGTCACGCTGTGCGTGACGGGATTTCTGCTCTATAACATGGTGTCAGCCTATCCGCGGATCGTTGCCGCCCTGCATTAACCTTTGCAACCCCGCTTTTGCATCGAGCTGTAAGCATACTGAAACCGGGGGCAGCCGCCCCCGCTGTCAGATAATACGGTTTTGTTTGAAATCGCGCAGGAAGCTGCCCCAGCGCTTTTCATAGAACGGCGTGATATGGGCAATCATAAAGTGGCTGATGCCCTTCTCGCCTTCCACCACCTGGCAAATATCGATCGGCTCATCGCCGGGCAGGGTATCGGTGGCCACGCTGCCGGTGGTCTGAATGATGGACTCGATATCCCCTTCCGCTTCAATGCCGATCAGCAGATTAGCGGGCGCGTCGGCGTGCTCTTTGATCGAGCACAGGAACACCCTCTTGACGGTTTTCAGCGTTTTGAACAGCGTGATCAGCGAATCCACCATCTGCGCCGGCGGCTCGGCGACTTCAGACAGCAGCAGCGCTTCGCCCCCTTCCAGCACCGTCTGGGTGCTGAGCGGGCTGCCCTCTTCCCCGAGCAGATGGCTGATTTCGCGCGGGGTGAACGCTTTACCGTTCGGCAGCTTCGGGTTGAGGAACAGCGATTCGCCGAGAGTCATCGCCATCAGCGTGCGGGCCGGCATCATCACGAAAGCCTGTTCGTCTTCCACCGCCTGCTGCAGGGCCTCAAGTGAAGTGAAGAACGGAATGACCGACGTGCCGTCATCTTTTTCCCAGTGCTGCAGATCCAGCGCGCTATCTTCGACAATCTGCTCGCCATCGGCTGCACGGCCTGGTACCCAGACGGTGGCCTCAAGCAGCGCGCTGAAAAATGCCGGACGATGAGCGGGTTCGGTAGCCGCTTTTTCCAGCAGGGTTTCTAATTCGTTTTTGGTTTCGGACATAGTTTGGCTACTTTAAAAATCGCCCGGCGGCGCTACGTCCGCACGGGCCTGCGGATTTTCCAGGCCGGGTAGGCGTGGCGCCACCCGGCAAGGCCATTACTCAGCCGTCAGCAGATTGGCGATAGTACGTACGCCAAGCCCCGTCGCGCCCGCCGACCACTGCTCAACGGCAGATTTGCGGTAGGTTGCCGAACAGTCGATATGCAGCCAGCCCTGGTGGTAGTTTTCCACGAAGTGGGACAGGAAGCCCGCCGCGGTGCTGGCGCCGGCCGGATAGGCGGCGCTGCCGGTATTGTTCAGTTCCGCGAAATTAGACGGCAGCTGATGACGGTGGAATTCGGCCAGCGGCAGACGCCAGAACGCTTCATTTTCCGCCTGGGCGCTCGCCAGCAGGCGATTCGCCAGCGCATCGTCAAAGCTGAACAGCGCGTGGTAGTCGTTGCCGAGCGCGGTTTTCGCCGCGCCGGTCAGGGTGGCGGCATCGATGATCAGCTCCGGCTTCTGCGCCGAAGCGTCAATCAGGCCATCCGCCAGCACCAGACGACCTTCGGCGTCGGTGTTCATGACTTCGACGGTTTTGCCGTTGCGATAATGAATAATATCGCCCAGTTTGAAAGCGTTACCGCTGATCAGGTTGTCGGCGCAGCACAGATAGAGCTTCACGCGCTTGTTCAGCCCGCGGGTAATAGCGAAGGCCAGGGCGCCGGTGATAGTCGCCGCGCCGCCCATATCGGATTTCATTGAATCCATAAAGGCGCTCTGTTTGATGCTGTAGCCGCCGGAATCAAAGGTGATGCCTTTACCTACCAGACAGGCGTATACCGGGGCTTCTTTATCGCCGGTCGGGTTATAGTCCAGCGCCAGCAAAACCGGCGGACGCTCGGAGCCGCGGCCCACGGTGTGCAGGCCGAGATAGCCCTGCTCACGCAGATCTTCGCCTTTGGTGATGCGATAGCTCATCTTCTCGCCCGCCACGCTGCACAGCAGGTCGACGGCGCGCTGCGCCAGCTGTTCCGGGCCCAGCTCTTCCGCCGGCGCATTGATGGTATCGCGCACCCAGTCAATAATGGTCAGACGGTTATCCAGCTCGCTTTTCTGCGCATCGTCCAGCGTCGGCCATTCAACTTTACGAGTGCCTTTCGGGCCTTTATAACCCGCCCAGAACGCCCACGCGCGGTCGGTGTTCCAGCCTTCGCCGCTTAACGCGACATGCTTGATCCCCATGCCGTCAATTTTACGCGCCGCGCGCTGAATCAAGCCCAGGTCGTCTTTGCCGTTGAGATGCAGGGCGATGCCGTCATGATTAATGCTGTAAGACGCCTTTTCTCCCCAGCGCGCATCGGCTGGCTGAGTGGAAAGCGTAATCTTCATGGCTTCGGTCATTATCATTATCCTTCTTAGCAAACGGGCCACCGTATGGCAGCCCGTAACGTTCTCTCGCTCAATGATTCATCCGACTTTATACCGCCGCATAAATCATGATGCGAAAATTATTCGGCTTCGTCTAACCAGACTAACAGAATCGCCTCGAGAATTTTTTCATTGGATGCGTTCGGGTCATCATCAAATTCTTCCAGATCGCAAATCCACTGATGCATGTCGGTAAAGCGAACGGTTTTTGGGTCGAGGTCAGGGTAAGCGTCATACAGCGCTTCGCCGATTTCACGACTGTCGGTCCATTTCAGTGCCATATTAGTGCTCGCGTGCGTGGTTGATGGTGTAACGCGGGATCTCAACGACCAGATCTTCGTCAGTGACGCGCGCCTGGCAGCTCAGGCGGCTGTCAGGCTCCAGTCCCCAGGCTTTATCCAGCATATCGTCTTCATCTTCGGTACTTTCCGCCAGCGAGTCAAAGCCTTCACGCACGATGCAGTGGCAGGTGGTGCAGGCACAGGATTTTTCGCAGGCGTGTTCAATCTCGATGCCGCTACGCAGCGCCGCATCCAGAATAGTTTCACCGGTCTCAGCTTCCACAACGATGCCATCCGGACACAGGTCCTGGTGGGGCAGAAATACAATTTTTGGCATTTTAAACCTCGTCCACGGATTGGCCTTTCAGCGCGATACGGACCGACTGATCCATACGGCGGGCGGCGAATTCCTGGGTTTGTGTGTCGATATTTTTAATCGCTTCTTTAATGGCGTCGGCGTCGTCGCCTGCCGCGGCGGCGCGTACCTGCTCCGCAGCGGCATCGATAGCCTGACGCTCCGCGGCGCTTAACAGCGCGGCGTCGGCGGCCAGCGCGCTTGTCAGGCTCTCCAGGACGCGTGCGGCTTCCACTTTCTGTTCAGCCAGCATGCGCGCCTGAATATCCTGTTCGGCGTAGCTCATCGAATCTTTAATCATGGTGGCGATTTCGCCATCGGTCAGACCGTAAGACGGTTTCACCTGAATAGAGGCTTCCACGCCGGTCGACTTTTCCATCGCCGTGACGCTCAGCAGGCCATCGGCGTCCACCTGGAAGGTGACGCGAATATGCGCCCCGCCCGCCGGCAGCGCCGGGATACCGCGCAGCGCAAAGCGCGCCAGGGAGCGGCAATCCTGCACCAGCTCACGCTCGCCCTGCATCACATGAATGGACATCGCCGTTTGGCCATCTTTGAAGGTGGTGAACTCCTGGGCGCGGGCCACCGGAATGGTGGTATTACGCGGGATCACTTTCTCCACCAGGCCGCCCATGGTTTCCAGCCCTAACGACAGCGGGATAACGTCGAGCAGCAACAGTTCGCTGTCCGGCTTGTTGCCGACCAGAATATCGGCCTGGATCGCCGCGCCAATGGCGACGACTTTGTCAGGGTCGATGGAGGTCAGCGGGGTGCGACCGAAGAAGTCGCCGACGCGCTCGCGCACCAGCGGCACGCGGGTGGAACCGCCGACCATCACCACTTCCAGCACCTCTTGCGCCTCAACGCCAGCGTCTTTCAGCGCCCGGCGGCAGGCCATTAACGTGCGTTTTACCAGCGGGGCGATCAGATCGTTAAACTGGCTGCGAGTGATATCGCCCTGCCAGCCGCCGACCTCAACGTGCGCCACCTCGGCATCGCTAAGGGCGATTTTCGCCGCGATGGCGGCATCCAGCAGCTCACGCTGCAGGCGGTTGTCGCTACGGTCGCTGAAGCCCGCCTGCTCGCGCAGGTAGTCCGCCAGCAGATGATCGAAATCATCGCCGCCGAGGGCCGAGTCGCCGCCGGTGGCCAGCACTTCAAACACCCCGCGGCTTAAGCGCAGAATAGAAATATCAAAGGTGCCGCCGCCGAGATCGTAGACCGCAATCACCCCTTCCTGGCCGGAATCAAGGCCATAGGCGATAGCCGCCGCGGTCGGTTCATTAAGCAGGCGCAGCACGTGCAGACCCGCCAGGCGCGCCGCGTCTTTGGTCCCCTGACGCTGGGCGTCATCAAAGTAAGCGGGGACGGTGATGACCACGCCGTCGAGCTCGCCGGCCAGCGCTTCAGTGGCCCGGGCGGCCAGCGCTTTCAGGATATCGGCGGAGACGCGAATCGGGTTCAGCAGGCCGCCGGCGGTCTGGATCATCGGCAGGCCGTTTTCACTGGCCTGCAGCTGATACGGCAGATGCGGATAGCGGTGTTGGATATCGGCGAGGGAGCGCCCCATCATCCGTTTCACGGAGCTGATGGTATTGGCGGGATCCTGGGCGGCGTTCAGCCGGGCGTCATAGCCGACGGTCAGCCCCGATGCGTGGTAATTCACCACCGACGGCAGCAGATAGCGGCCTTGATGATCGGGCAGAGTCTCGGCCTGGCCGCTACGCACGGTAGCCACCAGAGAATTGGTGGTGCCCAGGTCGATACCGGCAGCCAGACGACGCTGGTGCGGCGCGGCGCTCAGGCCGGGCTCACTAATTTGTAATAAGGCCATAATTGCTTCCGAAAATTAAAAATCGAGCAGTTTTTCTTCGAGTTCTTCAGCACTGCTGCGCAGTTTATCGAGGAAACGGAGCTTACGAACCGTGTCCGCCGCCGCCTCCCAGCTCTCATTATGCAATTGGTCAACCATCAGCTGATGGCGGGTATCAAACAGCGCTTTCACTCGTTTGATAAAGCCTTCCAGCCGCGCTTCGTCTTTCGCCTGGCCGATCTCATCCAGCTCTTCGCGCAGTTCCAGCTGTTCCATCAGGAACGCGGTATCGCGAACGGTATGCTGCTCGCTGGCCAGATCGAAGCCATGCAGCGAGAGGAGGTATTCTGCGCGGGTCAGGGGATGGCGCAGCGTCTGCCAGGCCTGGTTAATGGTGGCGGAATACTGAACCGCCGCAAGCTGTTCCGCAGCGGGCGCGCTGGCAAATTTATCCGGATGGTACTGGCGCTGCAGATCCTGATACCGGACAGCCAGTTGTTCAAGCGAGAGGGTATAGCTGGCTGGTAACCCGAAGAGGGTGAAATAGTCCATAGTAACCTCAGGGTCATGCATCTAAACGAAAACCCCACGCGCGGCGTGACCGCGGTGGGGTTGGGGAGTACCGATTATACGTTAAAGCTTTCGCCGCAGCCGCACTCATCTTTGACGTTAGGGTTAGTGAACTTGAACCCTTCGTTAAGGCCTTCTTTGACGAAGTCCAGCTGCGTGCCGTCGAGGAATTGCAGACTTTTGCCGTCGATCACGACCTTCACGCCTTTGTCTTCAAACACGGTGTCTTCAGCCGCCGGCTCGTCAACAAACTCCAGTACATAGGCCATACCTGAGCAGCCGGAGGTTCTCACGCCCAGGCGCAGGCCAAACCCTTTTCCGCGGTTTGCCAGGAAGGCATTGACTCGCGCTGCTGCACTGTCGCTAAGAGTAATCGACATAACAAAACCTCAACTAATTATTTTGCTTCACGTTTGCTTTTGTAATCCGCAATCGCGGCTTTAATCGCGTCTTCCGCCAGAATAGAGCAGTGAATTTTCACCGGCGGCAGCTCCAGTTCATCGGCGATATCGGTGTTCTTGATCGCCTGCGCTTCGTCCAGGGATTTACCCTTCACCCACTCGGTGACCAGAGAGCTGGAAGCGATAGCGGAACCGCAGCCGTAGGTCTTGAAGCGCGCGTCTTCAATGATACCTTCATTGTTGACTTTAATCTGCAACTTCATCACGTCGCCGCAGGCCGGCGCGCCGACCATGCCGCTGCCGACGTTCTCGTCGCTGTTGTCAAAAGAGCCGACGTTGCGCGGGTTCTCGTAATGATCGATAACTTTTTCGCTATAAGCCATGATGAATTCTCCTTATTGGTGCCGAATTAGTGATGTGACCATTCAATACTGTTCAGATCCACGCCCTGTTTGAACATTTCCCACAGTGGAGAAAGCTCGCGCAGACGGCCAATGGATTTACGAATCAGGTTGATGGCGTAGTCAATCTCTTCTTCGGTAGTGAAACGACCTAAAGAGAAACGAATAGAACTGTGCGCCAGTTCATCAGTCATGCCTAACGCGCGCAGCACGTAGGATGGCTCAAGGCTCGCGGAAGTACAGGCTGAACCGGAGGAAACCGCCAGGTCTTTCAGCGCCATAATCAGCGACTCGCCTTCAACATAGTTGAAGCTGACGTTTAGGATGTTCGGCGCGCCCTGCTCGAGGTCGCCGTTGAGGTACACTTCTTCCATATCCTTCACGCCGTTCCACAGACGGTTGCGCAGCGTGCGCAGACGCGCCATCTCGCTTTCCATCTCTTCTTTGGCGATACGGTAAGCTTCACCCATGCCGACGATCTGGTGAACAGGCAGAGTACCGGAACGCATACCGCGCTCGTGGCCGCCGCCGTGGATTTGCGCTTCGATACGAATACGCGGCTTACGACGCACGTACAGCGCGCCGATGCCTTTCGGACCGTAGATTTTGTGACCGGAGAAGGACATCAGGTCAACTTTCAGCTGGCTCAGATCGATAGGCAGCTTGCCCACGCTCTGGGTGGCGTCTACGTGGTAAATGATACCGCGGGCGCGACACATCTCGCCGATGGTAGCGATATCCTGCACCACGCCGATTTCGTTATTCACATGCATGATGGAAACCAGGATGGTGTCGTCACGCATCGCCGCTTCCAGCTCTTTCAGATCGATAATCCCATTGCTCTGCGGCGCCAGGTAGGTCACTTCGAAGCCTTCGCGCTCCAGCTGACGGCAGGTATCCAGAACCGCTTTATGCTCGGTTTTGCTGGTGATGATGTGCTTGCCTTTTTTCTGATAAAAGTTGGCTGCACCCTTGATCGCCAGGTTGTCGGATTCAGTCGCACCAGAGGTAAAGACGATTTCGCGCGGGTCGGCACCGACCAGCTCGGCAATCTGATTGCGGGCGATATCAACCGCCTCTTCAGCCTGCCAGCCAAAACGGTGGGAACGGGAGGCCGGGTTACCAAAGGTCCCGTCCATGGTCAGGAACTGCATCATTTTCTCGGCAACACGCGGGTCCACCGGCGTGGTTGCGGAGTAATCGAGGTAAATCGGTAATTTCATTGCTCTTAAACTCCGTACATCACTCAATGCAAGGAATCAGGCAACCGGCTTGATGTACGACCGAGTACACGGAATGTCGGAGCATCCCGGCCTGATTCTGAAAGCTCTTTATAATCGTTGTCCCGCCGTTTCGCGCTGCCTCGCCCTGTCAGCCGCAGCCCGAAACGGGACGGGTCACTCAGGCGCGCAGTTTAACGTCGATCGCGTCCTGGGTGCGCGCATTGCGCTGGGTTTCGTGCTGATGCTGACGACCGGAAACATCGAGGATCTCCTGGTTATTCACCAGTTCCCCGAGGGTGATATTGTTCAGGAAGCCGGTCAGGCGTTCGCTCAGATCGCGCCACAGCGCGTGAGTCAGGCATTTATCGCCGCCCTGACAGCCGCCCTTGCCCTGGCAACGGGTGGCGTCAACGGATTCGTCCACGGCGCTAATGACTTCGCCGACGGCGATACTGCCGGCATCTTTACCTAACAGATAACCGCCGCCTGGGCCACGAACGCTGGAAACCAGGCCATTTTTACGCAGGCGAGAGAACAGCTGTTCCAGATAGGAAAGCGAAATTCCCTGACGCTCTGAAATATCTGCCAACGGCACCGGGCCCGTTTCAGAGTTGAGCGCAACGTCAAGCATCGCGGTCACGGCATAACGCCCTTTAGATGTCAGTCTCATGTCTTACTTAACCTCAAACTCGCCCCTGGCCGGGCTTTTTATTAATATGGGTATTGCATAGCAGGGCCAAGTCTGACATTCCCGAGTAATTTGGTCAACTATTTACTTGACTGTTTTAGTCAGGTATTTGGCTTTCCGTGCCGTTTTCCTTCCGCGTTGCCGGGCGCCCTCACCCCGGCTCTCACCCACCAGGAGATAGCAAGGCCCGCGTGATTTGCATGCCGGATAAGCGCAGCACCATCCGGCATCAACGCGGTTACTTGCCTTTATTCTGCTGGTCAATCGAGGCCAGCATGCCGCGCAGGATGTTCAGCTCCTGGCTTTCCGGGCGCGCACGAGTGAACAGACGACGCAGTTTGTTCATCACCTGCCCCGGATGATTCGGGCGAATAAAGCCCGTCGCCAGCAGCGTCTGCTCAAGATGACCGTAGAAACGCTCCAGGTCATCCACCAGCGGGTACGGCGCTTCTTCGTGCTCAACCGCCGGCTGCGCTTGCTCCTGCGCCGCCAGCCAGGCCATCCGCACTTCGTAGGCGATAACCTGCACCGCCATCGCCAGGTTCAGCGAGCTGTACTCCGGGTTGGCGGCGATGGCCACATGGTAGTGACACTTCTGCAGTTCGTCGTTGGTCAGGCCAACGCGCTCGCGGCCAAACACCAGCGCCACCGGCGCATGCTGGCCTTCGGCGATGCTTTTCAGGCCGCATTCGCGGGGATCGAGCATCGGCCACGGCAGCGTGCGGGAGCGCGCGCTGGTGCCAACCACCAGGCTACAGCCCGCCAGCGCTTCATCAAGGGTATCGACGATCTGCGCGTTGCCAATGACGTCGCTGGCGCCCGCGGCCAGCGCAATGGCCTGGGAATCAGGTTTCACCAGCGGATTGACCAGCCACAGGTTGGTTAAGCCCATGGTTTTCATCGCGCGGGCAACGGAGCCCATATTGCCGGTGTGGGAGGTTTCTACCAGTACGATTCGAATATTTTGCAGCATTATGGTTCTTCGGCTAAAGATTATTCGGGCATGCTACCATAAAACGGAGACATAAGCAGAATTCGCTGTTATTATATGCGCCGTTTTTTCCCGTTCTTTAACATCCAGTGAGAGAGACCGATGCATCCGATGCTGAACATCGCCGTGCGCGCCGCGCGCAAGGCGGGTAATTTAATTGCCAAACACTACGAAACGCCAGACACCGTAGAAACCAGCCAGAAAGGCAGCAATGATTTTGTGACCAACGTCGATAAAGCCGCCGAAGCGATTATTATCGAAACCATTCGCAAATCTTACCCGCAGCACACCATTATCACCGAAGAAAGCGGTGAACACGCTGGTGAAGAGCAGGATGTTCAATGGGTTATCGATCCACTGGATGGCACCACCAACTTCGTTAAACGTCTGCCGCACTTCTCTGTTTCCATCGCCGTACGCATCAAAGGCCGTACTGAAGTCGCGGTGGTTTACGATCCGATGCGTAACGAACTGTTCACCGCGACCCGCGGCCAGGGCGCGCAGCTGAACGGCTACCGTCTGCGCGGCAGCAACGCTCGCGACCTCGACGGCACCATCATCGCGACCGGTTTCCCGTTCAAGGCGAAGCAGCACGCCACCACTTACATGAATATTCTCGGCAACATGTTCACCGAATGCGCCGATTTCCGCCGCACCGGCTCCGCCGCGCTGGATCTGGCCTACGTTGCCGCCGGCCGCGTTGACGGTTACTTTGAAATTGCCCTGAAACCATGGGATTTCGCCGCAGGCGAGCTGATCGCCCGTGAAGCAGGCGCTATCGTTTGCGACTTCACCGGCGGTCATAACTATATGCTGACGGGCAACATCGTTGCCGGTAACCCGCGTGTGGTGAAAGCGATGCTGGCGAATATGCGCGAGCAGCTGAGCGACGCGCTGAAGCGTTAATCTCTTGCAGATGTAAAAAGGAAGCCGCGGCTTCCTTTTTTTATGTTCTAAAACGGCCGCAAACCGCCGCCTGGCGCGATCGCGCTACTCCACATCACGACAGCGGCCACCAGCAGCGCCACGCCGCCGGCCAGCGCCAGCGTCAGCCAGCCCACCTGACGCCACAGCGGCGGCGCCTGATGCCGACCCAGCTTCACCGCCAGCTGGCGAAAACTGTGCACCAGCAGCGCCAACGCCGTGATAGTCAATGAGGTCCCTGCCGCCATCGCCAGCGCCGCCGCCATCCCCCAGTTGAACACCCCGATCACCTTGCTGAACAGCAGGACCATGATCGCCCCTGAGCAGGGACGCATGCCCATCGACAGGACAATCACGGACCGAGCCCGCCAGTCGTCGCCGGCCTGCAGCTGCTCCGGGGCCGGGAGATGCTGATGCCCGCAGCCGCAGTGTTCGTTATGAACATGATGCGGGGTAAACGCGGTAAACGTTGGCCGGCTCAGCAGCAGACGCAGCTTTTTCAGCGCCCGCCAGCAGAGCAGCAGACCTAACGCGCCCACCAGCAAATAGCTCCCCTTCTCCAGCCAGAAACTACTGAGATGCAGCTGGCGCGCCGGCAGCTGCAGCAGCGTCAGCACCACTACCACCAGCGCGATAGCCACCAGCCCCTGCAATAAAGAGGCGGCCAGCGTCAGGTTAATACTCGATTTCAACTTCGAAGGATGGGTGGCAAGCCAGGTGGTAATGACAATTTTGCCGTGGCCGGGCCCTAAGGCATGGAGCACCCCGTAAACGAAGCTGAACCCAAGCAGCGACAGCCCCGCCGCCGCCGGATTCTCCGCCACCGCCTGCAGCAGGCGGCTGAGCTCCAGATTGAGCGCGCGCTGCCAGACCGCGCTCTGCATCAGCACCTGCGGCCAGGCCTGCCACAGCCAGAAGCCGCCCGTGACGCTCACGGCCAGCAGTAGCGCCAACGGCCACAGCGCTTTCCAGCGCGACGCGCGCGTGCGCGGGGTAAAAATTACTGACATGTCAGGGTCACCTTCTGGGCAAAATAGCTGCCCAGCGCCATATCCTCCGGCGGCGCATCCGCTTTATCCAGCGACTGGGCGTATGAGAGCATTTTGTCATTCGGTTTTGGCGTCATTACCGTTGCCTTACAGTCGGCCTGCAGCGCTGCGGGCAGGGAAAAATCGCTATCTTTGTCATAAAACATGTCGACATAGTAGGTCGGGTCGAAAGTGGAAAAGGTAAATGTCTGTCCGGCAACGGGTTGCGGCGTCGCCAGCGGCAGGGTGAAGGTCAGTACCGCCTGCAGGCCGTCGCGCTCAAGACCGTAGCCGTCGGGGCGATTTTCAAATTTCACCCGCTGGCCGTTGTGCCACAGCTCGCTGAAATAGTGCTGGCCGAGCACGTTGGCCATCACCTCCGCCGCCAGTTTTTTCCATACTTCGCTGCCTGGTTTAGCGTTTCCGGCGTCGTAGAGCAGATCCGATGAGGTAATTTCATCCATCGTCCAGCGCATTTTAAACCCGCTAAGCAAGCCCTCTTTGACCACCGGCTCGCTCTGCAAACTGATGAAGCTATGCGGATGCGCGGCGGCTGTCCATGATAAAACCATGAAAAACGCCGCGCTGGTGCATTGTTTCACTCTGTTCATCTGTTCCTCACGTGAAAAATTCTGTGAACTTCGCCAGCAATCCTGAGCTAAAGCGGGCGCACTTCCCTGCCCCCGCCGCTGTCATTGTCTATTCTTAGCGGAAACCCTAACTGGAACTTACCAGATGATGACCGTCATTGAACCACCATCTGCGCTTTCCAGTCCACAGCGCCGTAGCCAGGTGCTCCTGATGTTTTATCTGCCCGGACAGTCGGTAACGACTGAACGGCTTGGCAGAATCAACCTCGTTGATGAGACCACGGCCCGGCAGGATATTGAGGAGACCGGACGCGAAATTCAGCGTTACCACCGCCTGACCCTTCGGTCACAGGTGGACGGCAGCTATCGGATTGAAGGCGCCGCGCTCGACCAACGTTTATGCCTGCTGCATGCGCTGCGGCGGGGCCTGCGCCTGTGCCCGCAGTTCGTTAACCATCATTTTATCCCGGCGCTGAAAACGCAGCTTAAACAGGAAGGCATCGCCCGTACCCTGTACGATGATACTAACCTGCAGGCGCTGGTGAACCGCTGCGCGCGAGCGCTCAATCGCCAGTTCGACTGCCGGGACGTTCAGTTTCTGCGCCTGTACCTGCAGTACTGTCTGCTTGAGCATCACCGGGGATATTCACCCGACTTCAATGATGAACAGCAACGCTGGGCGCAGACCGCCGCCGAATTCACCCTGGCGCAGGAGATTGTCCGCCACTGGCAGCGTCGGGTCGGCGCGACGCCGCATGTCGGAGAGCCTTTTTTCCTCTCGCTGCTGTTTATGATGCTCAAAACCCCCGATCCGCTTCGCGATGGTCACCCGCAGGATCGACGCCTGCGGCTGGCTATTTCCGGCCTGATCCACCGCTTCCAGATGCTCGCCGGCAGGTCGTTCAGTGACGAGCAGGGGCTGAGCGATCAGCTTTATATTCACTTGTCGCAGGCGTTGATCCGCAGCGTGTTTGCTATCGGCATCGATAACACGCTCACAGAGGAAGTGAGCCGGCTCTATCCTCGCTTACTGCGCACCACCCAGGCGGCATTGAGCGAATTCGAGGAGGCCTGGCACGTCCGTTTTAATGAGGAAGAGACCGGCTTAATCGCGGTGATCTTTGGCGCCTGGCTGATGCAGAAAAGCGACCTGCATGAGAAGCAGGTCCTGCTGCTGACCGATGATAATCCGGATATGGAGGCGGCCCTGGAGCAGCAGTTGCGCGAACTGACGCTGCTGCCGCTGAACATCAAATACCAGAGCGTAGAGCGCTTTCAGAAAGAGGGGGCGCCCAAAGGGGTGACGCTTATCGTCACCCCCTATGCGACGGCGCTGCCGCTGTTTTCACCGCCGCTGATCCACGCGGAGAACTGCTTCACTGAACGCCAGCAGCAGCATATCTGCGCGATGCTCGAAGACTAGGCCGCCACCGTTTTTGGCCGGATAGCCAGCGCCGGGATGGTCAGCAGCGCCATCACCCAGAACACGCCCTGGTGCAGGTGCTGGTAGAGGAAGCCGGCGAAGACGGTCATGATGGCAATACTGCCGCCCATCGCCACCGCGGAGTAGACGGCCTGCAGGCGGATCACTTCGCTGCCCTGGCGGGCGGCGATATAGCGCATCGCCGCCAGATGACACACCGTAAAGGTGCCGCAGTGAAGGATCTGCGCGAGGATAAGCCCCGGCAGCGCCGTGGTCCAGCCCATCAGCGTCCAGCGGACCAGCCCGCACAGGGCAGAGAGCAGCAGCAGATCCCGCGCGCTGAAGCGGCGGAACACCTTTTTACTCAGCGCGAAGATCACCACTTCCGCCACCACGCCTAGCGACCACAAATAGCCCACCGCCGAGGCCGAATAGCCTGCCTGCTGCCAGTAAATGGCGCTAAAGCCGTAGTAGGCGGCGTGCGCCCCCTGCAGCAGGCAAACGCAGGCGAGAAAGCGCCAGCTCTGGCGCACCAGCGTCAGCCAGGCCGCCAGTCCGGCCCCCTGCTGCTGGCGCGACGCCCCCTCGGGCATCACCGACGGTTTCAGCAGCATGCCGAGCAGCATCGAGGCGACGCCCAGGCTGAGCATCAGCAGGATCGCCCGGTAATCAAACAGGCTCACCAGCTTGCCGGTCAGCGCCGAACCAATCACAAAGGCGATGGAGCCCCATAGCCGCACCCGGCCATAGTCCATGGTGATTTGCTTTTGCCAGGTATTGGCCAGGGCATCCGTCAGCGGCACCAGCGGCGAAAAGAACAGGTTGAAGCCCACAATGATCGCCAGCAGCCATGCGACGTGGCTGCCGGCCCAGAAGGCCAGCGCGAAGAGCAAGGTTAACAGCGCCAGCACGCGCAGCGCGGCGATCAGCCGGGAGGGGTCGCTCACCCGCGGGGCGATCAGCAGGCTACCGAGAAAACGGGCTACCAGACCGGCGCCGAGCAAGATGCCGATGGTTTCCGGGGTCAGTCCGTTACCGGCCAGCCAGACGCTCCAGAAGGGCAGAAAAATACCGTAGCTAAAAAAGTAGGTGAAGTAACTGAGCGCCAGCCAGCGCGTGGAGTGCAAGACCATGATTCCCTCCCGAATGGAGGCGACAGTCTGGCGATAAAGCGGGGCGGGTGCAAGAGGCCCTCGCCCCAAAAATGGCGCTATCCGCGCCCCTGAACGTCTATTGTTAGCGAAAAGTTCAGCGTATCTCCAGTGCCCAAAACCCGCAGCCCCGGTTGGCCGTCCATGTTATGGGCGTTTACCGGGTGAGTTTGCGGCTCGAGGCAAAGGAACGGTTCATCCTGCATTCTGAAAAGCATCAACCACGGAGTTTGCGAAAGAATTGTGACATCCATCACATCACTAATCACCCTCGCCCGCCCGCTCCAGCCGGAATAGCCGACGTTTAGCCAGCGATCCTCACCGTACTGCGGGTGGCTGAAATCGGCATAGCCGGGAAGATGGCTTTGCCAGTCCAGCGGCAGGTGCTGTTCCCCTTCCGGCCAGTAGCCACTGGCGGCAAACTGCGCCGTGCTGCGCTTATCAAAGGAGAAAAAGGGATGAAAACCGCCGCCGTAGGGCATAGGCGTACTACCGCAGTGGGTAAGCATCAGCGACGCTATCAGTTGGTTACCCTGCAACTGATAGCGGATCTGCGCCAGGTAATCGAAACCGCAGACATGCTGCCGACGTAGCTGTAACACGCAAAAATCGCCCCCGCGCGCAATGATATCCCAACGCTGCAGCCAACCGTCGCCGTGGAGAAAAAAATGCGCGTCGGCGTGGTGACGTGGCAGGACTATCTCGCGTCCCTGAAAAATAAAGCGATTTCCGGCAACGCGATTGGCCATCGGCAGCATCGGAAACATGCCGCCGGCGGGATTTTCATATAGCACCGGCGCCTGATAGTGCCGCGAGAATAAACTTTGCACTTTGCCGCCCAGAGAAGAGACGCACATCCGCAGATGCGCGTTCTCCAGAATCCACGCTTCCGCCATTAGCGCATCTGCTCCTGCTTCGCCGCATTAACGCCCGTATGGCGTTGCGCCAGCTGTTCTTCCAGGGCTTCGAGAGTGATCCCCTTTGTTTCCGGCACGTTGCGCAGGATATAGAGATAGCCGGCGGCGCAAATAACACCATACAGCAGGAAGCTGCCCGCCGCGCCCAGACCGGCATTAAGCAGCGGGAAAGTGTAGGTTAACAAGAAACAGGCAATCCACAGCGCCAGGGTACCTAAAGACATGGCGAGTCCGCGAACGCGGTTGGGGAAGATTTCCGCCAGCAGCACCCAGGTGACCGGCGCCAGGGTCAAAGCGTAAATGGCAATCGCCGCCAGCACCAACAACAGTACCGGCCAGCCCATAATGCCCATGGCGTAAGCGCCGGCAATCAGCACATAGATCAGCGTCAATCCGAAAGCGCCGAGCAGCATCAGTTTACGGCGGCCGATCTTATCCACCAGCGGCAGCGCGGCGAGGGTAAACACCAGGTTGACGATCCCTGTTGCGACGATCGATTTCAGCGTGCTGTTAATATCGAATCCCGCCGAGGCAAAAATCTCCTGTGCGTAGTTAAAGATGACGTTAATTCCGCACCACTGCTGGAAGACAGCGAGGACCATGCCGATGATAACGATCGGTTTTACCTGCGGAGCCAGCAGCGCGCTATAGGAGATTTTGTGGTTATCATTTTCCAGCGTGTGCGCGATATCGCGTAATATTTTGTCTGCATAGTCGGCGGAACCAATGCGTTCCAGCGCGGCGCGGGCGCGCTCGGGCTTCCCGGCCTTCATGAGCCAGCGCGGCGATTCGGGAACAAAGAACATTAGTATCAGAAACGCCAGCGCCGGCACCAGTTCTGCGCCGAACATCCAGCGCCAGCCCATCTGCCCGTTCCAGGTTTCGACAATCATTTGCTGTGTCGCTCCCGTCGCCACGGGTTCCGCAATCATCAGGTTGATAAGCTGAGCGGCCAGCACGCCAATCACGATAGTGAGCTGGTTTATCGCAACAAAGCGCCCTCTTTTTTCTGCCGGGCTGACTTCGGCAATGTAAAGCGGGCTGAGAGCGGAAGCCAGACCAATCCCCACGCCGCCCACAATGCGGTAAATCACAAACATATCGAAACTGCTGGCGACCGCCGTCCCCCACGCCGAGGCGCTGAACAGCACGGCGGACAGTATTAAGGGCCGCTTGCGCCCGAGTTTATCGGCGCACCATCCCGAGATTAATGCGCCGAAAACGCAGCCCGCCAACGCCGAACTCATCGCCCAGCCGGACTGTGCCGGATCGGTAATAGAAAACCAGGCTTCATAAAATGGCTTTGCGCCGCCAATGACTACCCAGTCATAGCCAAACAGTAAACCACCGCAGGCGGCGACCAGACAGATAGTCCAGACGTAGCCCATTTTGAGATGTGTCTGCGCATTATTCATAATGATTCCTCTATAAGGGAAACGCAGGGAACAGTAGGGTTCAGGCGGGCCAGGCCCGCCCATTGAGGTTCAGGAAAAAATGCCGCTTTGCAGGGCATGACGAATCAGATGCGCCTTATCGTGAGCCGGGTTCAGCTGCAGAAGCCGCTGCATCGCCTGCTGGCTGGCGGATACATTCCCCAGCCCCAGATGGCCCAGCGCTTCAATAAACAAGCAGTGCTGCTGATGTTGCTGCTCCGGGCTGACGTCCAGCGCCACCAGATCCGGCAGCGATACGGCAAAGAAGTCCGTTTCCGGCACGCAGTCACGCTGTTGTTCTACCCAGTCGAGGAAGCTGTGGAAATGCGCATCCGCTTCAGAAGACTGACCGTTTGCCCGCATCGCCATACCCTGCCAGAACAAATAGTCAGCGGGCTGGTCATTGTAGTAACGCCCGGCGCTCAGGCCGTAATCCCCCAGCAGCGCCCGCGACAGCGCCTGAACGGCCAGCGCGTCTTCGCCTCGCATTTGATGGCAGTGCGCCAGCAGATACCAGATGTCGTTATCGGTCTGCCCCGGCAAGCGCCCTTCCCCCAGGTTCAGCGGATAGCGTAGCCCCTGCTGTAGTAATTCTATCGCCAGGCCGCTATCGCCCAGGGACATCGCCGTCAGCGCACGATGGATTTGGTTAAGCAGATACTGCCCCGTTACCTTCCCTTCCCCGCCCTCCCAAGGATGGAAATCGCGTTCGCGCAGCACCTGCGCCGCCTCGGCATATTCCCCAACGCCATTCCACAGGCTGAGCAACTCGGCAGTGAGATCGTCACGCTTGAGCACCACTTCGCGACGCGGCGTCAGTAACGCCAGCCGCGCTTCCCGACTCTGGCCCTGCTGTTTGTTGAGATAATCCAGCTCAAATAAGAAGCGGGCGTTGTCTGGCTCCAGTGCCACCGCTTGTTGTAAATAGCGGCTCGCCAGTTGGGCGTTATGCTGTTTATTCCAGGCGTAGATCCCCAACAACCGGTGCACGGGCGCAAAGTCGGGCTGTTGCGCCAGCGTCTGCTGCCAGCAGGCAATGGCATCATCATAGCGACGTTTGCTGTACCAGAAGCAACCGAGCAGATAACAGGCAAAGGCGTCCTGTTGCAGAGATTGCAGCATCACTACTTCATCGAGCGTATTGGGGAAGCGGACGCATTTGGCAAAACTGCGCTGGGCATTAAGTAGATATGACTGCGGGTTGTCGCTGAGCGAAGCCTGCCAAAGCAGCGGCAATGTTTCCTGACAGTCCAGCAGCGCCAGCAGTTCGCTAGCCGCCTGCTTTTTACCCAGCGATACCAGCCACCCCGCCAGCGTACTGGCGTTAATACCTCGTCCCCCGGTCACCTGACGCAATGCGTCGCCCGACGCCTCATCGCCGCTAATGGCCCAACGCGCATAGTGCAACACATAGCTCAGCGGGTGCGTTTTCAACGCCAGGTCAATGTAGGTCAACGCCGTCTGTTGACTCTGCGTTGTTGCAAGCGCCAGCGCTTTCAACCCCATCGCGAGGTTATTACTGCCATTAAACTGCAGGCTGAGTTCAACCTTTGCCAGCGCGTCAGCCTCATCGCCGCGCACCATCGCCAGCCGCGCCAACGAATAAAACGCCGCATCGCGGCAGTTGCCGCTCCAGCTTGCCTTATAGTAGCTATCCCATGCTTTGCTCACTTCGCCCTGACGCTCGAAAGCCGCCCCCAGCAGTAGACTAGCTTCTCCATCGCGTGGGTTCTTGTTCAGTCGATGTGCACGAGCCAGCGCCAATTCAGCACAGCGCTGCGCCATCAGCCAGTCGGCACGGTTCAGCGCCAGATTGCCCAGCGCCACGTTATTGCGATAGTCCTCCGGGTCCAGTTCAATGGCCCTACGGTAATAATCCTCGGCGTAACGGCTGGCGTGGTTGTACTGCTCAATATGCTGGCCGATGAAATAAAGTTCTTCAGGGTTATGCAATTCGTGTGGCTGCTTTGGCGCGCTGGCGGCGTTGGGCAGCGGCGTCGCTTCGGGAATGTGCTCCTCATACTGCAGCAGCGGCGTACCATCGCTGGCTAACACCGCCATGGTCAGGCGCTGCGGCCACCCCTCCGCCAGCGTCTCCTGCCAGCTTTCGCCCGGCTCCAGCGTCACCTGCGTACGCCACAGCGTTTGCTCGCCATCGCGAATTTCCACCCGCACGTCGTGCAGCGGCGCAACGGCATACAGCCCCAGCGCCAGCTGCGACGCCTGACGTTCAAGACGCATCACCAGCCGGGTACTGGCGTTCTGCACCGACGATAGCTCACTGTAGGGGAGAAAATTCTGTACAAAAACCTTCTCTTCATACGGTGCAAGCCAGGTGAAGTCCGGCTGGTTATCGGTGTACACCCCGGTCATCAGCTCAATGTAAGGGCCGTTTTCGTCGGTCAACTGACGATCCCAAGCCTGACCAAACTCGCCGTGCCCCCATGACCACTGTTTTTTTCCGGGCGAGATGTGATGATCCGCCACGTGCAGCAAGCCACCGCGCTCGCCGTGATGCCAGGCGCCGACAAAATCATATTCTGACTTTTCCGCCATGTAGGAAGTGGGGACTGGCACATTCTTATAGCGAGAGATATCGACACCCGCGGAATAGTCCACTTTGTAATAGGTACCGGTGGCAATAGGAAATGACGAGACGGCACGTTTACCGTGATCGAACACCGCCGTGACGTCTGGCGGGAATACGCTCTGGTGATCGTCTCCCCCCTTCACCGCTGGGTTTGACCACCACAGGAAATGGCGCGGTGTGGCGTTACCGTTAAACACTTTGCCGGTAATTTCCACGAGCGCCCTGTCCGGGTACAGCGTGAAGCCAGCCATCAACTGTAAGCCGCGCATCGGTTCGACTTCCCCCATCCACACCGTTTGTTCACCCTGTTCACCCTGCGTAATGGTGAAATCAACGGGCATAAAAGTGGTTGGACGATGGTGCTGAGGCCAGTTGAACTCGATACCGCCGGAGATCCAAGGCCCTAATAGCCCAACCAACGCGGGTTTCACCACTTCGTTGTAGTAGACGAAATCGCGCTGTTTGGCCTTGTCATACGCACGATGAATACGGCCGCCGAGTTCCGGTAACAGCATAATTCGAATGAAATCATTCTCCATCCATACTGCCTGATAATCACGCATCTCACGTTCGCCGGTCAGGGTGTCAATCACCCCATAGGGATACACCGCGCCCGACGACCCCTGATACACACGCTTTTCGAGAAACATCGGGTTTGCGTCTTCGTTGCCCGTTGTCCACGTTGGTAACGTAAGGGTCTCCTTCCAGACCTTAACCACTCCGTACATAATCATTCTCCAGTAAACAAAACACAGTGAAATACGATAGGATGGCAGTGTAGAGGAGTTAATTTCCGGTAAATTGCGCAATGCTCACGCATTACAATTAACAAGGTTTAGTAATATGCAGATAGCAGGACTGAATAACCAAACGGTGAGGCAGCACAACCGCCGAGCAATTATGACGCTGATTTGGCGCTATAAGCGTTTGAGTAAATCGCAACTGGCCACGCACACCGGGTTATCTATTCCAGCGATCAGCAAGATCCTCGACGAACTGGTTGGCGAAGGGAAACTCAGCCACTACAGCGAAAACCTCAGCTCGCGTGGGATGAACAGCGGGCACTATCAGATCCCCAAGGAGGGACCGCTGATTCTGTGCATGAACGTCACGCCCACCAGCATTGAAAATCAGCTAATCGATGCGCAAATGACGCCTGTCGGCGAATTTCTCCAGACTCAGATTAACGCCCCCACGCCAGAACACCTGCTTTCAGCCATTGAAGCATTGTGGCGTGAACAGCAAAAAAAATGCCCGGGACGGCGAATCAATCTTGCGCTTGGGGTTCATGGTCAGGTGGATCCTGATACGGGTGTCTCGCAAACAATGCCGCAGGCACCGTGGAAAAAACCAATTGAGATTAAGTACCTGCTGGAGGAACGTCTGGGAGTATCGGTTCGCGTCGATAACGACTGCATCATGCTAGCGCTGGCTGAGAAGTGGCAAAATAGCGGTAATCGTCAGGACTTTTGTATCGTCAATGTCGACTACGGTATTGGTTCATCATTTGTCATCAACGGCCAAATCTACCGCGGGATGCTCAACGGCAGCGGTCAGATTGGGCATACGATTTTCGATCGTGACGGCACTGCCTGCGATTGCGGACGCTACGGCTGTCTGGAAACCGTCGCATCACTCTCGGCGCTAAAAAAACAGGCACGAGTGTGGTTGAAATCACAACCTATATCGTCCGGTTTAGACCCAGAAAATATGACCAGCAGCCAGCTCATCGACGCCTGGCACAACGGCGACGAGCAGGTGGTGCAGTGGGTTGAAGAAGCGGCGAATGCCATTGGGTTAACGCTATATAATCTCCTGAATATTCTAAATATTAACCAAATTTGGTTCTATGGTCGCAGCTGTGAA
Source organism: Klebsiella sp. GB_Kp056 (assembly GCF_040064755.1). Taxonomy (NCBI): domain Bacteria; kingdom Pseudomonadati; phylum Pseudomonadota; class Gammaproteobacteria; order Enterobacterales; family Enterobacteriaceae; genus Klebsiella; species Klebsiella sp. GB_Kp056. Next base: position 47,899 of record NZ_JBEAJA010000056.1, on the reverse strand, counting down.
TTCGGCGACAGATGGCTACAGACTATCTATCGGCAGATTGGTTTTACACCTTTTGACCAGGGCGACGCCGTTCGCATGCGTCAAACGCAGATAGGCTTCGGCAATCTGACCCGCCAGCAGCAGATCACCGGCATTGGCTATCTATATGTTGAAGCCGCGTTGGCACACGCCTGATTGACCGGTCATTTTCCATCACCGCATAAAAGACGATTAGTAATCTTTGTTTACTGAAATATAAATCTCGGCGCAAAGTCCGCCAGCACTTGTTGCTCTACGCTACCACTCAGATTCTGGATAAAAACAGATTATGCACTTACATAATCTGTGGATACATCTTTATAGAATAAATAACGTGCATTGTCGTTTGCATGAAAAATACCAGACAAAGCACATTTTAAATATTCGTGTGGGCGAGGCTTTAAGATGAACCTTACAAGCAGGAAAAATTATGTATTGCTAAGTGCCTTTGATTTTTTATACCTTTTTTCATGGTCAGCGACCATGTCATTTTTTGTGATTTGGACCACTCAACACTTAGGTATAAGTGCCACCAACATTGGCATTATCTATTCGATTAATGCCATGATTGCTTTACTGATGCAGCCTATCTTTGGCTATATTTCAGATAAACTAGGCCTCAAGAAAAGGCTGGTATGGTTCTTAATTTTATTACTTTTGCCTGTTGGGCCATTTTTTATCTATGTCTATGCACCATTACTGGTCAATGCCTTTTGGGTCGGGGCGGTGCTTGGCGGTGTGTATCTGGGCATTATATTTAATACTGGCTGCGGTGTTATAGACAGTTATCTTGATAAAGTATCCAGACGGTATGAATTCGAATACGGAAGAGTAAGGATGTGGGGGTCATTAGGTTGGGCATTCGCAACCTGGTTGACCGGTAAATATATCGACTCAAATCCTGACATTCCTTTCTGGATGGGAAGTATAGCCATCCTACTGGCAGGGTTTTGCTTTCTTTTTACCCGCATTGATTTAACCAAGGATGAAGTTAATGCAACGGAATCACTCAAGGTAGTAAACGCGTTAGAATTGCTCAAAAACAAGCAATTTTGGATGTTGATGATTTTCATGCTTTTTGTGAATCAGATATATGATACTTACGATCAGCAGTTCGCCCAATATTTCTCTATGCAATTTACTACTCGAGCAGAAGGCAACCATTGGTTTGGCGTTCTAGGCTCTATTCAGGTGTGCTTCGAAACGGTATTTCTTGCCATAGTTCCGTTTTTCGTTAATCGCATCGGTGCAAAAAAAGCATTAATCCTGGCTGGCACAATCATGACGGCGAGAATTTTAGGTTCTGCGATTGAACTGGGCCCAATCTGGATAGCATCAATGAAAATGGCACATGCCATCGAAAAACCATTAATTGTCGTATCACTCTTCAAGTTTATCGCAGCTAACTTCGATAACAAACTCTCTTCTACAGTATATCTTCTGATGTTATTTTCTGCGTCATTAGCTACCACTATTTACTCACCACTCGCAGGGTATCTCTACGATTCAGTTGGCTTTGTTAACGCTTATATTATCTTTGGTTCTATTGCCGGCACCTTTACGATTTTCTCTTCAATTATGCTAGAAGATAAAGACAAAAAAAGAGTAAAGCCATATTCAGAGTCAACACCAGCATAACAAAAAATAGTTAAAATATATGGAGAATGCATAATGATTTATCATTTTAAGAATGAACAACCCTCTAACTTATTGCGTGGACACCTTAATCTTGGCGGCCATAATGGAAACACTTCACTAGAAGTGACTAATCATTATCTTGAGAAAAATGGCGAGTGCTGGATTCCAATAATGGGAGAAATCCACTACGGGCGTGTTAATCGTGAGATATGGAAAGATGAACTATTGAAGATAAAAGCAGGAGGCATCACCGTCATTGCTGCTTATGTCTTCTGGATTTTCCATGAAGAGGAGGAAGGACAGTTTAACTTCACGGGAAATTATGATTTACGGCACTTCCTCACCCTAATTCAGGAGTGCGGATTAGAGGTTGTTATGCGCATAGGCCCATGGTGCCACGCAGAACTACGAAACGGTGGCTTCCCGGATTGGTTAGTGAAAAAAGGCTGCAGGACACGCACTGATGATCCGGAATACCTAAACTACGTAACACGCTACTGGCGTCAATTGAAAACCCAGATGAGTGGTTTCCTGTTTGAGGAAGGTGGCCCGATTTGCGCCATTCAGTTGGAGAACGAACTGACGGATAACGCAGCCCACATCAAAACGCTAAAAGATCTTGCTCTCGAACTGGGACTAAAGGCACCGATTTATACCGCCACGGGCTGGAATGCGACCTACGGCGCAGCAATTCCTGAACGGGATGTTCTGCCTGTATTTGGTGGATACGCGGATGCCCCCTGGGAAGAGCATACCAGGCAGCTTGAGCCGGTTTCACACTATTTTTTCCTGCCTGCGCGAAATGACCACTCCATCGGAAAAGATCTCATTATCGCCAAAGAGACGGATGATGATGTGTTTCAGATGAAATACGACCTTTATCCTTTTGCAACTTGCGAAATTGGGCCAGGCGTTCAGGTAACGCATCATCGCCGCCCTGTCATTAGCCCAGATGACGCAGCATCACTTGCGATGGTTAAGATTGGTTGTGGCAATAATATGCCGGGATACTACATGTACCGTGGCGGCACCAATCCAATTGGCCAAAAGCATACAATGCAGGAGTCAAAAGCAACGGGTTACCCAAATGATTTGCCCGTACGTAGCTACGACTTCCAGGCGCCTATTGGTGAGTTTGGGCAGATAAATCCACAGTACGGTAAGCTAAAAATTCAGCACCATTTCCTGAACGCCTTTGGTGATTCACTGGGAAAAATGCATCCACAGTTTCAAGCAATAGAACTTGATGGACGCTATGACACACATTCCTTACGCTATGGGTTACGCACAAACGGGCAAAGTGGCTATGTTTTTGTTAATAACTATCAAAGACATAGTAATCTTTCCGCGCATGACGGCGTACAATTTGTCGTTCCGGTTGCCAACGGTACATTGACATTCCCGCACCAGGGTCTGCACGTTCCGTCAGGGAGCTATTTCATTCTACCCTATAACCTGAATATCAGCGGCAATACGCTCGCTTATGCCACGGCTCAGTTGCTATATCAACATGACAACACAGTATTCTTTATGGCTCTGGATGGTATTGATGCTGAATTCACTTGGGCCGATGGTTCGTCTAATAAAGTTCGTGCAGGTCTTGATAGCACTTTTAAACATCAGAGCGAAGGCATTTCCATAAACGTTGTTACATTGACACAGCAACAGGCTGAACAACTGTTTGTCCTCGAAGGAGAGATATTTTATTCACCAGCAGATCTATTCCGGGATGGTGAATATCTTACTGCTTACCGACAAGCTAACAGTGATCTATCCTGGTTTCATTGGAACGGCTCGAAGTTTATTGAACATGAATATCATAAACCTTCACTCACGAACTGTATTGAGTACCACGAAATTACTACTGAGATTCCTGAAACTCTGGGTAGCGAAGAACTCCTATTATCAAAAACCGATCAGATTAAATCCTGGCGGTTAAATATAGATAACATCAACCTAGCCGATAATTCTGATGCATTAATTTGTCTTGACTATATCGGAGACATTGCTCAGCTATATGTTGACGATATTCTTGTTGCCGATGACTTCTATAAAGGAACGACATGGCTCGTCAGCCTTCGACATATAAAACGGTTTGGCAACAACGTCAAACTCATCATATCTAAAAAAACGGAAGACAATATTTACATTGAATCAGAGGAGCGGGCCGGACTGGACTTAAAAGATATTCATCTGGACGTTATTTACGACCATAAATTCAAAATCTAAATTAACAAATTAAAAAATAAAGCTGGTGTTATTAACTCAACGCCAGCTTGCCTAACAATGCCTACTGTATTTTACTGGAGATAAAAGTGAATAAAGCTAAGCTATTAGCCGTTATGATTCCTATTGTCTTATTTATAGATCATGCGCAAGCGATAGAAATTTACAACAAGAATGGAACGAAAGTAGATTTATATGGTGGAATGAATTCTCGTAGAGAGTTCAATAGTGATGGCAATTACGATAAATCACTTGTTGATTTGGGGTTTTATGGGGAGTCAAAGGTCACAAGTGATATTACTGGCTACGGATTCTGGCAATACCGTATTACCGGCGGTGAAAATGAATGGAGCTCAAATGGTGGAGTCCGACAACAATTTGCTGGCCTAAAAATGGTTAATGTTGGCTCACTGGATTATGGGCGAAACTATGGCGTTTTATACGATGTTGAACGCTATACCGATATCGCGCCTTACTTCTCTGGTGATACATGGACAAATGCATCAGACAACTTTATGGTTAGCCGTGGTGATGGCATGCTCACCTATCGGAATGAGGATTTTTTTGGCAAACTTTCTGGCCTTGATTTTGGACTACAGTATCAAGCAAAACGTGAGGGATATGACCCGGATAAAGAAAATGGTGAGGGTTATGGTTATTCTCTAAGTTATCAGATCGCCCAAGGGTTAACCTTGACGGGTGCCTATAGCAATTCTCGTCGCACTCAAAAACAAAACACCCTCGAGTCGGAGGGGGAGAAATATGCTGAAGCGTGGGGGATTGGTGGACTCTATACTTCTGATCATCTATACCTCGCATCGGTCTACTCAGAGACCAGAAATCTTACTCCCATAAATAAATCATGGGCTGATTACAAAACGGCAGACAAAACACAGAACATGGAGTTTGTATTACAGTATCAATTTGATAACGGGTTACGCCCTTCCATTTCATATGTCCAGAGTAAAGTAAAAGATAAAACAGCCGGTAACTTTGACATGGCGGAATATATACAAGCAGGTGTGCTTTATAAACTTACTGCGAACGTACAACTGTGGTTCGATCATCGTTTTAGCCTGGTTAACGAAGATTCAGAACTTGTGAATTATCGCATCATTGATGATGACCGTTCAGCAGCTGGTGTTATCTTCATGTTTTAATCATAACTAAACATATCACACCTTAACTCGGTTATAATTTCGAGAGGATTTATAATGAGAAACAAAAAAACGTCAAAACAAATAGGTTTGTTCATATTCGCAACTGCGCTTCTCAGTTTTCAGGGATGTGTTCAGGCATCATCTACTACTCTGGCAGAAAATGGCTGGACGTCGACAGGCGATGTGAATGCAAGCTATATTGCCTCTAAGGGCCATTATGATAATACCAGTCTCGGGCATAAGTCTGATAGTGCGTATTCTGTTGAATCCTTCCATGTCTTGAAAAACATTAAAGACGGAAAATACTACTTGCGGGCGTATACACAAAGTAGTGGCGGGCAATCAGTGGCCGAAATATTCACCCGGAATTGCGGTGGGGCAGATTCACATACAGCTATTCCTAAAACCGAAGGGAATACAGATCACTGGACTATTGTCGAATCTCAGCAAATCCAGGTATCCGGAGGTAACTGTACGATTGGAGTGAGTTCAAAGGGAAATGCAGGTCAATGGTTACTTGCAGATAATTTTGAATTACTACCGCAACCTCAACCTGGAGTCCCCCCCACCGCTATGCACGTTGGTGGTGATATCACATATCGAAATCTCACTTATTCAGTTGGCGGTAAATGGGCTGACGAGAAAGGGAATGAAAAGGATGTCCTCAGTATTCTTCAGGATAATGCCTTCAATCTCGCGCGGATCCGTATTTATAACAAACCTGGCACACCGGTAGATCTTAACGGTAAGTCTTATCGTTTACAGGAAGGGTTTCAGGACTTGAACGATGCAGTTAAAACGGCCAAAGCAGCAAAAGATCATGGCATGACTCTGTTCCTGTCACTTCATTATAGTGATTTCTGGACTAATCCAGCACAGCAGGCGGTTCCAAAAGATTGGGAAGGTCTTAAAGGTGCCGCGCTACAAAAAGCATTATATAATTTTACCTATAAAGTGATGACGACCCTTAAAGCAAATAACGTTACGCCTGAATATATTTCCATTGGAAATGAAATTAATGATGGTGTTGCTGGGGTAACTCGCGGCGAAGAGTACTACCAACTTTTGCAGAAAGGCTATGAAGCCGTGAAAGCAGTTTCTCCTGAAACGAAAGTTGTCATCCATCTTACCGTCCCTAACCAACAGTTTTATGAGGGATGGATTGATGATGCCAGGAAATATGGTCTCAACTATGACCTTATTGGTGCATCCATGTATCCATTCTGGACCAACATGTCTATTGGTGAAATGGCAAACTTTGTAAACCATATCGCAAAATATTCTGATAAGCATGTAATGATCTGTGAGGTAGGCTATCCATGGACGTTAAAAACACAGTTCGGAGCCGCTGATATTCAATCGCTCATTGTCGCTAACAACCTTGATCCGGATGGGCCAGAAAACTATGGGGCTACGCCTGAAGGACAGTTGAAATATATGAAGGAGTATTTCCGAGCCATGTATAACACAGGCGTTGTAGAAGGCATCTCGTACTGGGATCCCATTGCCATAGATGTTAAGGGAGCTGGATGGGTTGTTGGGGAAACGAGTGCGGTTGAGGATACCAGCTTCTTTGATTATCAGACGCCACATCGTGCGCTTGAAAGCTTAAAAGCATTCTATAGCTATTGATAAAAAAACACTCCCTACTTAACGATGCTACAGGTAGGGAGTTTTACTCAAGAACTTAATAAAAATACCAGTTTGGAGCCATCATGAAAAATATAAAAAAAATCTTTACTGCCGTCCTACTTACCTGTACTACTCCAGTTTTGGCCCAATCAACATTAACTATTCCAGATGAAGTCACTATTTATGTTGTAAATGGTCAGAACTATGATAAAGATCGTTTTATCTTTAGCTCTACAAATGACTTAAAACTTCCTGATGGCGAAAATCAGATCGTATTTAAATTCAGAACTACGGTAAAACAAGGTACCGATGATTTCAGAACTTATGATAGTGACACTGTCATTGCAAAATTCACCATCAATTCAACGCATGCCAGAATGATTATGCCTAACTACTGGACATTCACTGAAGCACAAGATGGGATAAAAAACTTATCCTGGCAAATAAAAACGGACAAGGGCGAACAACTCTCGGTTACACAAGATACGCTTCCTGGAAACGGAATTCAGATCGCACGGGATTATGAAAAAGAAGTCAGAAATTATAATAATCATAACGGTCCCGCTGCAATCAGTTCTCAATCGGCACTATTGACAGGACCGATTGAAGGTAATAATGAAAATGTTCCCAGTAAAAGATATAAAAATGATGATCCGGCGTTACAAGCTACGACATCTGAAATGCTTAAGTATTGGTATCAAAAAGCTGATGACAAAACGAAAAAACAATTTAATGAATACCTTAAATCACAGAAATAATTGATTACAATAGACACATTCAAAAAAATACTACTTTTTGAGTTGTCGTCCGGTATGGGCCGTAGATGCGCTAGCTCAATATAATCATTTAGGGCGGGCTTTAGTTCGCTCTTTTTCCACGCCATTAACAACGCCAGTATCGGTGCTTCGCCTTTAACCCGCCCCCCTGTACGGTATTAAAATTATTCATATAACCGGGTATCAAAGTGCCCCCGCCCCTGCCAATGAGATTCGTTGTCACCAGAATTAAACAGCGCCATCCAACAGGCAGCGGTGGTGTCGGGGAGCGCCCGCCGATCGCAAAGCGATCTGGTTCCAGCTGTCGGACGGCGTGTTAACCGGCGCGGTCACCCTCAATCACGGTCGCGAGATCCGCACGCTGCGCAAGCTCATCCAGAGTGGTCAAGCGGTGAACGCCGAAACGCTATGCGATGAAAGCGTCCCGTTAAAAATGCGGTAATTTCGTTGTTCAGCGGACCGGGGATGTTGCCAGAACTAACGTGGCGGGAAGCAAAAACGTGTATTACGTTTAAAGGACACTTCTCTCATAACGAGCTGATTATGAACACACTCCGCTATTTTGATTTTGGCGCATCCCGCTCTCTGCTACTGCTTATCGCCCGCATCGCCGTGGTAGTTCTGTTTATTCTTTTTGGCTACCCCAAACTGCTGGGCTTTGACGGTACGGTGCAGTACATGGCCGCCTCCGGCGCGCCGATGCCGACCCTGGCGGCGATTATCGCCGTCATTATGGAGGTGCCTGCCGCCATTTTAATTGTGCTGGGCTTTTTCACCCGCCCGCTGGCGGTCATCTTTATCTTCTACACCCTGGGCACCGCGGTGATTGGCCATCACTACTGGGATATGACTGGCGATGCGGTATTGCCGAACATGATTAACTTCTGGAAAAACGTCAGCATCGCCGGCGCTTTCCTGCTGCTGGCGGTAACCGGCCCCGGAGCGATTTCGCTCGACCGCCGCTAATCTCCAGACGCAAAAAAGGCCGCAAACGCGGCCTTTTTGATGTCAACGCTAACGCTTACGCATAAACCGGGAAGCGGGCGCAGATATCCAGGACTTTGCCTTTCACGCGCTCAATGACCGCGTCGTCATTGATATTGTCCAGCACATCACACATCCAGCCAGCCAGCTCTTTGACTTCCGCTTCTTTAAAGCCGCGGCGAGTCACTGCCGGAGAACCGATACGGATACCGGAGGTTACGAACGGGCTCTTCGGATCGTTCGGCACGCTGTTTTTGTTGACGGTGATGTTGGCGCGGCCCAGGGCAGCGTCAGCTTCTTTACCGGTCAGATTTTTATCCACCAGGTCCAGCAGGAACAGATGGTTCTCAGTACCGCCAGACACCACTTTGTAGCCGCGGTTCAGGAACACTTCCACCATTGCTTTGGCGTTTTTCGCAACCTGCTGCTGGTAAACTTTAAACTCTGGCTCCATCGCTTCTTTCAGCGCCACCGCTTTCGCCGCGATAACGTGCATCAGCGGGCCGCCCTGCGCGCTAGGGAATACCGCAGAGTTCAGTTTCTTGTACAGCTCTTCGCTACCGCCTTTCGCCAGGATCAGGCCGCCGCGCGGACCCGCCAGGGTTTTGTGGGTGGTGGTGGTCACGACGTGAGCATGCGGAACCGGGTTCGGATACACGCCAGCGGCAATCAGGCCTGCCACGTGCGCCATATCGACAAACAGGTATGCGCCGATGCTGTCAGCGATTTCACGCATTTTTGCCCAGTCAACGATACCGGAGTAAGCGGAGAAACCACCGATGATCATCTTCGGTTTATGTTCCTGAGCCTGCTTCGCCATGTCGTCATAGTCAATTTTGCCGGACTCATCAATACCGTAAGGGATGATGTTGTACAGTTTGCCGGAGAAGTTAACCGGAGAGCCGTGAGTCAGGTGGCCGCCCTGCGCCAGGTTCATCCCCAGCACGGTATCGCCCGGCTGCAGCAGCGCGGTGTAGACGGCAAAGTTAGCCTGGGAGCCGGAGTGCGGCTGGACGTTAGCATAGTCAGCGCCGAACAGCTCTTTCGCGCGGTCGATAGCCAGCTGCTCAACCACGTCGACATATTCGCAGCCGCCGTAGTAACGCTTGCCCGGATATCCTTCAGCATATTTGTTGGTCAGCTGAGAGCCCTGCGCCTGCATCACGCGCGGACTGGTGTAGTTTTCGGAGGCGATCAGTTCGATGTGCTCTTCCTGACGTACTTTTTCCTGCTCCATAGCCTGCCACAGTTCGGCATCATAATCGGCAATGTTCATTTCACGCTTTAACATCCGCATCTCCTGACTCAGCTAACAATAAAATTTCGGCCTAAAAAGGCGGTCCGATTGGACAACGGCCCACAGTATAACCGAATCATTCTGTGATAACAGGTCTTGACAAAGGATTTTACGCAAACGTTTGGCTCCGCATGACACAAGGCTTTGAGCAATAACGCCTCTCTCAGTATCAACGGATTTCTTTTCAGGATTGTGATGCAAATTCTTCATGTTGTAACTGCAACGGCGGAAAGTGTTAAAGAACCATTTACAACGCAGGGTTATTTCCTTAAGATGCATTTAAAATACATCATTAAAGTAACACACAAGGAAGCACGCTATGCTCGACGCTCAAACCATCGCTACGGTCAAAGCCACCATCCCCCTGCTGGTAGAGACTGGACCAAAATTAACCGCCCATTTCTACGATCGTATGTTTGCGCATAACCCGGAGCTCAAAGAGATCTTCAATATGAGCAACCAGCGCAACGGCGACCAGCGAGAAGCGTTGTTCAACGCCATTGCCGCCTACGCCAGCAATATCGATAACCTGCCCGCCCTGCTGCCGGCGGTGGAAAAAATCGCCCAGAAACACACCAGTTTCCAGATCAAACCGGAGCAGTACAACATCGTGGGCAGCCATCTGCTGGCGACCCTCGATGAAATGTTCAGCCCGGGTCAGGAAGTCCTTGATGCCTGGGGGAAAGCTTACGGCGTGCTGGCGAACGTCTTTATCGGCCGCGAAGCCGAGATCTATCAGCAAAACGCCAGTAAAACCGGCGGCTGGGAAGGGACCCGCGCGTTCCGCATCGTGAAGAAAACCCCGCGCAGCCAGCTTATCACCAGCTTTGAGCTCGAGCCCGTCGACGGCCAGCCGGTCGCCGATTACCAGCCTGGCCAGTATCTGGCCATCTGGCTGAAGCCGGAAGATTTCGAATATCAGGAAATTCGCCAGTACTCCCTGACCCGCAAAGCGGACGGCAAGGGCTACCGCATCGCGGTTAAACGCGAAGAAGGCGGCCAGGTTTCCAGCTGGCTGCATAACCATGCCAGCGAAGGCGATGTGGTCTATCTGGCGGCTCCGGCCGGGGACTTCTTCCTTAACGTTGAACCGCAGACGCCGGTCACTCTGCTCTCCGGCGGCGTCGGGCAAACGCCGATGCTGGCGATGCTGGATGCGCTGGCGAAGAGCCGCCATCAGGGTCAGGTGAACTGGTTCCATGCGGCAGAGAACGGCGACGTGCACGCCTTCGCGGACGAAGTTAAAACGCTGGGTGAAACCCTGCCGAAGTTTACATCTCACGTCTGGTATCGCAGCCCGAGCGAAGCGGACCGTGAATCCGGCGCGTTTGATAGCGAAGGTTTGATGGATTTAACGGCCCTGGCCGGCAAGATCGGCGACCCGCAAATGCAGTTCTATCTCTGCGGCCCGGTGGCGTTTATGCAGTTTGCCGCGAAGCAGCTGGTAGATCTGGGCGTGAGCAGCGGCAACATTCATTACGAATGCTTCGGGCCGCATAAGGTGCTGTAAGCCCCGACGACGCGGGGATTTGTAGGCCGGGTAAGCGCAGCGCCACCCGGCAATACTACAGCGAGCGGCGAGCGTTAAATCGCCGCGTCGTCTTCTTCGCCGGTACGGATACGAATCACGCGCGCGACATCAAAGACAAAGATTTTACCGTCACCGATTTTGCCGGTCTGCGCGGTACGGATGATGGTATCCACACAGGTATCGACGATATCGTCGGTCACCACGATTTCAATTTTCACTTTCGGCAGAAAATCCACCATATACTCCGCGCCGCGGTAGAGTTCGGTGTGCCCTTTCTGGCGGCCAAAGCCTTTCACTTCCGTTACCGTCATCCCGGTGATGCCGACTTCGGCCAGCGCTTCACGCACGTCATCCAGTTTGAAAGGTTTAATAATCGCATCAATCTTTTTCATGGTGTTCCTGTCTTAGTCGCGTAACCGGTTGCTTACCGTATCATAACTTGCGCTATGTTGCGGAGCTACTCTTTAAAGTCGTTGGCGTCGAGCTCATGGCGCGACAGCAGCTTATAGAATTCAGTGCGGTTGCGTCCAGCCATCCGCGCGGCATGGGTGACGTTGCCCCTGGTAATCTGCAGCAGCTTGCGCAGGTAGTTCAGCTCAAACTGATTGCGCGCCTCCACGAAGGTCGGCAGGGCGGTGTTCTCGCCCTCCAGCGCCTGCTCCACCAGCGCATCGCCGATCACCGGCGACGAGGTCAGGGCCACGCACTGCTCTATCACGTTCACCAGCTGGCGCACATTGCCCGGCCAGTTGGCGGCCATCAGCCGCTTCATCGCATCGCTGGAAAACGCCCGCACGAACGGCTTATGGCGATCGGCGGACTGACGCAGCAGATGGTTGGCCAACAGCGGAATATCTTCCGTGCGTTCGGAGAGCGGCGGGATCTTCAGGTTAACCACATTGAGGCGATAGAACAGATCTTCGCGAAACTCGCCGCGAGCCATCGCCTTCGGCAGGTCGCGGTGGGTGGCGGAGATGATCCGCACGTTGATCTCGATATCGCGGTTGCTGCCGAGCGGGCGTACCTTACGCTCCTGCAGGACGCGCAGCAGCTTCACCTGCAGGGCGACCGGCATATCGCCAATCTCATCGAGAAACAGCGTACCGCCTTCGGCGGCCTGGAATAACCCTTCGCGGTTGCTGACCGCGCCGGTAAAGGCGCCCCGCGCATGGCCGAACAGTTCGGACTCGAGCAGCTGTTCCGGCAGCGCGCCGCAGTTAATCGCCACGAACGGCTTGTCATGACGCGGGCTGGCGTTGTGGATCGCCTGGGCGACTATCTCCTTCCCGGTCCCGCTCTGGCCGTTAATCAGCACGCTAACGTCGGACTGCGCCACCATCCCGGCCTGCTCGAGCAGGCGCAGCATCAGCGGGCTGCGGGTGACAATGGCCTGACGCCAGGCTTCGTCGGTGGCTGGCGAGCGCTGCTCCAGCGCCTCATCAATGGCTTGATACAAGGCGTCTTTATCAACCGGCTTAGTCAGGAAGCTGAAGACGCCCTGCTGGGTGGCCGCCACCGCGTCGGGGATCGAGCCATGGGCGGTGAGAATGATCACCGGCATGCCGGGCTGCCCCTTCTGGATCTCACTGAACAGCTGCAGACCGTCCATTTCATCCATCCGCAGATCGCTAATCACCAGATCCACCTTCTCACGCCCCAGCACGCGCAGCGCTTCCGGGCCGCTCTCGGCGGTGACCACGCTATAGCCTTCGCTGACCAGGCGCATGCCCAGCAGCTTCAGCAGCCCCGGATCGTCATCCACCAGCAGCAAACGCGCCGGTTTACGGATCGTCATGGATCACCTCCGGCACTTTTTCGCTGCCGAAATTGCCGCCCGGCTTGCGGCTGGAGAGCTGGCGTTCAATATCCGTCAGATTCTCCAGCTTACGGGTGGTCAACTCCAGCTGTTCGCGCAGCGACTGCTCCTGCTGGCGCAACGTCTCCAGCTCGCTATCGCTGGACTGCTGAAGCTTCGCGTAGCGGGCTCGCTCCTCCACCAGCTGCAGCTGACGGGTCTGCCCGTCGCGCCAGAGCTGATACAGCGGGCGGACCTGAACGGCGATTTGCGGGCTGAAGGTGTCGAGACGCGCCACCAGCTCGCGGCGCTCGTCAGGGGTAATTTTGGCATCGGCAAGCAGAATGCCGCGGCGGAACGCGTCCTGCCAGCTGTCGTCGGTATGGCGTTTCGCCTCCGCTCGCGCCTGCGCCGGCGCGAGACGATCGGCGCAGTCAATGCCCCGCAGCCAGTAGAGGGGGTTTTTGTCGCTGGCATCGCTGCTGTGCGCCCAGATATCGGCGCAGTCCACCGCGACAAAATCGGCCACCTGATGCTGCGCCTGCCCGGGGGCGGCGGCACCTTCCGCACTATGCGGCGAGAAGCCGGCGGAACACCCCGCCAGCGTCAGACAAGCAATGCCTGAGAGCAGCCATCCGCTAAGGGAACGGCGCCAGGCCAGGAATTGGGACATAGTTCCCCGATATCGATTCATTAGTTGGATTATTCCGGCGCTGAGGGAAGCGTAATGCGAAAACAGACCTGCCCGGCGGGGGCGTCAACCAGACTGAGCTCCCCTTGCATCTGACGGACGCAGTCGCGGGCGATGCTTAACCCCAGTCCACTGCCTTTTACGGCCCCTTTACGCTGGTGACTCCCCTGGTAAAAGGGCTCAAAAATCATATTCTTTTCCGCGGCCGGGATCGGTTCGCCGCTGTTGGCGACATCAATACGCACCTGCTCTCCGTGCCGGTAGCTATGGATACGAATGTTACCGGATTCAGCGCCATAGTGCACCGCATTGGAGTAGAGATTATCCATTACGCTTATCAATAGCGCAGGCTCTGCCAGACAATGCCGCGCCCGCAGCGCCAGCTCGGTATGCATCAGTTTAGCCCGCGCGGGCAAACTGTGCGCCGCCACGACGTTTTCCACCAGCTCCACCAGGTCCACTTCTTCCCGGGCTACCGGGCCGTCGGCCTGTTTGCGGTTGTAGTCCAGCAGCTGTTCAATCAGCTTTTGCAGGTTGCGGCTGCTGCTGTCGAGGATCTCGACGATCTCCTGCTGCTCCGGCGTCAGCGGCCCGGCGACACGGTCGGCCAACAGCTCGGTGCCTTCACGCATACTGGCCAGCGGGGTTTTCAGCTCATGCGACAGATGGCGAAGAAACTGATGCCGCTGCGACTCCAGCCATGCCAGGCGCTCGCTGAGCCAGATAATGCGCTTGCCCACCGAGCGCAGCTCGCGCGGGCCGGTAAACAATGCCGCGTCGTCCAGCGACTTCCCTGCCCCCAGCTGGTTGATCATTCTTTCGATGCCTTTCACCGGGCCGATGATCATGCGGGTAAAAAGCAGCACCAGCGCCAGGCTCAGCAGAAACAGCACCAGCGCCTGCCAGCCGAAAAACTGGCCGCGCTCGGCAATCTCCTGCTGCAGCTGCTGGCCGCGGGAATAGACCACCGCCCGGGTCGCCTGGACCATGTCGCTGTTATTACTGGCGAACAGTTCCAGTCTGGCGGCTGCCTGGGCGTCGGGGCCGCTGTTGTTACACTGCAGCTGCGCCAGATCGCTGACATCCTGGCGCAGCGCCTGCCAGAGCTTCTCGTCCGGCAGCACGCCGGCGTGCGCGTCCAGCATCTGGCTGTAGCGCTGCCGCTGGTTTTGATAGACGCGCGCCAGCGTCGGATCGTCCAGCACGCAGTACTGGCGATAGCTGCGCTCCATCTCCAGCGCGGCATTGATCATCGCCTCGCTGCGGCGGGCATCGACCAGCGTAGTGCGGTTGATATGCGCCGCCTGGGCGCTGAGGGCATTGAGGCTCTGCCAGGCCTGCCAGGCCAGCACCAGCAACGGCAGCAGGATCAGCACAAAGGAGAGCGTCACCAGCTGACGCAGCGAACGGGGAAAAAGAGAGAGTCGCTTCAAGGGTGTGGTCTCAATCATTAGCTCTGGTCGATGCTAACTGAGGAGCGCGGCGGAGAAAAGCGATACCCGTCGCCACGGCGCCGCAGAAACAACAAAGCCAGGCGCAAGGCCTGGCTTTGTTGAGAAATGAGGCGGTGCCTTACTCGACGTTTCGCCCGATGTCTGATAAAGCCAGGCTGTTATCAGGAGTTGGACGGCAGGCACCTGTTTGTGCGTCATTCGAAGTTTATGTAGCGCGTCCCGAAGGGGCTGACATAAGAAGGTGAATGAGCCACTGGTTAATATTATGCATGAACTATGCCATCTTTCAAAACATTTTATTAACACGTTGATATATATGACTTTCACCATAAAATCCAACCATTCCAGCGCTGTATACTTTTTATCCATGATGTCGCCGATTAGCGACACTAAATATGCCCCAGGTTACTCATCATTTAAATCAACAACTTAAGTGTCGCCTTTTGGCGACACTGCAATATGCCAGTTGTCGGTGATTCCCGACACCCTGGCGTGCCGGCCGTCACAGATAAAAAAAAGCCCCCTGCCTGAGCAGGGGGCCGATACGTTCGCGAGACACGCTTCGGGAAGATTAACCCAGCTGTTTACGCGCGTTGCGGAAGATACGCATCCACGGGCTGTCTTCGCCCCAGTTTTCCGGGTGCCAGGAGTTGCTTACGGTGCGGAAGACGCGTTCCGGGTGCGGCATCATGATGGTCGCGCGCCCGCTTTCGCTGGTCACCGCGGTGATACCGTTCGGGGAACCGTTCGGGTTCGCCGGATAGGTTTCGGTCACTTTGCCGAAGTTGTCCACGAAGCGCAGCGCTACCAGACCTTTGCTCTCCAGCTGGGCCAGATGCGCGCTGTCGCGCACTTCCACCTGCCCTTCGCCGTGGGAGACCGCAATCGGCATCTGTGAGCCAACCATGCCTTCCAGCAGCAGAGACGGGCTTTGCGTCACTTCCACCAGGCTGAAGCGCGCTTCAAAGCGGTCAGACTGGTTGCGCACAAAGCGCGGCCACAGGTCGCTGCCCGGGATCAGCTCGCGCAGGT
Organism: Klebsiella sp. GB_Kp056; assembly: GCF_040064755.1. Lineage (NCBI taxonomy): Bacteria > Pseudomonadati > Pseudomonadota > Gammaproteobacteria > Enterobacterales > Enterobacteriaceae > Klebsiella > Klebsiella sp. GB_Kp056. The sequence goes on along the minus strand of NZ_JBEAJA010000056.1, from coordinate 31,665 downwards.
TGGACATCATCTGACAGCCGTTGCACACGCCGAGCGCCAGGGTCTGCGGACGATGGAAGAAGGTCGCGAACTCATCGCGCACGCGCTCGTTGAACAGAATCGACTTTGCCCAGCCTTCGCCTGCCCCCAGCACGTCGCCGTAGGAGAAGCCGCCGCAGGCCACCAGGGCATGGAAATCGCCCAGACCGGTGCGGCCCGCCAGCAGGTCGCTCATATGCACGTCGATGGCGTCAAAGCCGGCGCGATGGAAGGCTGCCGCCATTTCAACGTGAGAGTTCACCCCCTGCTCGCGCAGGACGGCCACTTTCGGACGCGCGCCGGTGGCAATGTACGGCGCGGCGACGTCGTCATTAATATCAAACGAGAGCTTCACATTAAGGCCCGGATCGGCGTCGTTGGCTTTCGCCTCATGCTCCTGATCGGCGCAGGCCGGGTTGTCGCGCAGACGCTGCATCTGCCAGGTGGTTTCCGCCCACCACATGCGCAGGGTGGTGCGGCTTTCGCTAAACACCGTCTGACCGCTGGCGGTCAGCACGAAGCGATCGCCCTCGACCGCTTTACCGAGGTAATGCACGCAGTCCGCCAGGCCGTTAACCGCCAGAATGGCTTCCACTGCCTCACGGTCTGCGGCGCGGACCTGAATCACCGCCCCCAGCTCTTCGTTGAACAGCGCCGCCAGACGGTCGTCACCCAGCGCGGCGATATCCGCTTCCAGTCCACAGTGGCCGGTAAAGGCCATTTCCGCCAGGGTGACCAGCAGGCCGCCGTCGGAGCGGTCGTGGTAGGCCAGCAGTTTACGCTGCGCCACCAGGGCCTGCATCGCATCCCAGAAGCCTTTCAGCTGCGCGACATCGCGCACGTCAGCCGGCTTGTCGCCGAGCTGGCGATAGACCTGCGCCAGCGCCGTCGCGCCCAGCGCGTTGTGCCCTTTACCGAGGTCGATCAGCAGCAGGGCGTTATCTTCCGTCGAGAGCTGCGGCGTGACGGTATGACGAACATCTTCGACACGAGCGAAGGCGGAGATCACCAGCGACAGCGGAGAGGTCATCTCACGCTGCTCGCTGCCTTCCTGCCAGCGGGTTTTCATCGACATTGAGTCTTTGCCGACCGGAATGGTCAGGCCCAGCGCCGGGCACAGCTCTTCGCCCACCGCTTTCACCGCCTCATACAGACCCGCGTCTTCGCCCGGGTGGCCGGCGGCGGCCATCCAGTTAGCCGACAGCTTCACGCGGTTCAGCTCGCCAATCTGCGTGGCGGCGATATTGGTCAGCGCTTCGCCAACCGCCAGACGGCCGGAGGCGGCGAAGTCCAGCAGAGCAACCGGGGCGCGCTCGCCCATCGCCATCGCTTCGCCGTAGTAGCTGTCGAGGCTGGCGGTGGTGACCGCGCAGTTGGCCACCGGGATCTGCCACGGGCCGACCATCTGGTCGCGGGCGACCATGCCGGTCACGGTGCGGTCGCCGATGGTCACGAGGAAGGTTTTCTCGGCCACCGTCGGCAGGTGCAGAACGCGATTAACCGCATCGGCGATGGTAATCGGTTGGCGATCCAGCGCGCTGCCCTGGGCTTTCAGGGTCTGCACGTCGCGGGTCATTTTCGGCGTTTTGCCAAGCAGGACGTCCAGCGGCAGATCGATCGGCTGATCGTTAAAGTGGCTGTCGCTCAGGCTCAGGTGCTGCTCGGCGGTGGCTTCGCCGATAACCGCATAAGGCGCGCGCTCGCGGCGGCACAGCTCGTCGAACAGCGGCAGTTGCTCCGGGGCGACCGCCAGGACATAACGTTCCTGCGATTCGTTACACCAGATCTCCAGCGGGCTCATGCCTGGCTCATCGCTCAGGATATCGCGCAGCTGGAATTTACCGCCGCGGCCGCCGTCGCTGACCAGCTCCGGCATGGCGTTGGAGAGACCGCCGGCGCCGACGTCGTGGATAAACAGGATCGGGTTGGCGTCGCCCAGCTGCCAGCAGCGGTCGATCACTTCCTGACAGCGACGCTCCATTTCCGGGTTGTCACGCTGGACGGAGGCGAAATCGAGGTCGGCATCGGACTGGCCGGAGGCCATGGAAGAGGCCGCGCCGCCGCCGAGGCCGATGTTCATCGCCGGACCGCCCAGCACGATCAGCTTCGCGCCGACGGTAATCTCGCCCTTCTGCACGTGCTCGCCGCGGATGTTGCCGATACCGCCGGCCAGCATGATCGGTTTGTGGTAGCCGCGCAGCTCTTCACCGTTATGGCTGGTGACTTTCTCTTCATAGGTGCGGAAGTAGCCGTTCAGCGCCGGGCGACCAAATTCGTTGTTAAACGCTGCGCCGCCCAGCGGGCCTTCGGTCATGATGTCCAGGGCGGTGACGATGCGATCCGGCTTGCCGAAATCTTCTTCCCACGGCTGTTCGAAGCCCGGGATGCGCAGGTTGGAAACCGAGAAGCCCACCAGGCCCGCTTTCGGCTTCGCGCCGCGGCCGGTGGCGCCTTCATCGCGGATTTCGCCGCCGGAGCCGGTTGCCGCGCCCGGCCATGGGGAGATGGCCGTCGGGTGGTTATGGGTTTCCACCTTCATCAGAATGTGCGCCGGCTCCTGATGGAAGTCATAGCGTCCGGTCTGGTGGTCGGCAAAATAGCGCCCCACTTCAGACCCTTCCATCACCGCGGCGTTGTCTTTATAGGCCGACAGGACGTAGTCCGGCGTTTTTTCGAAGGTGTTTTTGATCATTTTGAACAGCGACTTCGGCTGCTGTTCGCCGTCGATGATCCAGTCGGCGTTGAAAATTTTGTGACGACAGTGCTCTGAGTTCGCCTGGGCGAACATATACAGCTCGATATCGTTCGGATTGCGTCCCAGACGGGTAAAGGCGTCCTGCAGGTAGTCAATTTCGTCATCTGCCAGCGCCAGCCCCAAACGGAGGTTGGCGTCAATCAGCGCCTGACGCCCTTCGCCCAACAGGTCAACGCTGGTCACCGGCGTCGGCTGATGGTGAGCGAACAGCTTTTCGCCCGCTTCCAGCGCGTCGAAGACGCTCTCCATCATGCGGTCGTGCAGTTCCGCCGCCACCGCAGCCCACTGCGCTTCGGTCAGGGTCGAGGCTTCAACATAATACGCCACGCCGCGCTCCAGACGCACAACCTGAGCCAGGCCGCAGTTATGGGCGATATCGGTAGCTTTAGAAGACCAGGGAGAGATGGTGCCAGGGCGAGGGGTCACGAGCAGTAATTTACCGGTCGGGGTATGGCTGTTTAAGCTCGGGCCATACTTAAGCAGTCGCGCCAGGCGCTCGCGATCGTCAGCGCTCAGCGGGGCGTTCAGATCGGCAAAATGAATATACTCGGCATATATGGCGCTTACCGGAAGGTTGGCCGCCTGAAATCGTGCCAGCAGTTTATTAATACGGAATGCCGACAGTGCAGGTGAACCACGCAAAATTTCCATCATAAGTCTCTCGTCTTCGAAGCTTTCAGGGTGAGCCAGGGGGGGAAACGGGCGTCATTATAGTGAATCCTGCGCCCCGACGAAACCGTTTGCGTAGAAATAAAATCATTGATGCTGTTTATCAATAAATGTGACGTCCATCGCGAATAAGTTGCCAACTGGCGCATTCTTAAGCAGAATGCCGCTCATTCGACGACAACCTTGCGTTTTTTCCGGACATCGCCTGCTGAGGAACCTGAAGCTGCAGAAGATTAACGCGCTGAAAAAATTAAAGATTAATTATCTGCTCATCGGCATTGTCACCCTTTTGCTGGCGGCTGCCCTGTGGCCGTCGATCCCCTGGTCCGGTAAACCGGAGAACCGGGTGGCGGGCATTATCGCTCGCGGCGAGTTACGCATCAGCACCATCAACTCGCCGATGACCTTCACCACCATGAACAATAAAACCTTCGGCCTGGACTACGAACTGGCGAAGCAGTTTGCCGACTACCTCGGCGTGACGCTTAAGATAACCGTCCGCCAGAACATCAGCCAGCTGTTTGACGACCTCGACGACGGTCAGGCCGATATGCTGGCCGCCGGGCTGGTCTATAACCAGGAGCGGGTGAAAAACTACCAGGCCGGCCCTGGCTACTACTCCGTTTCCCAACAGCTGGTCTATCGCGTCGGCAATACCCGGCCGCGCAGCCTCGCGGCGCTGACCGCCGAGCAGCTCGCCATCGCCCCGGGTCACGTGGCGATCAACGACCTGCAGGTACTGAAAGCGGAGAAATACCCGGATCTTGCCTGGCGCGTGGACGAAAAGCGCGGCACCACCGCGCTGATGCAGGCGGTGATTGACGGCAAACTCGATTACACCATCGCCGACTCGGTGGCCGTCAGCCTGTTTCAGCGCGTCCATCCGGAGCTGGCGGTAGCCCTCGATATCACCGACGAACAGCCGGTCACCTGGTTCAGCGCTCGGGACGACGATAATTCGCTGTCGGCGGCGATGCTTGATTTCTTCAACAATATTAATGAAGACGGCACCCTGGCGCGCCTGGAAGAGAAGTACCTCGGCCACGGCAACGATTTCGATTATGTCGATACCCGCACCTTCCTGCGCGCGGTGGAAAACATTCTTCCGGAGGTGCAGCCGCTGTTTGAAAAGTACGCCCGCGAGATCGACTGGCGCCTGCTGGCCGCCATCGCCTGGCAGGAATCCCACTGGGATCCGCAGGCCACCTCGCCTACCGGCGTGCGCGGCATGATGATGCTTACGCGTAATACGGCGCAGAGTCTGGGGCTGACTGACCGGACCGATGCGGCGCAGAGCATCGAGGGCGGTATGCGCTATCTACAGGATATGATGGATAAAGTGCCGGATTCGATCCCGAAAGATGAACGCATCTGGTTTGCGCTGGCCGCTTACAATATGGGCTATGCCCATATGCTGGACGCCATGGCGCTCACCCGCAAACAGAAAGGCAATCCCAACAGCTGGGCAGACGTTAAGCTGCGTTTACCCCTGCTGAGCCAGAAACCCTATTACAGCAAACTTAAATACGGCTATGCCCGCGGCCATGAGGCCTACGCTTATGTGGAAAACATCCGCAAATATCAGATAAGCCTTGTCGGCTATTTGTCAGAAAAGGAGCGCCAGCAGCAGCAAACGCTGGCCCTGGCGGAGGATTACCCGGCGGTGCTCCCCAATGAGCTCGAACAGCCGCAGGAGACCACCCTGCCCTTTTTCAAGTTTCGCGCCGATAAACAGATGGATAATGCCCGGATGAAACTCCCCGGCCACCTGTATTAACTTTCCCCGTTCTGCTCCCGGGCTTTCTTCAGCGCTTTTTTCTCTTCCCGCCGCCAGCGGAAGAAGTCGCTCAGCATGGCAGAGCAGGATCCCGCCAGCACGCCTTCGCTAATCTCAACCCGATGGTTCATTCCCGGGTGGTGCAGAACATCCATCAGCGAGCCGGCGGCGCCGGTCTTGGCATCCCTGGCGCCAAACACCAGGCGGGCGATACGGCTGTGCACCATCGCGCCCGCGCACATCACGCAGGGCTCGAGGGTCACGTACAGCGTGGCGTCGATCAGGCGATAGTTTTGCAGCACCAGCCCGCCCTGGCGTAAGGCCATAATTTCCGCATGGGCGGTGGGGTCGTGACGGCCTATCGGCCGGTTCCAGCCCTCGCCAATGACCTGATTGTTATGCACCAGCACCGCGCCCACCGGCACCTCGCCCTCTTCCCAGGCGCGCTTCGCCAGCGTCAGGGCATGACGCATCCAGTATTCATCATTGAGTTCGAGGTCAGACACAGCAGCCACTCCAGCAGAAAAAGCGGGGCGCATTATACATGGGAGCTATCAATTACACACTATTACTCCAGCTGCTGCAGCTCTCCCTGCGGGGTGACCCGCCAGCGATGCTGGCAAAAGCCGAGCAACGGGTTATCCTGCTCGCTATCGCTATAGCCGCTATACAGCTGCAGCGGAGCGCCAATCTTTTTCTCCAGCTGCACCACCTTTTCATGGCCCAGGCAGCGCAGGGTCAATACCCAGCCGCCCCAGCGGCGCGCGGTGCGGCTGGCTATCAGATTCACCCGCGGCAGCCAGAGGGTATCGCGATAGACCTGTTCCACCAGCGACTGCGGCGAGCCGGTGATCAACCAGACGTCGGCATCGGTACTGGTCAGGTAGGCCGTCAGCCGCGCATGAACCACCGGAAACGCCGTCACATGATGACGAAACCAGCCGACAAACTCCGCTTCCAGCCGCTTCAGTACCGCCTCGCGACGGCCAAAGGTTGACGCCCACAGCAGCAGGCTCATCGGCCAGCGCGCCGCCCGCCCGCACACCGCCAACCCGGCAAGGATCGCCGGCCCCATCGCCACCACCAGCAGCAGGTTCAGCGGCAGATGGCGCAGCAGGTAGCGCAGAAAACTGCCGAACATATCCTGTTGATGCAAGGTTCCGTCCAGATCGAAAAACACCACTCTCCGTTCACTGTGCTGCAAACTGCCTCCTTCTCTCAGGATTCGCTTCTCGTTAGGGTAAGCTTAACAGTCTTATGCCATGAAGAGGGAAAACATCCCTGCCGTTAAGGAAGAATTAAATTAGCAGGCGAAGGAAAAATTGTGGCTTATGAATTTTTAATTCGTGGTATACCCCTTATAATCGAATAAAAATTCTGTCAGACACGAGCCGGACGGCTCCAGCGGAGCTCCAATGAACTGTTTAACGCGTATTCGTCAGCGCTATCCCACCCTGGCGGCGAGCGACAAAAAGTTGGCCGATTTTATTCTGAGCCAACCCGATGACACCCGGCACCTCAGCTCGCAACAGCTGGCGGTGGAAGCCGGTGTGAGTCAGTCCAGCGTGGTTAAATTTTCCCAGAAACTGGGGTTCAAAGGCTTTCCGGCGCTGAAGCTGGCGCTGAGTGAAGCGCTGGCCAGCAGCCCGGATCCGCACTCCGTTCCGGTACATAACCACATTCGCGGTGACGACCCGCTGCGTCTGGTGGGCGAGAAACTCATTAAAGACAATGTCGCCGCCATGCATGCCTCGCTGGACGTCAACACTGAAGAGACGCTGCGGGAAGCCGTCACGCTGCTGCGCAACGCCCGGCGGGTGATCGTCACCGGGATTGGCGCGTCCGGCCTGGTAGCGCGTAACTTTAGCTGGAAGCTGATGAAGATCGGCGTTAATGCTGTTTCGGAGCAGGATATGCACGCCCTGCTGGCGACGGTGCAGGCCATGTCCAGCGACGATCTGCTGCTGGCGATCTCTTACTCCGGCGAGCGTCGGGAGATCAATATGGCGGCCGGTGAAGCGCTGCGCGTGGGCTCCAGGATCCTGGCGATCACCGGCTTTAGCCCTAACGCCCTGCAGCAGCAGGCGACCCACTGCCTGTACACCATCGCCGAAGAGCAGGCGACGCGCAGCGCGGCCATCTCTTCCACCAGCGCGCAAATGATGCTCACCGACCTGCTGTTTATGGGGCTGGTGCAGCAGGATCTGGAGCGGGCGCCGGAGCGCATTCGCCATAGCGAAGCGCTGGTGAAAAAGCTGGTCTGAGCAGAAAATGGGCGTATAATGCCCGCCCTGTTTGTGTTGTTTCTGAGATTTTCCTGATGGCGCTGTTAATTACCAAAAAATGCATCAACTGCGATATGTGCGAGCCGGAGTGCCCTAATGAGGCCATTTCGATGGGTGACAGCATTTATGAAATTAACAGCGACCGCTGCACCGAATGCGTGGGCCATTACGACACGCCCACCTGCCAGAAGGTGTGCCCGATCCCAAATACCATTCTGAAAGATCCGGCACACGTCGAGAATGAAGAACAGCTGTGGGATAAATTCGTTCTGATGCACCACGCGGATAAAATTTAACCGCTTCCCGGCTTAGCTTTCGACAATCACCGTGGCGCAGGCGTAATGGCGCTCATCGGCGAGCGTGACATGAATATGGCTCACCCCCAGTCGTTCCGCCAGCCGTTGCGCCTCACCCCATAGCCGCAGCTTCGGCTTGCCCAGCTCATCGTTGTAAACTTCGAACTGATTAAAGGCCAACCCGTTGCGGATCCCGGTCCCCAGCGCTTTCGCCGCCGCTTCCTTGACCGCAAAGCGTTTCGCCAGAAAACGCACCGGCTGCTGGTGCTGCTCCCAGATGCTCCATTCATGGTCGCTTAGCACCCGGCGGGCAAGGCGATCGCCGCTGCGGGCGATCACCGCCTCGATGCGGGCGATCTCGACGATGTCGGTACCCAGCCCGAGGATGGCCATTAGCCGCGCGCTTCCAGCATCAGACGTTTCATTTCCGCCACCGCCTCTTTCAGGCCGCTCATTACCGCCCGGCCAATAATCGCGTGGCCGATATTCAGCTCATGCATTTCCGGCAGCGCAGCAATCGCTTTCACGTTGTGATAGGTCAGACCGTGACCCGCATTGACCTTCAGGCCGAGGCTGGCGGCGTAGGTGGCCGCTTTGGCAATACGTTCCAGCTCCTTCGCCTGCTCGGCGTCGGTTTTAGCATCGGCATAGCAGCCGGTGTGGATTTCGATATAGGGCGCGCCAACGTCCGCTGCCGCTTTGATCTGCGCTTCATCCGCATCGATAAACAGGGAGACCAGGATGCCGGCATCCGCCAGGCGTTGACAGGCATCACGCATCTTGTCGCGCTGGCCGGCCACGTCCAGTCCGCCTTCGGTGGTCACTTCCTGACGCTTCTCCGGCACCAGGCAGCAGAAATGCGGTTTGGTTTCACAGGCGATCGTCAGCATCTCTTCGGTGACCGCCATTTCAAGGTTCATGCGGGTGTGCAGCGTCTGGCGCAGGATACGCACATCGCGATCGGTGATATGGCGGCGGTCTTCGCGCAGATGCACGGTTATGCCGTCGGCGCCGGCCTGTTCGGCAATGAAAGCCGCCTGAACCGGATCCGGGTAAGCGGTGCCGCGGGCGTTACGCAAGGTCGCGATATGGTCAATATTGACCCCTAACAGTAATTCAGCCATGACAATCCTCGTTAATCATTATTCGTATTATCCGCTCGCGCCTTTCGCGCGGGCATAAACTGGCGAAACAATTCCCGGCTCTTGAGCGGTTTGCCGCCGAGATAGGGCTTCAGGGCGATACGGGTAAAGCGCTTTGCGGCGCGCAACGTATCAACATCAGGAAACTCGCGACTCGCCAACGCTTTCAAATGGTGCCCGGTAAACGTGTTGTTATCAATCACCAGGCTGGCAATAAAGCCTTTTTCTTCGCGATAGCGGTAGGTCATGGTGTCGTCCACCGGCTCGCCGCTCCCGGCACAGTGGAGAAAATCCACGCCATAGCCCAGGTGTCCGAGCAGCGCCAGCTCAAAGCGCCGCAGCGCAGGCTCCGGCGAGCCGCTGGCCCCGGCGAGCGCCTGAATGCAGTGCAGATAGTCAAAAAAGAGTTCGGAGAAGCGCGTTTCGTGCTCAAGCACACGGGAGATAAGCTCGTTAACGTAAAGACCGCTGTAGAGGGTGATGCCGCTGAGCGGCAGCGCCAGCGAGACAGCTTCCGCGCTGCGCAGGGTTTTGACTTCGCCGCGGCCGCCGAAGCGAACCAGCAAGGGGGTAAAGGGCTGTAAAGCGCCTTTAAGATTCGAGCGTTTGGAGCGTGCGCCTTTGGCAACCAGGCGCACGCGACCGGATTCTTCCGTGAAGACGTCCAGCATCAGGCTGGTTTCGCTCCACGGTCGGCTATGCAGGACAAAGGCGCGCTGCCATCCATCCACGTTGCGTTAACTCAGAGGTCGTCAACATAACCGAGACTGCGCAGGGCGCGCTCGTCATCGGCCCAGCCGGATTTCACTTTGACCCACAGCTCGAGGTGCACCGGCGCTTCAAACATCTCCTGCATGTCCTTACGCGCTTCGATGCCGATGGTTTTGATTTTGGCGCCTTTGTTGCCAATCACCATCTTCTTCTGCCCTTCACGCTCGACAAGGATCAGGCCGTTGATGTCGTAACCGCCACGCTCGTTGGTCACGAAACGTTCGATTTCCACGGTGACGGAGTACGGTAGCTCAGCGCCGAGGAAACGCATCAGTTTTTCACGGATGATTTCGGAAGCCATAAAGCGCTGAGAACGATCGGTAATATAATCTTCCGGGAAGTGATGGATCGCTTCCGGCAGATGCTTACGCACGATCGACGCAATGGTGTCGACGTTGGTCCCCGTTTCCGCCGACATCGGCACGATATCGAGGAAATTCATCTGGCTGGCGAGGAACTGCAGATGCGGTAACAGATCCGCTTTTTCCTGCACGTTATCCACTTTGTTGACCGCGAGGATCACCGGCGCTTTCGCGTCGCGCAGCTTGTTGAGCACCATCTCGTCGTCCTGCGTCCAGCGAGTGCCTTCCACCACGAAGATGACCAGCTCAACATCGCCAATAGAGCTGCTGGCCGCTTTGTTCATTAAGCGGTTAATGGCGCGCTTTTCTTCCATATGCAGGCCCGGGGTATCGACGTAAATCGCCTGATACGGCCCTTCGGTATGGATGCCGACGATGCGGTGACGGGTGGTCTGCGCTTTACGGGAGGTGATCGAGATCTTCTGCCCAAGCAGCTTATTCAACAGCGTGGATTTGCCAACGTTTGGACGACCCACGATGGCGACAAACCCACAATAACTTTTTTCTTCGCTCATTCCAGCTCCAGCTTTTTCAGCGCCTGTTCGGCGGCAGCCTGCTCCGCCTTACGACGGCTGGAACCTGTGCCAACCACCGGTTCACTCAGGCCACTGACCTGGCAGTGGATAGTAAATTCCTGATCGTGCGCTTCGCCGCGCACCTGGACTACCAGGTAGGACGGCAGCGGCAGATGACGACCCTGCAGATACTCCTGCAGACGCGTCTTCGGATCCTTTTGCTTATCGCCCGGGCTGATTTCGTCCAGACGAGTCTGGTACCAGGAGAGGATTAAGCGTTCAACGTTCTGAATATCGCTGTCGAGGAAAACCCCGCCAATTAACGCTTCAACGGTGTCCGCGAGAATCGATTCGCGACGGAAACCGCCGCTTTTCAGTTCGCCCGGCCCGAGGCGCAAGCATTCGCCCAGTTCAAACTCGCGGGCGATTTCCGCCAGCGTGTTGCCACGCACCAGCGTCGCGCGCATACGGCTCATGTCGCCTTCATCCACGCGAGGAAAGCGATGATACAGCGCATTAGCGATCACGAAACTTAAAATGGAGTCGCCTAAAAACTCCAGGCGCTCATTATGTTTGCTGCTGGCACTGCGGTGAGTTAATGCCTGTTGCAACAGCTCCTGATGATGAAAAGTGTAGCCCAGCTTTCGTTGAAGCCGATTAATTACGATGGGGTTCATGCGTTACCAATAAATGAATGCGTCAAAGATGCAGCACACGAAACCGACCTGAGCATACGCTTCAAACAGTAAGTTGAAACAGACCAATACGCTTTCGTGTGCAGTGTCACCCGGCAGAGCGACAACCAAAAACTTCGGGGGGATATTCTATACGCAACGACACGGGATGTCGTTAGTTTGAATGGATTTAAATACTAAATAATTCGCGCCGCTGCGATAACAGCAGCGGCGTGAATTCAGCAGATGAAATTAATGAATTCCACCAATGCGCGATAACCGCACGCCGGTCGGCCATTCACCTTCCTGCTTTTCAAAACTCATCCAGATAGCGGTGGCCTTCCCGACCAGGTTTGCTTCCGGCACAAAGCCCCAGTAACGGCTGTCGGCGCTGTTATCCCGGTTGTCGCCCATCATGAAGTACTGACCCGGCGGCACAATCCAGGTGGCCAGCGGCAGACCGCTCTGATGGTAATACATGCCAGCCTGATCCTGAGCAATCGGCACCATCAGAATACGATGCGTGACGTCGCCCAGCGTCTCCTGACGCTCGGTGAGGCGAATGCCGTCGGCTTTGGTTTCGCCCTTCGGCAGCTGCCAGAAACCGCTGCTCGCTTCGCCGCCGTTGCTGCGGGAGAAGGTCTGAACGAAATCGCTCGGCTCCACGTTGGAGTAAGTCACCGGCAGCGCGTTGCCGCAGGCCTGTCCGGAGCTGCAGCCCGGCTGAATAGTGACCTGCTTGGCAATCGGATCGTAGGTGACTTTATCCCCCGGGAGCCCCACCGCGCGCTTGATGTAGTCCAGGCGCGGGTCTTCCGGATATTTAAACACCACGATGTCGCCGCGCTTCGGATGACCCGTCTCGATCAGCGTTTTCTGGTAGATAGGATCTTTAATGCCGTAGGCAAATTTCTCCACCAGGATGAAATCGCCAATCAGCAGAGTCGGCATCATCGAACCTGACGGGATCTGGAACGGCTCATAAATGAATGAACGTACCACCAGAACGATCGCCAGCACCGGGAAAACCGATGCGCCGGTTTCCAGCCAGCCCGGTTTCGGGCCGACTTTCTTCAACGTCTTTTTGTCCAGCTGCTCGCCGGTCGCTGCCTGAGCAGCGGCCTGACGCTCACGACGTTTCGGTGCAAAAATGAACTTGTCCAGGCACCATAAAACGCCCGTCACCAGGGTTGCAATCACCAGGATCAGGGCAAACATGTTCGCCATGCCAACTCCTTAGGGTTATTTGCCGTCTTTACCAACGTGCAGAATGGCGAGGAACGCTTCCTGCGGCAGTTCAACGTTACCGACCTGCTTCATACGCTTCTTACCTTCTTTCTGCTTCTGCAGCAGCTTTTTCTTACGGCTGACGTCACCGCCGTAGCATTTCGCCAGCACGTTTTTACGCAGCTGTTTCACGGTAGAGCGCGCGATGATGTGGTTGCCGATGGCCGCCTGAATCGCGATGTCGAACTGCTGACGCGGAATAAGATCTTTCATCTTTTCCACCAGCTCGCGGCCGCGATACGGCGCGTTATCGTTGTGGGTGATCAGCGCCAGCGCATCGACGCGCTCGCCGTTGATCAGCACATCGACGCGTACCATGTTCGACGCCTGGAAGCGTTTGAAGTTGTAGTCCAGCGACGCATAGCCGCGGGAGGTAGACTTCAGACGGTCGAAGAAGTCGAGCACCACTTCCGCCATCGGGATTTCGTAGGTCAGCGCCACCTGTTTACCGTGGTAAACCATGTTGGTCTGCACGCCGCGCTTCTCCACACACAGGGTGATCACGTTGCCGAGAAACTCCTGCGGCAGCAGCATGTGACACTCGGCGATCGGCTCACGCAGCTCCTGAATATTATTCAGCGGCGGCAGCTTGGACGGGCTGTCGACGTAGATAACTTCTTTGGAGGTGGTCTCCACTTCGTAAACTACCGTCGGCGCGGTGGTGATCAGGTCAAGATCGTATTCACGCTCCAGACGCTCCTGAATGATCTCCATGTGCAGCAGACCGAGGAAGCCGCAGCGGAAGCCGAAGCCCAGCGCGGTAGAACTTTCCGGCTCGTAGAACAGAGAGGCGTCGTTGAGGCTCAGTTTGCCCAGCGCGTCGCGGAAAGCTTCATAATCATCGGAGCTTACCGGGAACAGGCCGGCATACACCTGCGGTTTCACCTTCTTAAAGCCAGGCAGCGCTTTGTCTGCCGGGTTGCGGGCGGCGGTCAGGGTATCGCCCACCGGCGCGCCAAGGATGTCTTTGATCGCGCAGACCAGCCAACCTACCTCGCCGCATTTCAGCTCGGTACGGTCAACCTGTTTCGGCGTGAAGATGCCCAGACGGTCGGCGTTATAGACCTGGCCGGTGCTCATGACCTTGATCTTGTCGCCCTTGCGCATGGTGCCGCTTTTAATTCGTACCAGCGACACCACGCCGAGGTAGTTATCGAACCAGGAGTCGATAATCAGCGCCTGCAGCGGCGCGTCCGGATCGCCTTCCGGCGGCGGAATATCGCGCACCAGACGCTCCAGCACCTCGGTCACGCCGACGCCGGTTTTCGCCGAGCAGCGCACCGCGTCGTGGGCGTCGATCCCGACGATATCTTCAATTTCGTCCGCTACGCGCTCAGGGTCGGCCGCAGGCAGGTCGATCTTGTTGAGTACCGGAACGACCTCCAGGTCCATCTCCATGGCGGTGTAGCAGTTGGCCAGGGTCTGGGCTTCTACGCCCTGCCCGGCGTCAACCACCAGCAGCGCGCCTTCGCACGCGGCGAGGGAACGGGAAACTTCATATGAGAAGTCCACGTGGCCCGGGGTGTCGATAAAGTTCAGCTGATAGGTCTCACCGTCGTTGGCCTTATAGTCCAGGGTGACGCTCTGCGCCTTGATGGTGATCCCGCGTTCGCGCTCAAGATCCATGGAGTCCAGAACCTGGGCTTCCATTTCACGATCAGAAAGGCCACCGCAAATCTGGATGATACGGTCAGACAGCGTCGACTTACCGTGGTCGATGTGAGCAATGATCGAAAAGTTACGTATATTCTTCATATTTAGAGTTAATTATGCCTTACGAGTATCATGAGGCCGCTGTACTGTGCCTGACGTTTTTTAATCCGAAAACGCCGCATTCTACACTACATCCTTGAAACCAGGAAATGCTGTTAGATCCAGCATAACCGCAGAAATTGTGGCGTTGTAACAGGAAGGGTAAATAAAGATAAGGGCCAGTGAAATCACTGACCCATGTCGGAGGAAGGCGTTTCGATACGCACCAGATCCGGCGGCAACGCGACGCTCAGAATCACCGGCTGCCACGACTGGCGCGCTGCCAGCTGCGGCGACAGACCGCGCGCCACCAGAAACCCGCCGACGCCGCCCAGCAGCGCGCCGCACAGCGAAGCGATATCGCTGGCAAACAGCACCTGGAAGATCGACGCCATCACAAACAGACCCACCAGCGGCGCCATGTAGACCAACAGCGCCGAACCCAGCAGACTGCTCTCGGCGATCCCCAGCTCCACTTTTTGCCCCGCCGTCAACGGCTGCTCGCAGGGCACGCTGATGGTATGGCTGGTCTGCGGCCCCAGCTTGTTTAATACCCGGCTGCCGCAGCCGGCGCGGGAGGCGCAACTGCTGCAGGAGGCTTTAACGTCGCAGTGCACCTGCGCCACGCCGTTATGCCAGGAAACCACGGTGGCCCACTCTTTGATCATTGTACTGCCTTGAATTTAATGCTGTCTGAGATACGCTTCGCCGTCTGCGGCGGCAGTTCGCCCACCACGGTGATCTCCGCGTTATCGCGTACCGTCGTGCTGACGGTGCGTCGGCCGGTGCGCAACAGCTGGTCGCTGCTGGCCGCGGTGGCGCGGTTGATATTGATCGAGAAGCTGAACAAGCCGTCGGAATAGAGACGTGATTCTACCGGACCATCAAAGGTGGGCAGACGACGCTGGCTGCTGGAGACCTCAGTCATGCCCTGCGGGAGCCACGTTGGCGCCCAGTTGAAGTTGGCTTTGTCGCCCCCTTCAGGCACCGACAGCTGCGGCGGCAAATTCGCTTTCGCCAGCGTCTCCATGCTGGCGCTGACGTTATCGCCAACGTTGAAAGAGACGACCCGGAACTGCTCCAGCGTTTCACCGTCGCGGTCGAGCAAATCGACGCGCAGCGGCAGCTTGGTCTCAGCGTCCAGCCAGGCGATAAAGCTATAGCGCGTGCCGTCGCGAGCCACGACGCGGATCACGTCGCAGAGGCGGTCGGCGATACGGGTACGGCCCACGGAGATAAAATCATAGGCTGCGCTGAGACGTTTGAAATCGCTGTAAACCAACGACGGCAGCGAATCGACGATATAGTCGCCGTTCAGGGTGAACGGATCGAGGCCGGGTTCAAAATAGCTGATTTCCGTACCGCGCAGGACCACTTCCCGGCGCGGACCGTCCAGCTGCAGAAGCTGCGCCAGCGGTTGATTGTTCAGTCGCGCGTGACGATAGCGCAGCGACTCAACGCCTTGTTTGCTGATGCTGACGAAAGACAGCTCATAATTGAGGGACTGGCTGGCCAGGTTCATCTGCTGCAACAACGCCCCGGACGATGTATCAGCCGAGGCGTTGACAGAGAACAACAGACTGCCTGCCATGAGCGACATGGCACACCAAAGTTGCTTCATTACTGCGATTGCGTTCCTAAAGTTTGATAACCCGGCACCTGGACTGCGGCCTGCTGAGTCTGGGCCTGGCCAAACTGAAGCTGCTCAGCGTGCAGGCGGCGCTGCAGTTCGTAGTCCTGCAGCATGGCGTTAATCCGCCGACGCTGTTCCTGGACCTGAGCCTGCTGGCCGCTACCTGCTGATACGTCAGCCGGTACGCCAAGGCTTACCGGGCTCGCTTTACCCATCATCGGCAGCGTATTGAACACCGGCGCCTCTGGCTGCTGAGCGGCATCAGACTGCCCATTATAGTGCTGGACGCCGACGATAACCGCAAGCGATACGCAGGCGGCAACACCCATCTGGGTCAGTGAGCTGGCCCACGGACGCACTTTGTTCCAGAACGGCATCTGCCGCCACTGGTGCGGTGCGGGCTGAGATTCAGGAATAAGCGGCGCCGTCTGACGAACGGGCTCATTTTCAATGGCGGCCATCACCCGGGCGGAGATATCAAATTGCAGCACCTCTGCGGTATCGCCACGCAGCGTATCGCGGATAAGGTGATAACTCTCCCAGGTTTTTTGCATCTCAGAAGAACGACTCAGCTCGTTGAGCAGTTCGTTATCCAGCGTTTCACCATCCATTAAAGCCGAAAGTTTTTCTTTCTGCATGCCTGATACCCTTTTCCAGTATTCCGCTATCGTCAACGCCTGATAAGCGGTTGAACTTTATTATCAATAGCTTCTCGCGCCCGGAAGATACGCGAACGCACCGTCCCAACCGGACAATCCATGATAGCGGCTATCTCTTCATAGCTTAGGCCATCCAGCTCCCGTAACGTAATTGCCATGCGTAAATCTTCCGGAAGCGATTCAATGGTACGAAAAACTATTTTTCTCAGTTCTTCTGACAACATTAAGTTCTCAGGGTTCGAAATTTCTTTCAACGCCCCGCCGCTTTCGAAGTTTTCCGCCTCGTTGGCGTCAACATCGCTGGACGGCGGACGGCGTCCCTGAGCAACCAGATAATTCTTCGCCGTATTGACGGCGATACGGTATAACCAGGTGTAAAAAGCGCTATCTCCCCGGAAAGAGTCCAGCGCACGCCATGCCTTAACGAACGATTCCTGAACGACGTCAGCGATATCGCCCGGCGGTACATAGCGGGAAACCAGGCTCGCGACCTTATGCTGATAGCGCACTACCAGCAAATTAAACGCTTTCTGATCTCCTTTCTGGACCCGTTCAACAAGGACCTGATCCGTTAACTGCTCGCTCATCCGAGGTAATGTCTCCCCAAACCCAATTCCCATGCGTCTTCAAAACACCACCCAAAATCTGCATTATGAGCAAGCTGACTCTTGGAGTGTATGAAAACAATAAAGTTCCGTTACGCTTTTGTTTTTTGTCTGGCAACGGCGGCAGATCGTTATCAATCATTATATGCCCAGGTTGCTAAACGATAGGTTAGTCAATAAGAAAAAGCGCAGGCCCGTCTGAAGGGTATCGTAACACGGCGTTTATTTCACTATAAAATCCAATGCCATCAACCTGCCACGCGTCTCATTTTCGCTGTGCTCCAGACCGTTTCCGCTCGTCTGCTGTTTAGCCGTCACAACGCCCGTTAAAAAAAATTGTACGATTCCTCACGAGCTGGTGCTATTGTGAGCTAAATGTGTTTAGTAAATTAAACAAAGACGATGAATACCACTCCTGACTTCTCTTGTGATGTGTTGATTATCGGCAGCGGCGCTGCCGGCCTCTCTCTTGCGCTGCGCCTGGCAGAGCACAGTTCGGTGACGGTGTTGAGCAAAGGGCCGATCAGCGAAGGTTCGACGTTCTATGCGCAGGGCGGGATTGCCGCCGTCTTCGACGAGACCGACAGTATTGAATCCCATGTCGAAGATACCCTGATCGCCGGCGCAGGGTTATGCGATCGCCATGCGGTCACCTTTGTCGCCAGCAACGCCAGGCCATGCGTCCAGTGGCTTATCGATCAGGGCGTATTGTTTGACACCCAGGTCCAGGCCAATGGCGAAGAGAGCTATCATCTCACGCGCGAAGGAGGCCACAGCCATCGGCGCATTCTTCACGCCGCCGACGCTACCGGCAAAGCGGTGGAGACGACGCTGGTCGATAAAGCCCTCGCCCATCCCAATATCCGCATCCTTGAGCGCAGCAATGCCGTCGACTTGATCGTATCGGATAAGATTGGCCTGCCGGGCACGCGCCGGGTGGTCGGGGCATGGATCTGGAACCGCAATAAAGAGCGCGTGGAAACCTGCAGCGCGAAGGCGGTGGTGCTCGCCACCGGCGGAGCCGCCAAGGTTTATCAATACACCACTAACCCCGACGTCTCTTCCGGAGACGGTATCGCGATGGCCTGGCGGGCGGGCTGCCGGGTGGCGAATCTGGAATTCAACCAGTTTCACCCCACCGCGCTGTATCATCCGCAGGCGCGCAATTTCCTGCTGACCGAAGCGCTGCGCGGCGAAGGCGCCCACCTTAAACGCCCGGACGGCACCCGCTTTATGCTGGACTTTGACGAACGCGGCGAGTTGGCCCCACGCGATATCGTCGCCCGCGCCATCGATCATGAGATGAAGCGCCTTGGCGTTGACTGTATGTTCCTTGATATCAGCCATAAACCCGAGGCGTTTGTTCGCCAGCACTTCCCGATGATTTACGAAAAGCTGCTCGGTCTGGGAATTGATTTAACCAAAGATCCGGTGCCGGTCGTCCCTGCCGCGCATTACACCTGCGGCGGCGTGATGGTGGATGATAATGGCCGCACCGACGTCGATGGGTTATACGCCATCGGCGAAGTCAGCTATACCGGGCTGCACGGCGCGAACCGTATGGCCTCGAATTCGCTGCTGGAGTGTCTGGTTTACGGCTGGTCCGCCGCAGAAGATATTGCCCGTCGCCTGCCGCTGGCCCAGAAGGTCAGCACCCTGCCGGCGTGGGATGAAAGTCAGGTGGAGATCCCGGATGAACTGGTGGTTATCCAGCATAACTGGCACGAGCTGCGCCTGCTGATGTGGGATTACGTGGGGATTGTGCGCACCACCCGCAGGCTGGAGCGCGCCCTGCGGCGCATTACCATGCTGCAGCAGGAGCTGGATGAGTATTACGCCCGCTTCCGCGTCTCGAATAATCTGCTGGAGCTGCGCAATCTGGTGCAGGTGGCGGAACTTATCGTACGCTGCGCGATGTTGCGCAAAGAGAGCCGGGGACTGCATTACACCCTTGACTATCCGCAGCCGCTGCCGAACAGCGGTCCGTCGATATTGTCGCCCCTGGCTCACATAAAGAGATAAAAATCCTCGGTCAGAGCGGTAAAGCCTTCTGAATACTGCTGCTCTGGCCCGCGGATCGCCAGCCTGTCGCTGAAACACTCCCCCGCCGTCGGGGAGAAAGCCAGCAGCACCCGATGCGGCGGCCGCATCTCGGTCTCCGCCACGTCAGTGCGCAGTCGCAGGTGCCAGCCCATCGCGGTTGCCCGTTCGATAAACGCATTACCGATATCGACCGGCAGCACCACGCAAAAAAAGCCTTCTTCGGTGATATGCTCAGCGGCACAGGTCAGCAGAGAAGCGTGATCGAGCGTCGTGGTATACCGCGCCTGCTCCCGCTGCGAGGTGGCGCAAGGCACCCCTTCCGCAAAAAAGGGCGGGTTACTGATTATCAGTTGATAGCGTCGGGTCTGCGGCGGCTGCCACTGATGAATATCGGCCTGACAGACCTCAACCCGCGAAGCCCATGGCGACGCAAGGGCATTTTCCTGCGCCTGGGCGGCGGCCTCCTCATCCAGTTCGACCGCATCGACACGCACATCATCGCCGGTACGCTGCGCGAGCATTAGCGCCAGCAGGCCGCTGCCGGCGCCAATATCCAGCACATGTTTCACCCCGGCAATCGGCGCCCAGGCGCCGAGCAAAATGCCGTCGGTACCCACCTTCATCGCGCAACGATCGTGGGCGACAAAAAACTGTTTGAAGGTAAAACCATTGCGCGGCAGCGCAAACTTCGACTGAGACATCCTCAATAACCTTGCCGACAAAAAACTCCTGAACGTAAGGCTATGCACAATACCGGAGAACAGATAGCCTTACAAACAGATGAACATTACGTCAGTAACGTCTATAATCGGCGGCCCACTCAGAGGTAGAACATGACTGTAACGACTTTTTCCGAACTTGAACTCGATGAAAACCTGCTGGAAGCCCTCCAGGATAAAGGTTTCACTCGCCCGACAGCCATTCAGGCCGCCGCTATTCCGCCTGCGCTCGATGGCCGTGACATTCTCGGTTCAGCGCCGACCGGCACCGGTAAAACGGCGGCGTATCTGCTGCCAGCGTTGCAGCACCTGCTCGATTTCCCGCGTAAGAAATCCGGCCCGCCGCGTATTCTTATCCTGACGCCGACCCGTGAGCTGGCGATGCAGGTGGCTGACCACGCCCGCGAGCTGGCGAAGCATACCCATCTGGATATCGCCACCATTACCGGCGGCGTAGCCTACATGAACCACGCGGAAGTGTTCAGCGAAAACCAGGACATCGTGGTCGCCACCACTGGTCGCCTGCTGCAGTATATAAAAGAAGAGAACTTCGACTGCCGCGCCGTCGAGACCCTGATCCTCGATGAAGCCGACCGCATGCTGGACATGGGCTTTGCGCAGGATATCGAAACCATCGCTGGTGAAACCCGCTGGCGCAAGCAGACCATGCTGTTCTCCGCGACGCTGGAAGGCGATGCGATCAAAGACTTCGCTGAGCGCCTGCTGGAAGAGCCGGTTGAAGTTTCCGCTACCCCGTCGACTCGCGAGCGTAAGAAAATCCATCAATGGTACTATCGCGCGGACGATATCGAACATAAGACCAGGCTGCTGGTGAATCTGCTGCAACAGCCGGAAGCTACCCGCGCTATCGTCTTTGTGCGCAAGCGCGAGCGCGTGCATGAGTTGGCCAACTGGCTGCGTGAAGCGGGGATTAACACCTGCTGGCTGGAAGGCGAGATGGTGCAGGCCAAGCGTAACGAAGCCATTAAGCGTCTGACCGACGGCCGCGTAAACGTGCTGATCGCCACCGACGTCGCCGCCCGCGGTATCGATATTCCGGACGTCAGCCACGTCTTTAACTTCGATATGCCGCGCACCGCCGACATCTATCTGCACCGTATCGGTCGTACCGGCCGTGCAGGTAAGAAAGGCACCGCGATTTCGCTGGTTGAAGCGCACGATCACCTGCTGCTGGGCAAGATCGGCCGCTACGTTGAAGAACCGCTGAAAGCTCGCGTGATTGATGAATTGCGACCCAAAACCCGCGCGCCAAGCGAGAAGTTGACCGGTAAACCATCGAAGAAAGTGCTGGCGAAACGCGCCGAGAAAAAAGAGAAAGAAAAAGAGAAGCCGCGGGTGAAGAAGCGCCACCGCGATACGAAAAATATCGGTAAGCGCCGGAAGCCAAGCGCGACCGGGACGCCATCAGCGTCCAGCGAAGAGTAAAAAAAACGCCGGGATATCCCGGCGTTTTCACATCTGGCGTTAGCCTTACAGGCTTTCGGTAAAGGTACGAGCGATAACGTCGCGCTGCTGTTCCGGTGTCAGGGAGTTGAAGCGTACCGCGTAGCCGGAAACACGAATGGTCAGCTGCGGGTATTTTTCCGGATGCTCAACCGCGTCCAGCAGGGTTTCGCGACGCAGCACGTTAACGTTCAGGTGCTGACCGCCTTCCACGCGAACTTCTGGTTTCACGTCTACCGGGATTTCACGGTATTCGATTTCACCCAGTTTGCTGACCGCCACCACGTCATCTTCCGCAAAACCACCTTTGGCGCACAGGCAACGCGCTTCGCCTTTTTCGCTATCCAGCAGCCAGAAAGAGTTCAGCAGGTCGTCGTTTGCCGCTTTAGTAATTTGGATACCAGTAATCATTTGATGCCTCCCAGGCAGTGTTTATTCGATTTTGGCCTCTTCGCGGCCAATTGGTAAAACCATTGTTGTATGAGTGTATATATATCAGCCGCACCCTCGGCATTCTTTGATGTAAATCAATAAAAACCACTCACTCTAAGTGGGTATGCAAGGATTTTATTGTTTTACATCAAGTTACGCCATAAGCCGCTATAAATAATTTTGTAAATTTTCAATTTTTTTTGCATAAAGGCCCGCGTCAAGCCGTGCCGATTTTGTTCTGTAGAAAGAAGCCGTTAAGCTATAGCGATGACCCTTTGCAGGAGAGCAAGATGACCACCCCTTTAACCTGGCATGACGTGCTGGCGGATGAAAAGCAACAACCCTATTTTCTCAATACTCTGAAGACCGTCGCCGAAGAGCGCCAGTCCGGGATCACCATCTATCCACCGCAAAAAGATGTCTTTAATGCGTTTCGCTTTACTGAACTGGGCGATGTCAAAGTCGTCATTCTCGGTCAGGACCCCTATCACGGCCCGGGGCAAGCCCACGGTCTGGCGTTCTCGGTTCGCCCGGGCGTCGCGATCCCGCCCTCGCTGCTGAATATGTACAAAGAGCTGGAGGCCACTATCCCTGGCTTTACCCGCCCTACCCATGGTTACCTGGAAAGCTGGGCGCGCCAGGGGGTGCTCCTGCTTAATACGGTCCTGACCGTCCGCGCCGGGCAGGCGCACTCGCACGCCAGCCTCGGCTGGGAGACGTTTACCGATAAGGTAATCGCGTTAATCAATGAGCACTGCGAGGGGGTGGTCTTTCTGCTGTGGGGCTCCCATGCGCAGAAGAAAGGCGCGATTATCGATCGCCAGCGCCACTGCGTACTGAAGGCGCCGCACCCTTCACCGCTCTCCGCGCATCGCGGCTTCTTTGGCAGCAACCATTTCGTGCAGACCAATCAGTGGCTGGCCGATCGCGGCGAAGCGCCGATTGACTGGATGCCGGTCCTTCCCGCCGAAAGCGAGTGATCGACAGCCATAAAAAAAGCCAGCATCAGCTGGCTTTTGTATTCAGGGACAGGTATTACGCCTTGTTCTGACGCCACCATTCCGCCAGCAGGACGCCGGTCGCCACAGAGACGTTCAGGCTTTCGACATTGCCGGTACCATCGATGGCGACGCTGAGGTCCGCGCTGGAGATCGCTGCATCCGACAGGCCATCGCGCTCCTGGCCTAACACCAGCACCATTTTCTTCGGCAGCTCGGCTTTAAACAGCGGGGTACCATTATGGCTGGAGGTCGAGACAATCGCGTAGCCCGCCTGACGGAACTGATCCAGAGTATCGATGAAGCTGTCGCCGGTGATCGGTTCAACATGTTCCGCACCGCCTTCCGCCGTACGGATCGCCGCGCCGGACTCCAGCACGCCGGCATCCTGAACCACAACACCCTTCACGCCGAAGTGCGCGCAGCTGCGCATGATCGCCCCGAGGTTGTGCGGGTTACCCACGTCCTCCAGCGCCAGGACGCAATCTTCTTCTGCGGCCTTCGCGACCCACTGGGCAACAGAGGTACCGTGGCGTTTTTTGATCAGGAAGCAGACGCCGCCGTGGTGATCGGTCCCGGAGGCTTTCGCCAGCTCGGCTTCATCAACCACATGATAGGCTTTACGGTTAGCCGCCATCCAGCGCAGCGCCTCTTTAAAGCGCGGCGTCACGCTCTGGATAAACCAGGCGCGGACAATGGCTTCCGGGCGGCTCTGGAACAGGGCCTGACAGGCGTTTTCACCATACACGCGGGTCTCTTCCGCGCGCTGGCGACGCAGTACTTCCGGATCGATAAAGCTCTTCCCGCTGATCCCGCCGTGATCCTCTTTTACCGGCGTCTCATCGCCAGGAGCGCGAGAAACGGTACGCCACGGGGACGCATCGTCACGATTAAAATCATCGCGCTTGCGCTCATCACGCTTGCGGTCATCGCGTTTACGATCGTCACCGCGGCTGTTTCGTTCGTCACGCGCAGGGCGGCTGCGGCCGTCAACACGAGATTTTCCTGGACGACCTCCCCCTTTCCCGGTACGTGGGTTATGGGTGCGTTTGTCAGAATCATCATCACTGCGGACATACATCACTTTGACCTTGCCGCTTTTATTTTTCAGTTCGTCGCTCATCAATTTTCTCCACCTGCGCTGCGCGAAGCGCGCAGATTACCCGATGTGTCATCGCTTCGCCATGATTTCGTTTAAAAGACGGCCTCTATTGCACTCATCGAACAAAACGCATTGTCCTTAAATAACACTTAATCGATAATATGTAACATCACAGAAACATATCGGCCACGTGCCACGTTGCAACCCATAACCAGAGGTTAGTTATGAATACCGTTTGTGCCAGTTGTCAGGCTCTGAACCGCCTCCCGGACGATCGTAGCGCGGATGGCGCAAAGTGCGGACGCTGCGGTCACGATCTTTTTGATGGCGACGTCATCAACGCGACCGGGGCAACGCTGGATAAACTCTTAAAGGACGATCTGCCGGTCGTTGTCGATTTCTGGGCGCCATGGTGCGGTCCCTGCCGCAGCTTCGCGCCGATCTTTGAAGACGTCGCGGAAGAGCGTAGCGGGAAGATGCGTTTTGTGAAAGTTAACACCGAAGCGGAACGTGAGCTTAGCGCACGGTTTCGTATCCGCAGCATCCCGACCATTATGATGTTCAAAAATGGCGAAGTGATCGACATGCTCAATGGCGCGGTGCCAAAAGCGCCATTTGATAGCTGGCTGAACGAAGCCGGACAGCAGTAATCCCTCCGGGGCACCGCTTGTGCCCCGTTTTCGCCTCTGCGACAATAGCGTTTTTCACTAGCGACTCCCATGACTGATAACGCTGTCCTTCGCCTGCGCGCCGAACGTCTCGCGCGAGCCACCCGCCCTTTCCTTGCTCGCGGCAACCGCATCCGCCGCTGCCAGCGCTGTCTGCTGCCGCTCAAGCAGTGCCTGTGCGCCACGTTAACGCCGGCGCAGGCTACCAGCCGTTTCTGCCTGGTGATGTTTGATACGGAGCCGATGAAGCCCAGCAACACCGGCCGGCTCATCGCCGATATTCTGCCGAATACCGAGGCTTATCAATGGTCGAGAACCGAGCCGCCGCAGGGGCTGCTCGATCTGGTCGCCCATCCCGATTACCAGCCGATGGTGGTGTTCCCCGCCTCCTACGCCGCACCGGAGCGCCAGGTCCTGAGCGCGCCACCGTCCGGCAAACCGCCGCTGTTTATCATGCTCGATGGCACCTGGACCGAAGCGCGTAAAATGTTCCGTAAGAGCCCTTATCTGGACGCGCTGCCGCTCATCTCCGTCGATCTGTCGCGCATCTCAGCCTACCATCTGCGCGAGGCGCACGCCGACGGACAATATTGTACCGCGGAAGTGGCCATCGCCCTGCTGGATCTGGCGGGCGATGCGCCGGCCGCCGCAGCGCTTGGCGAACACTTCACCCGCTTCCGGACCCGCTACCTGGCGGGAAAAACCCAGCATAAGGGCAGTATCACAGCGGGCCAGGTGGAAAACGTTTAAAATCATTCGGTCACTGGGATGAAAGGAGACCGGTATGAGCCAACGAGGCCTGGAAGCGCTGCTGCGACCAAAATCCATCGCCGTTATTGGCGCATCAATGAAGCCGCAGCGCGCTGGCTATCTCATGATGCGCAACCTGCTAGCCGGCGGCTTCAATGGCCCGGTACTGCCGGTGACCCCCGCCTGGAAGGCGGTGCTTGGGGTGCTGGCGTGGCCCACCATCGAGAAGCTGCCGTTTACGCCGGATCTGGCGGTGCTTTGTACCAACGCGCGACGTAATCTCGAGTTGCTCGAAGCCCTGGGGCAGAAAGGCTGCAAGACCTGCATCATCCTCTCTTCGCAGCCGGAACAGTATCCGGCGCTGCTCGAATGCGCTGCACGCTATCAGATGCGCCTGCTCGGCCCAAACAGCCTGGGGCTGCTGGCGCCGTGGCAAGGCCTGAACGCCAGCTTTTCGCCGGTCGCGATCCACCGCGGTAAACTGGCCTTTATCTCGCAGTCGGCCGCCGTCTCCAACACCATCCTTGACTGGGCGCAACAGCGCGAGATGGGGTTTTCCTACTTCATCGCGCTGGGCGATAGCCTGGATATAGATGTCGATGACCTGTTGGACTTTCTGGCCCGCGACAGCAAAACCAGCGCCATTTTGCTTTACCTTGAGCATCTCAGCGACGCGCGCCGGTTTGTCTCCGCCGCGCGCAGCGCCTCGCGAAACAAGCCAATCCTGGTGATCAAAAGCGGCCGTAGTCCTGCGGCGCAGAAATTGTTGCACGTCAATTCAGGGATGGATCCGGCATGGGACGCAGCCATCCAGCGTGCTGGTCTGCTGCGGGTCCAGGATACCCATGAGCTGTTCTCCGCCGTAGAAACCCTGAGCCATATGCGCCCGCTGCGCGGTGAAAAACTGATGATCGTCAGCAACGGCGCGGCGCCGGCGGCGCTGGCGCTGGATGAGCTTTGGTTGCGTAACGGTAAGCTGGCGACCCTCAGCGAGGAGACGCGCGACGCCCTGCGCCAGGCGCTGCCGGGCGGCGTTGAGATCGCCAACCCACTGGATCTACGCGATGACGCCAGCAGCGAACACTATCAGCGGGCGGTGAACATTCTGCTTAACAGTCAGGACTACGACGCGCTGCTGGTGATCCACTCGCCCAGCGCCGCCGCGCCGGGCACCGAGAGCGCCCTGGCGCTGATAGACGCCCTGAAGCACCATCCGCGTGGCAAATATGTCACCGTGCTGACCAACTGGTGCGGCGAATTCTCTTCCCAGGAGGCGCGACGGCTGTTCAGCGATGCCGGCCTTCCCACCTACCGCACGCCGGAGGGCACCATTACCGCCTTTATGCATATGGTCGAGTACCGCCGTAACCAGAAACAGCTGCGCGAGACTCCAGTGCTGCCGGACTCGTTAACCGCCAATACCAGCGAAGCGCATGCTCTGCTCCAGCAAGCGATAGATGACGGCGCCACCACGCTGGATACCCATGAGGTCAGCCCGGTGCTCCGGGCCTACGGTATCCACACACTGCCAACCTGGATCGCCGCTGACAGCGCGGAAGCGGTGCATATCGCTGAGCAGATAGGCTTTCCGGTTGCGTTGAAGCTGCGTTCCCCGGATATTCCGCACAAATCAGAAGTACAGGGGGTCATGTTATATCTGCGTACCGCGGCAGAAGTACAGCAGGCAGCGGATGCGATGATCGATCGCGTCAGGCTGGCCTGGCCCCAGGCGCGCATTCATGGCCTGCTGGTGCAGAGTATGGCCAATCGCGCCGGCGCCCAGGAGCTGAGAGTGGTGGTTGAGCACGATCCCCTCTTCGGCCCGTTGATTATGTTGGGCGAAGGCGGCGTGGAGTGGCGGGCCGAGGACCAGGCCGCTGTGGCGCTGCCGCCGCTGAATATGAACCTGGCGCGTTATCTGGTGATCCAGGCGATCAAAAATAAGAAGATCCGCGGCCGCAGCGCATTGCGACCGCTGGATATCGCAGGCTTAAGCCAGCTGCTGGTTCAGGTCTCGAACCTGATCGTCGACTGCCCGGAGATCCAGCGGCTGGATATTCATCCCCTGCTCGCCTCCGGCAACGAGTTTACGGCGCTGGACGTTACCCTGGGGCTTGCTCCCTTTAGCGGCGACAGTGAAAGCCGTCTCGCTATTCGTCCCTATCCGCACCAGCTGGAGGAGTGGGTGGTGATGAAAAATGGCGATCGCTGTCTGTTCCGGCCGATCCTTCCGGAAGATGAACCGCAGTTGCTCGCGTTTATCGCTCAGGTCACCAAAGAAGATCTCTATTATCGCTATTTTAGTGAGATCAACGAATTTACCCATGACGACTTAGCCAATATGACCCAGATCGACTACGATCGAGAAATGGCGTTCGTCGCCGTCAGGACCACCGCGGAACAGAGCGAGATCCTCGGCGTGACGCGGGCGATCTCCGACCCTGACAATATTGATGCCGAGTTTGCTGTGCTGGTCCGTTCAGATTTGAAAGGGTTAGGCCTGGGGCGAAGGCTGCTGGAAAAGCTGATCGCCTATACGCAAAGCCATGGCCTGCAACGGCTGAATGGGATTACGATGCCGAATAACCGAGGCATGATCGGCCTCGCCAGAAAGCTGGGATTCACCGTTGATATTCAGCTGGAAGATGGGATTGTCAGTCTGTCGCTGCCCCTGAATCAGGGATAATCGCGCGACGCTGACCGCAATTGTTGACCACATTAGCGGGTAGTAATGGTATTATTGCCCGCTTACGTCGTCTGCATGGTACAGAAGACCCTTCAATAAACAGAGAAGAAACGCACTGTGATGTTGTCAAAATTTAAGCGTAATAAACATCAACAACACCTTGCCCAACTCCCTAAGCTTTCTCAGTCAGTTGATGATGTAGAGTTCTTTTACGCCCCTGCGGATTTCAGGGAAGCGTTACTGACCCGGATTGCCAACGCCACTCAGCGTATATGCATTATTGCGCTCTACCTGGAGCAAGATGATGGCGGAAAAGGAATTTTGCAGGCCCTTTATGACGCCAAACGTCAGCGTCCGCAACTGGATGTTCGCGTCCTCGTTGACTGGCACCGCGCTCAACGTGGCCGTATCGGCGCCGCCGCCTCCAACACCAATGCTGACTGGTATTGTCGGATGGCCAATGAAAATCCGGGCGTAGAGATCCCCGTTTACGGCGTGCCGATTAACACCCGGGAGGCGCTCGGCGTTCTCCATTTCAAAGGCTTTATTATTGATGACTGCGTCCTCTACAGCGGCGCCAGCCTGAACGATGTTTATCTGCATCAGCATGATAAGTACCGCTATGACCGCTATCAGTGCATCCGTAACGGCAAAATGGCGGACGTCATGTTCGACTGGGTCGACAATAATCTGGTTCAGGGACGCGGCGTGAATCGTCTCGACAGACCGGATCGGCCAAAAAGTCCGGAAATCAAAAACGATATTCGCCAGTACCGTCAGGAGCTGCGCGACCGCAGCTACCATTTTGTCGGCATCGCCGGTGACGAAGAACTCTCCGTCACCCCGCTGGTAGGCCTGGGGAAATCCAGCCTGCTGAACAAAACTATCTTTCACCTGATGCCCTGTGCCGAGCACAAGTTAACGATCTGCACCCCCTACTTCAACCTTCCTGCCGTGCTGGTAAGAAATATCATCCAGCTGCTGCGCGACGGTAAACAGGTGGAGATTATTGTCGGCGATAAAACCGCGAACGATTTCTATATTCCGGAAGATCAGCCGTTTAAAATCATCGGCGCGCTTCCTTATCTGTATGAGATCAACCTGCGGCGTTTCCTCAGCCGGCTGCAGTATTATGTGAATACCGATCAGCTGATCGTCCGCCTGTGGAAGGATGACGATAACAGCTACCACCTGAAGGGCATGTGGGTTGACGACGAGTGGATGCTGCTCACCGGCAACAACCTTAACCCGCGCGCCTGGCGACTCGATCTGGAAAATGCCATTCTGATCCACGATCCAAAGCAGCAGCTGGGAGCCATGCGGGAGAAAGAGCTGAAGCTCATCCGCACCCACACCACGGTGGTGAAACATTATCGGGATCTGCAAAGTATTGCCGACTATCCGGTGAAAGTGCGTAAACTGATCCGCCGACTGCGGCGGATCCGCATTGACCGGCTGATCAGCCGTATTCTCTGACAATCAGCCCCGCCTCGACGGGGCTTTTTTCTGGAAGCGCTATGCGTACGATAATCGTGATTGCTTCGCTGATGTTAACGGGCTGCAGCCACATGGCAAATGATGCATGGTCCGGTCAGGACAAAGCCCAGCATTTTCTGGCCTCGGCGATGCTGTCTGCCGCCGGCAATGAATATGCGCAACATCAGGGTTACAGCCGGGACCGCAGCGCTGCTATCGGCCTGATGTTTTCCGTCAGCCTCGGCGCCTCAAAAGAGCTTTGGGACAGCCGCCCGGCAGGCAGCGGCTGGAGCTGGAAGGATTTCGCCTGGGATGTAGCCGGCGCGACCACCGGCTACGCTGTTTGGCAACTGGCGCACCAGTAACGGCTAAAGACGCAGGCCTTTGCCTTTGCGATGCAGCATCAGGGAGACCAGGAAGGCGATGGCCGCCATCACCGTCACGTACCAGTAGAACGCGTGCTCTATCCCCGCCGATTTCAGCGACAGCGCGACATATTCCGCCGAGCCGCCAAACAGGGCATTCGCGACGGCATAGGACAGCCCTACCCCAAGCGCGCGAACCTGCGCCGGGAACATCTCGGCCTTCAGGATGCCGCTGATCGAGGTATAGAAACTGACAATCAGCAAGGCGCAGATCACCAGGCCGAAGGCAGCATAGGGTGAGCTCACTTTTTGCAAGGCGCTCAGGATAGGCACGGTAAATAATGTCGCCAGCACGCCAAAGCACAGCATGGAGGTACGGCGGCCAACTTTATCCGAAAAGGCGCCGAACAGCGGTTGAACCAGCATATAAACGAACAGCGCCGCGGTCATGATCACGCTGGCGGTGCTGGCCGTCATGCCCGCCGTGTTGACCAGATACTTTTGCATATAGGTAGTAAAGGTATAGAAGGTCAGCGATCCGGCGGCAGTAAAGCCCAACACCATCACGAAAGCCCGGCGATTACGCCACAACCCTTTAAATGAGCCAGCCTCTTTCAGCGCCCGGGTCTCCTGCTTCGAGGTTTCGTCCAGCTGGCGACGCAGCCACAGCGCGACGATAGCCAGTACTGCCCCGAGAGCAAAAGGAATACGCCATCCCCAGGCATGCAAATCTTCGTCGCTCAGCACCTGCTGGAGCGCCACGACCACTAATACCGCCAGCAGTTGACCGCCAATTAACGTGACGTACTGGAAAGAGGCATAGAAGCCTTTCTTTCCTTCAATCGCCACTTCACTCATATAGGTCGCGCTGGTGCCATATTCTCCACCGACCGACAGCCCCTGAAACAGACGGGCCAACAGCAGCAGCGCTGGAGCCCAGGTGCCGATGACCGCGTAGCCCGGCAGGCAGGCAATCACCAGTGAACCAAAGCACATCATACAGACCGAAATAAGCATGGAAGCTTTACGTCCGCGGCGGTCGGCGATCCGACCAAACAGCCACCCACCGATAGGACGCATCAGAAATCCGGCGGCGAATACGCCTGCCGTTTGTAAAAGTTGAGTGGTGGTATTTCCGGAGGGAAAGAAGATATGGGCAAAATAGAGCGAGCAGAATGAGTAGACGTAAAAATCAAACCACTCAACCAGATTTCCCGAGGAAGCGCCAACAATTGCCCAAATACGACGACGGGTATCGGCCTGCTCCGGCGCGGCCCGTTCGGTAATGCTACTCTCTGTCATTGTTATATTGCTCCAGCAAAGACTGCAGTCTGTCTTGTCGGGCGTACCACGTCACGCAGACAAATTAGTTAGTAAACTAAATGTTATATAATTGTTATATCTTTATATGTGATTGCATTCACATTTTTTTTCGCAAGCACGGTTTTCGCGATCAACGCCAGCGCAGAGGCAAGGAAAAAGTGGATTATGGCGAAGGGTTTGCCATGACGGGGTTTTATGTTGCTTTGAATGAAGATAATGGTGCGGGTATGGCGGGATTTTCCCCGGAGGCGGTGCTGCGCACCTTGTCCGGGCTACGGATCCGTAGCCCCGGTAAGCGCAGCGCCACCGGGGAGGCGTACCGGCACCCTCCCCGGAGGACAAAAACGCAAAAAAGCTCAGTCTTTCGACTGAGCTTTCTGCTTTATTTGATGCCTGGCAGTTCCCTACTCTCACATGGGGAGACCCCACACTACCATCG
>NZ_JBEAJA010000055.1:0-175030 GCF_040064755.1 Klebsiella sp. GB_Kp056 | reverse complement strand
TCGGCTACGAACCGAGCGGTCGGAGGTTCGAATCCTCCCGGATGCACCATCTTCTCCTTAGTAACAGCGAAAATGTTGTTTCATGGTCTGCGAAATTATCGCCAGCACCAGGGCGGATAACGTTGCGTAAGCAACGGCCCGAAGGGCGAGGCGCAGCCGAGTCATCCTCCCGGATGCACCATATTCTCCTTAGCAACAGCGAAAATGTTGTTTCATGGTCTGCGAAATTATCGCCAGCACCAGGGAGGATAACGTTGCGTAAGCAACGGCACCCTCTTCACGCTTCCCTCGCCATCCCGATAACCGCGTTTTTCATCCCAGTTTCATCCGACTTTTTTATTGGCAAGCCGCGCTTTCCACTATAATTTATCCTTGTATATCAGCGTTATCAGGCTGAGATAAATGCAAGGAGAGAAATCCATGAAATGGTTCAAAGCAATACCTGCTTTTTGCGCGACGCTGCTGGTGGCGACGGTCCTCGCTGGCTGTGCCGGTTCGTCCACCAAAGAAAGTACCGGCGGTTACATTGACGATACCGTGGTGACCACTAAGGTGAAAACGGCGCTCTTTAACGATAAAGACATCAAGTCCTCTGAAATCAGCGTCCAGACCTTTAAAGGCCGCGTCCAGCTGAGCGGATTTGTCTCCTCCGCGGAAAGCGCTAAACGGGCGGTGGAAGTCACCCGTCGGGTGCAGGGTGTGCGAATGGTCGAAAACGATCTGCGTATTAAATAAGGCCGGCTATCCGGTCTAATGCCTGAAGGCGCCTGTGGGCGCCTTTGTCGTCTGCGCCGCTGGCCGCGACAACGACCGGCTTTTGCGTTACAGTAACCATTCATTAACCGGTTGGTGAGAAGACGATGTACGAAGGTTACGCAGGACTGATCTTTGATATGGATGGCACCATCCTCGATACCGAGCCGACCCACCGTCAGGCATGGAACGAGGTGTTGGGCCGCTACGGTATGCGTTTCGACGAACAGGCGATGGTCGCCCTCAATGGCTCACCGACCTGGCGGATTGCCCAGGCGATTATTGAACTCAACCAGGCGGATCTCGATCCACATCGCCTGGCGCAGGAAAAAACCCTGGCCGTTAAGGCGATGCTGCTGGATAGCGTACGCCCCTTGCCGCTGATCGAGGTGGTCAAAGCGTGGCACGGCCGTCGCCCGATGTCGGTCGGCACCGGTAGTGAAAGCGCCGTCGCCGAAGCGCTGCTGGCGCACCTGGGCCTGCGTCATTACTTCTCCGCGGTGGTGGCGGCCGATCATGTGGTCAACCATAAACCCGCGCCCGATACCTTCCTGCTGTGCGCCGAGCGCATGGGCGTCGCGCCGGAAAAATGCGTGGTCTTCGAAGATGCCGACTTTGGTCTGCAGGCGGCGAAGCGCGCGGGAATGGACGCTGTAGACGTGCGTTTGCTGTGAGCGACGCGCTGTCACTCCTCTCGCTGTTTGCCAGTAGCTTTTTAAGCGCCACGCTGCTTCCCGGCAATTCGGAGGTTGTGCTGGTTGCGATGCTTCTTACGGGGGGTAGTCATCCGTGGTGGTTAGTATTAATAGCAACAATCGGCAATAGCCTTGGAGGGGTAACTAACGTTATTCTGGGGCGCCTGTTTCCGCTGCGTAAAACCTCGCGCTGGCAGGAGCGGGCGGCCGGCTGGCTTAAGCGCTACGGCGCAGTGACGCTGTTGCTAAGCTGGGCGCCGGTTGTCGGCGATTTACTGTGTTTGCTGGCGGGATGGATGCGCATTTCCTGGGGACCGGTACTCTTTTTCTTATGCCTTGGAAAGGCGCTGCGCTATATCGTCATTGCGGCAGCGACGCTTCAGGGCATGACGTGGTGGCACTAATTGGACTGATAGTTCATCCATTACAATTATGCTTATTCAAACGATTTCGACAGGCGGGAGGTCAAATTGATCCCGGACGTATCACAGGCGCTGGCCTGGCTGGAAAAACATCCGCAGGCCCTGCAGGGTATTCAACGTGGTCTGGAGCGGGAGACGCTGCGCGTGAACGCAGACGGTACGCTGGCGACGACCGGTCACCCTCTGGCGTTAGGCTCAGCGCTGACGCATAAATGGATTACCACCGATTTTGCCGAAGCTTTACTCGAATTTATTACGCCGGTGGACGGCGATATTGAGCATATGCTGACCTTTATGCGCGATGTCCATCGCTATACCGCGCGTCATATCGGTGACGAGCGGATGTGGCCGCTGAGCATGCCCTGCTATATCGCCCCCGGTCAGGATATTGAGCTGGCGCAGTACGGCACCTCTAACGTGGGACGCCTGAAAACGCTGTATCGCGAGGGGCTGAAGAACCGCTACGGCGCGCTGATGCAGACTATCTCCGGCGTGCACTATAACTTCTCGCTGCCGATGACGTTCTGGCAGGCGAAGTGCGGTGTGGAAGACGCTGAAAGCGGGAAAGAGGCCATTTCAGCAGGCTATTTCCGCACGATTCGTAACTACTATCGCTTTGGCTGGGTGATCCCGTATCTGTTCGGCGCCTCGCCGGCGATTTGCTCTTCATTCCTGCAAGGTAAGCCGACGACGCTGCCCTTTGAGGAGACGGGCAACGGCATGTACTACCTGCCGTACGCCACCTCGCTGCGCCTCAGCGACCTCGGTTATACCAATAAGTCGCAAAGCAATCTCGGAATTACGTTTAACGATCTGCACGAGTATGTGGCAGGATTGAAGCGCGCGATTAAAACGCCGTCGGAAGAGTACGCCAAAATCGGGCTGGAAAAAGACGGTAAGTATCTGCAGATCAACAGCAATATCCTGCAGATTGAAAACGAACTCTATGCGCCGATCCGCCCGAAACGCGTCACCCGTCGGGGCGAAACCCCGTCCGATGCGCTGCTGCGCGGCGGCATTGAGTACATTGAAGTGCGTTCGCTGGATATCAACCCGTTCTCGCCGATCGGCGTTGACGCCCAGCAGGTGCGTTTCCTCGATCTGTTTATGGTTTGGTGCGCGCTGGCCGACGCGCCGGAGATGAGCAGCGATGAGCTGCTGTGCACTCGCACCAACTGGAATCGGGTGATTCTGGAAGGCCGTAAGCCGGGCTTAACGTTGGGCATCGGCTGCGAAAGCGCGCAGTTCCCGCTGGCGCAGGTAGGTAAAGATCTGTTCCGCGATTTACGCCGCGTGGCGCAGACGCTGGACAGCATTCACGGCGGCGAGGCCTATCAACAGGTCTGCGATGAGCTGCTGGCCTGTTTTGACGATCCGGAATTAACCTTCTCAGCCCGCATTCTGCGTTCTATGATTGAAGAAGGGATTGGCGGAACCGGCCGTGCGCTGGCCGATCGTTACCGGACCCAGCTGCGTGAAGAGCCGCTGGAGATCCTGAGCGAAGAAGATTTCATCGCCGAGCGCGACGCGTCGGTGGCGCGACAGAAGAAAGTAGAAGCGGAAGACAGCGAGCCGTTTGAGGCGCTGTTGGCGCGGCACGCGTAGCGCTGGAAAAGAAAAAGGCCACATCACTGTGGCCAAACTTTCATCTCTGATTCAGGGATGATGATGATAATAAATGCGCGTCTTTCATATACTGAGACTCGCGGCTGAACAAAGAGTTCATTTTATTTTAAAAAAATTCACTCCCGGAGGTGACGAATGCCGTTGTTAGATAGTTTCACAGTCGACCATACCCGAATGGAAGCCCCAGCGGTGCGTGTCGCGAAGAAAATGAACACGCCGCATGGCGATGAAATCACCGTATTCGATCTGCGCTTCTGCGTGCCGAACCAGGAAGTGATGCCGGAGCGCGGTATCCACACCCTGGAGCACCTGTTCGCCGGCTTTATGCGCGATCACCTGAACGGGAATGGCGTGGAAATTATCGACATTTCGCCGATGGGCTGCCGCACCGGGTTCTATATGAGCCTGATTGGTACGCCGGACGAGCAGCGCGTCGCCGACGCCTGGAAAGCGGCGATGGCCGACGTGCTGAAGGTGCAAGATCAGAACCAGATCCCGGAGCTGAACGTCTACCAGTGCGGGACCTATACCATGCACTCGCTGGAAGAGGCGCAGGAGATCGCTCGTCATATCATTGAGCGCGATGTGCGCATCAACAGCAACGACGAACTGGCGTTGCCGAAAGAAAAACTGCAGGAACTGCACATCTAGTGCTTCCGCCGCGGCCCGACGCCTGTCGCCGGGCCGCTCTCCCGACGCCGCCATGACGACCACCACCACCTTCTCCTTTCAGCACCGCCCGCTGGTGCCCTTTGCCCATGATTACGCTCACGGTGACCAGGAAGACTGGCATCAGCATGACTGCGCCCAGCTGCTGCATATTTTAAGCGGCGTGGTGCGGGTGGCGACGCCGGCAGGCTACTGGGTGGTGCCGCCCGGGCGCGGCGTCTGGCTGCCGGCGGGAACGCCCCACGCGCTGCGCATGACCGGCAACGTCGCGGCGCGTACGTTGTTTATCGATCCGCTGGCGCGCGCCGATCTTCCGGCGGGCTGCCAGATCGTACAGATCACGCCGCTGCTGCGGGAACTGATCGTCTCTTCCCTGGCGCTGGCCGAGCGCTATGCCCCCGCCAGCCGCGACGAACGGATTTATGAGCTGATCCTCGATGAGATCCGCGGGATGGCGATCCTGCCGTTTGGCCTGCCGGAGCCGCAAAGCGAAACGCTGCGCCGGCTGTGTCAGCAGGTGCGCGAGGCGCCGGGCGACGTCTGGAGCAGCAGCCAGGCGGCGAAGGCGTGCAGCATGAGCGAGCGAACCCTGAACCGCCATTTTCAGCAGCAGACTAGCCTGACGTGGCGCGAGTGGGTGCGCCGGGCGAAGCTAATGGAAGCGTTGATTCGCCTGGCGCAGGGCCACTCCGTGCTGCGGGTGGCGCTGGAGCTGGGCTACGGCAGCCACAGCGCCTTCAGCGCCATGTTTCGTCGGGTGATGGGCGTCGCCCCCAGCGACTATTTTCGTCCGCCGGCCTGATCGGCGGCGCTGAGCGCATTGCACAGCGCCTGCAGCGAGGCGCGCGCCACGTCATTATCGATACCCACGCCCCAGTAGCTTTCTCCTTGCGGAAAAACGCAGCGGATATAGGCCACCGACCGGCTGTCGCTGCGCGCGCCGAGGGTATGCTCATGATAGTCCTTGATCATAAACGGCTGCCGAAACAGCGCGCTGAGGCCGCTGGCGGCGGCGGAGAGCAGGCCGTTGCCCTGGCCCTGCAGGCGTCGGGTTTCGCCGTGGTGACGCAGCGTCGCCTGCAGGGACAGCTGGCCATCCTGCTGGCTGGCGCTCTGATAATCGACCAGCGTCAGCGCAGGCTGCGCCTGCAGCCCGTAGCGCGTGCGGAACAGCTGCCACAGCGCATGGTGGGTCATCTCTTTGCCGTCGCTATCGGTGGCCTGCTGAACGTGCTGGCTGAAGTCCTGCTGCAGCCCGCGGGGCAGCTTCAGACCATGATTTTGTTCGATAAGCCAGGCGCTGCCGCTTTTCCCCGACTGGCTGTTGACGCGGATCACCGCCTCATAGCTGCAGCCAATATCCTGCGGGTCAATGGGCAGGTAGGGCATCCGCCATGGGTCGCCAGGCTGACGGGCATCAAACCCTTTTTTGATCGCATCCTGATGGGAGCCGGAGAAAGCGGTGTAGGCCAGACTTCCCGCCCACGGGTGGCGCGGGTGCACGGGGATCTGATTGCAGTTTTCCACCACTTCCACCACCCGGTTCATCTGCTCGAAGCGAAGCTCAGGGTCGACGCCCTGGCTGTAGAGGTTCATCGCCAGCGTCACCAGGCAGACGTTGCCGGTGCGTTCGCCGTTGCCGAACAGGCAGCCTTCCACCCGGTCGGCGCCGGCCATCACCGCCAGCTCGGCGCTGGCGACGCCGGTACCGCGGTCATTGTGAGGATGCACGCTGATGCAGACCTCGCCGCGGCGGGAGAAGTGGCGGCAAAAGTACTCGATCTGATCGGCATAGACGTTGGGGGTGTTGACCTCCACCGTCGCCGGCAGATTGACGATCATCGGTCGCTCGGCGCAGGGCTGCCAGACGTCCGCCACCGCTTCGCAAATCTCGAGCGCAAACGCCGGTTCGGTGAAGCAGAAGGTTTCAGGCGAATATTCATATTGCCAGCGGGTCTCCGGCTGTTGTTCGCACTGCTGGCGGATAAGCCGGGTGGCGCGGGTCGCGAGGGCGATCACCTCGGCCTTGTCCATGCCGAAAACCAGTTCGCGGAACAGCGGCGCGGTGGCGTTGTAGAGGTGGACGGTGGCCCGACGGGCGCCGCGCAGCGCTTCAAAGGTACGCAGGATCAGCGGGTCCCGCGCCTGAGTCAGCACCTGGATAGTGACCTCCTCCGGGATGCGCTGTTCGTCAATCAGCTGGCGGACAAAGTTGAAATCGGTTTGCGAGGCGGAAGGGAAGGCGACCTCAATCTCTTTAAAGCCGCACTCCAGCAGCAGATCCCAGAACTGCAGTTTGCGGGCGCTGTCCATGGGCTCCGCCAGCGCCTGGTTGCCGTCGCGCAGGTCGGTCGACAGCCAGCGCGGGGCGTGGCTGATTTGCCGGTCCGGCCAGCGGCGGTCGGGCAGGGTAATCGGCGGATAGGGACGGTACTTTTCAGCAGGATGGCTCAGCATAGTGTTCTCCTTAATAGTCAGCCTTTATCCTGCCCGAGCGCCGGCTGGCGGGCTTTCGCAAACGAGACAGAAACTAGCGAGAACTGGACAACCTGACGCCGTAAAAAAGGGACCCGCAGGTCCCTTAATGTGAGGCTTAGTGCGCGCCGCCGCCGCCGCCGCCGGCGCTGAACGGGGGTCTGGCGAACCACACCAGTCCCAACAGCAGGATGAAAATGGCCGCTGAGATCCAGAAGATTTCGTTGGCGGAGATAATCAGCCCCTGGTTGGTTATCTGCTGCGCTATCCAGCCGGACGCCTGCTGCTGCGTCATTCCCATCCCCTGCAGCTGATCGTAGATCTGCTGCGCGTTGGGGTTGAACGGCGTCACCGATTCGGTGAGCTGCGCATGGTGCAGCGCCTCGCGGTTGGTCCACAGGGTGGTGGTGATCGAGGTCCCGATGGAGCCGGCAAGGGTACGGGTGAAGTTCGACAAGCTCGACGCCGCCGCCAGCCGTTCCGGCGGCAGGCCGGAGAGGGTGATGGTGGTCAACGGCATGAAGAAGCAGGCTACCGCGAAGCCCTGGATAAACTGCGGCCACGCCGAGGCGCCAAAGTCCATCCCCGGTTCGAAGGTCCAGGCGCGCCAGTAGAAGCAGACGGCGTACATGATAAAGCTGAAGGTGACCAGCCGTCGCATATCGAGCTTATGCGCAAAGCGGCCGATAATCGGCGACAGAATGACCGGGATCACCCCCACCGGCGCTGACGCCAGGCCGGCCCAGGTCGCGGTGTAGCCGTAGACCTCCTGCAACAGCTGCGGCAGCAGCACGATGGCCCCGAAGTAGAGCATGTAGGCCAGGCTGATACAGAGGCAGCCGATGGTGAAGTTGCGCGACTTAAACAGCGACAGATCGACAATCGGGTTATCGTCGGTCAGCTCCCAGACGATCAGGAAGCTTATCGCCACCACCGCCACGATGGTCAGAATGATAATTTCATTGGAGGAGAACCAGTCCAGCTCTTTACCCCGGTCCAGCATCACCTGCAGGCTACCGATACCGATGATCAGCAGCGCCAGGCCGACGCCGTCGATACGCCGCTGTTCGGTTTTGGTTTCCCGGTTGCGCAGGGTCTGCAGGGTCATCAGCACCACCGCCACGCCAATGGGCACGTTGATAAAGAAGATCCATCCCCAGTGGTAGTTATCGCTGATATAGCCGCCGAGGATCGGGCCGCAGATGGGGGCGACGATCACCGTCATCGACCACAGCGCCAGGGCGATAGAGCGTTTCGCCGGCGGATAGTTGCTGAGCAACAGACTTTGCGACAACGGGATCAGCGGCCCGGCAACAATCCCCTGAATGACGCGGAAGAAGATCAGCATCGTCAGGCTGTTGGAGACGCCGCAGGCCCAGGAGGCGATGGCGAAAGCGGTGGTGGACCACAGGAACAGCTTCACCTCGCCCACGCGCTTGGCCAGCCACCCGGTGATCGGAATGGAGATGGCGTTAGCGACCCCGAACGAGGTGATGACCCAGGTCCCCTGGCTCAGCGATGAGCCAAGGTTACCGGCGATGGTCGGGATCGCCACGTTGGCGATAGTGGAATCCAGCACCTGCATGAACGTCGCGAGCGACAGCGCAATGGTCATGATGACCAGCTGCGCGCCTTCCAGCGGTTTTTGCTGTTGCATTACACTCACCCCGAATTATCCGGCGTTGGCCTGAATGATCTCGTCTATCAGTTTATTGACCGGATCGAGAGCGATTTCGCGGGCATTGCTCTCGTAGACCGGGGAGCTCCGCACCTGGCTTGCCAGCATTTCGCCATCGCGATCGGTGGTGTTAACTTCCACCAGCGTCGAGAGGCCGATGCGCAGCGGGTGTTCCGCCAGCTGTTTTTCATCCAGCTCGATGCGGACCGGCAAGCGCTGTACCACTTTGATCCAGTTGCCGGTGGCGTTCTGCGCCGGCAGCAGGGAGAAGGCGCTCCCGGTACCCATATCCAGACCAACCACCTTGCCGGTGTATTTCACGTCATCGCCATAGATGTCGCTGATTACGGTGGCCGGCTGGCCGATGCGCATATGCGCCAGCTGGGTCTCTTTAAAGTTAGCGTCGATCCACAGGTTGGTCGCCGGAACCACCGCCATCAGCGGCGTGGTGGTGCCGATCTGCGCCCCAGGCTGTACCGAGCGGCGGGAAACGTAGCCGCTAATCGGGCTGACGATCTGCGTACGCTGCAGGGCCAGCCAGGCGTTACGCACTTCGGTCGCCGCCTGCAGCACCGCCGGCTGCTGTTCCAGTTTGGTACCCAGCACGATCGCCTGGTTGGCGTTGTACTGCTGGATTGCCACGTCAAGCTCGGCCTGCGCGCTGGCGACGGTGTCGCGGGCGTGCTGCAGCTCTTCGCGGCCGATGAGGTTCGCGGCGCCCAGCGGGATGCGGCGGTTCAGGTCAGCCTGCGCCTGGGCGAGGGCGGTCTTTTTGACGTCAATATTCGCCTGCAGCTGCTTGCTGTTGATCATCTGCTGACGGGTTTGACGCACGCTGGCGGCCAGCTGCGTTTTGGCTTTCTCAAACGCCTGTTGGGCATCGGTCTGATCGAGAGTGACCAGCGGATCGCCTTTCTGCACATAGTCCGTGTTGTCTGCCCAGACTTTGGTCACGCTGCCCGAGACCTGGGCCATAATTTGTACCTGGTTCCCTGCCACGTAGGCATCGTCGGTCTCTTCGTAGTGACGCAGTACCAGAAACCAGTAAATCCCATATGCCACGGCAATAATAATGAAGAGCAATGTCAGCAACAGAAGGGCGCCTTTACGCTTCCCTTTTTTGCTGCCTGGTTGCTGCGGGGTTTGGCTCTCCGCATTTGCGCTCATGTTATTCTCCACGATCTTATTATTTCACATCGGCTGAGCCGACCTGTTTATCAGAAAGGCCAGCAGAGATCTGCTGGCCTGGCTGTTTTCCTTGCAACGTAAAAATGGGCTGAGCGACGCCGCCCTTAGCGTAGAGAGTCCGCCAGCACGCCTTCTTCTTCCATCTGGTCAAGGCGGCTCAGGAGTTTGCGGGTAATGTGTTCGAGCTGATCTTTTTCGCTGGTGCTGAGTGAAGACCACAGCTGGTGCAGGCAGTTATGCTGCGGCGGCAGGACTTCACGCAAAAACTGATGGCCCTTTTCGGTCAGCTGCAGATGCAGACAGCGACGATCGTTATCGCTCTCGCGGCGTTCAATCCAGCCGCGTTTTTCCAGTTCATCAGCGATACGGGTGGCGTTAGTACGCGACGAGCCCAGCGCACAGCTCAGCTCGGACGGCTGAATGCTGTGGTTTTCCTGCGACTCCAGCGTAATCAGCGCCATAAATAATGTCTCGTTAATTCCCTGCGCTTTGAGCATTTTATTGCGATTTTCCAGCAGCTTACCTTGCATATGCATGCAAAGACGAGTTAACAGAATCTCCTGGAACGGGAAATCTTCATGGCGGCTGGCGCGGAACTTGAGCATTTGCTCAATGGGAGTAAACGAACTATCCATTTGGGTATGACCTCATTAATTACAGCCGATATAATAACTATTGTGACAAATAAATCAAATGAATTATTGACCAAAATTGATACGCAAAGCTTAGAGCCCGCTGGCGATTTTCCAGGCCAGACCGTAGGCCAACGCCGACAGCAGGGTCGGGATAATAATGCTGCGGGTTTTCCAGAAGGCGCCCCCCAGCACCAGGAAGCCGATCAGCGTCGGCGCCAGGCGATGGGCATCGGCGAGGATCTCCGGCACGCTGGAGACCACCAGCAGCGCGCAAATCGAGGCGATGCCGATGGTATCCAGCAGCACGCTGACCGGGCCACGACGGGCAGGCCGGGCATGACCCGCGCGCAGACGCAGGGGAAGATAACGAAACAGATAGTTCACGCCGCCGACAATCACTCCGAGCAGAAGGACCTCACTGTTCATCCGGCATCCCCTTCAGCATGGCCTGGACCAGCGCCGTCAGACACCCGCAGACAATCCCGGCGAGGATCGCCGCCGGAATGGAAAATAACAGAATGCCGCCCAGCGCGCCCGCCAGCGCCGCCGTGACGCACAGCGATTGCTGGCGCTGGAAAGAGGCCAGCAGGAAGCTCATAAACAGCGCCGGCAGCATAAAGCCGAGCGCGGCTTCCACCGCCGGATAATCCACCAGCAGGCCGTTGCCGGACCAGGCGCCGGCCAGCGTGCCGCACACCCACGATGCCCACGAGGTAAACGCGAGACCGAGCATCCAGTTTTCGCTCCAGCGTCGGTTGTCGCGAACCAGCCTGGCGGTGGCGGCGGCGAAAACCTCATCGGTCAGGCCGAAGGCCCAGAGGGCGGTCTTCTTTTTGTCCAGCGCGGTATGAATGCGGCTGCGCAGCGAGGGGCCATATAGCACGTGGCGGACGTCCATCGCCATCACCGTCAGGGCGGCGACCCACAGCGAACTGCCGGCGGCCAGCATGGCGGTGATCACAAACTGGCTGGCGCCGGCGTAAATAATGCAGGAGAAAAACAGGCTTTCCAGCGGGGTGAAACCCAGCCGGGTGGCGTTCAGTCCGAAGGCGAATGCCACCGGAAGGTAGCTGATGACGATGGGGAGACTGTCTTTAATGCCTTCGCCGACGGTAGCGACACGTTCAGATAAGGCACAGATTAAGGGCGCGGGGTTTTCCATATGAATAACTTATCGCTGGATCCATGTGAAGGTGGCAAATTGACCGATGTCCCCACCTTAACAGAGCGCGACGCGCCTTAACACTATGAAAATGCCCGCAATCCGCTTTTCCATGACCCTGACGGGATGAAAGGCGGGGAAGGGGCCCGGATAAGGCGCCGGGCCTTATCCGGGGGCGGGTTACTGCTGCGCGGCGAGCGCGGCTTTCACCCAGCTGTCGAACAGCGGCTGGTGGGCTTTGATCCAACCATCAACATGACCGTTAATGTCGGCTTCGGAAGCATGGCCTTCGTGCATCATCGCATTCTCGGCGTTGATGTCGGCGATCGGCAGCTTCATGACGCTAAACAGAGTGGCGGCGGCCGGATTTTTCTCCGCCCAGGCTTTGTTGGCGACAATGTGCATGGTGTTGACCGGGAAGCCATAGTTGGCGCCGTTGGCCAGTTTGGTATCGATGTTTTTCTGCTCGCCCGGCAGGGAGGAGAACGGCACCTGCAGCCAGACGACGTCTTTGCCAGGCTTCAGCACGTCGCTAACCCAGTACGGCGTCCAGGTGTAGTAGAGCACCGGTTTACCCTCTTTATAGCGGGCGATGGTGTCGGCCATCATCGCCGCGTAGTTGCCCTGGTTATGGGTGACGGTTTTGCTCAGGCCATAGGCGTCAATCTGGTGGTTAATCACCGCTTCGCAGCCCCAGCCCGGGGTGCAGCCGGTGAGGTCCGCTTTACCGTCGTTGTTAGTATCAAACAGTTTGGCGATCTGCGGATCTTTGAGCTGATCGATAGAGGTGATGTGGTACTGCTCGGCGGTTTTTTTGTCGATCAGATAGCCCTGGGCGGCGCCTGAGACGTACACCCCCTTGCGGTAAAATTTGTTATCACCGCCCGCCGCGGCGTACATGTCATCGTGCAGCGGCTGCCAGTTGGTGGCGATAAAGGTAGTATCCCCGGCGGCAATCGAGGTATAGGCGACGTTATAGTCCACTTCGCTCGGTTTTTCGACGGTGTAGCCAAGCTTCTCCAGCGCGCGGCTGACCAGCAGGGTCTGGAAGCTCTCTTCGGAGATAGTGCTCTGGGCCGGCTTGACGGTAATT
Organism: Klebsiella sp. GB_Kp056; assembly: GCF_040064755.1. Classification (NCBI taxonomy): domain Bacteria; kingdom Pseudomonadati; phylum Pseudomonadota; class Gammaproteobacteria; order Enterobacterales; family Enterobacteriaceae; genus Klebsiella; species Klebsiella sp. GB_Kp056. The sequence continues at coordinate 162,634 of NZ_JBEAJA010000055.1, read as the reverse complement.
CCTTTGCCCGGCAGGTCGGCGGCGAAGGCGCTGCTGGCGATCAGGGTGGCAAAGGCGGCGGTGGCCATCATCGTGCTATGTCGCATGGTGGTTCCTCTTATTGTTTAACGGGAAGGGCGGCCCCCCGGCATCGGCTGGTGTCAGGGAGCGGCGCTGTTATCGACTTATCGACAGAAAGGGCGAGTGAGAAGCCCCAGCGGGCCGGTGGTGTACCAGCGGCGGTTGCCGCGACTGCGGGCGTCGCGGCCGACGGCCTGGGTGAGGCGGTCAAGAATAATCGCCAGGATCACGATCCCCACGCCGCCGACGGTGGCCAGGCCCATATCCAGGCGGCCAATGCCGCGCAGCACCATCTGGCCAAGACCGCCGACGGCGATCATCGAGGCGATCACCACCATCGACAGGGCCAGCATCAGCGTCTGGTTAACCCCGGCCATAATGGTGGGCATCGCCAGCGGCAGCTGAACTTTAAACAGCAGCTGGCGCGGGCTGGCGCCAAACGAGCGCGACGCTTCGATCAGATCCGCAGGCACCTGGTTTATCCCGAGGATGGTCAGACGGACGATCGGCGGCAGGGCGAAGATAATCGTCACCACCACGCCGGGCACGTTGCCGATGCCGAACAGCATCACGATCGGCACCAGGTAGACGAAGGCCGGCGTGGTCTGCATGGCATCCAGCAGCGGGCGGATAATTTTCGCCGCTCGCGGACTGCGCGCCAGCCAGATCCCCAGCGGCAGGCCGATGATCATGCAGAACAGCAGGGCGGTGAGGACCAGCGCCAGGGTGACCATCGCCTGCGACCACGCGCCGATGGCGCCGATGGCAATCAGCGAGACCAGGGTGGCGACCCCCATGCCGAGGCTGGAGATCTGCCAGGCGATCAGCCCGAAGACGATAATCGCCACCGGCGCCGGCATCCCCAACAGCAGCTGCTGGAAGGCGCTGAGGATGTAGTCGATCGGCACGCGGATCCCCTGGAACAGCGGGCGGAAGTGCAGCACGATCCAGTCGATGGCGTGGGTCACCCAACTGTCGAGCGGGATCAGGGTCTTATGGAACGGATCCATGATATTGAACTGTTCCGGCTGCGGCGCCGGGGCGCTGTGCAGCCAGTCGGCGCCGCCGCCATTAGTCGGCGCGGCAGTTGAGGCGCCACCCCAGGCGTCTGCAGCCTGAGCGGCGCTGTCGGTTGCCGGGGCGCTGTCCCACGGATTGGTTTGATCAGCCATGATTCACCCCCTCGCGATCTAAAGCCTGGAGCAACATTCGTTTGGAAATGATGCCAATATATTGTTGTTCTTCATCCACCACCGGGACGGCGCACGGGGCGTGGCCGACGTGGGAGAGCAGATCGCTGAGCGGCGTTTGCGCCTCCACCGCCAGCGGGGCGTCAATCAGCGCCGCCTCGATCCCCTGGCCAGCGCTGAGTGCGGTTTTCAGAGAATCGATCGAGACAATCCCGACAAAGCGATTACCGCGCTCAATGACATAACCATATTCCCGGTCTTCATCCTGTAATAATTTCAGCGCAGAGCGGGGGCCAAAACCTGGCGTTTTACGAATCAGGCCGACCGGGCTACGACGGGCAATATCTTTCGCGCTGAAGACCTGGCTAATATCAACGCCGCGGAAGAAGGTGCGGACATAATCATTGGCCGGATTATTCAATATTTCATCCGGAGTGCCGACCTGAACCACTTCGCCATTTTGCATAATGGCGATACGATCGCCAATTCGCATGGCTTCATCAAGGTCATGGGAAATAAAGACAATGGTACGCTGATGCTTAGCCTGTAATTTGATTAGCTCATCCTGCATTTCTGTGCGAATGAGCGGATCGAGCGCGGAGAAGGCTTCATCCATTAACAGAATATCGGGATTAATCGCCAGGGCGCGGGCTAAACCGACGCGCTGACGCATCCCGCCGGAGAGTTCATCCGGCCAGGCGTGGGCATAATTCTCCAGCCCCACCTGACGCAGCGCTTCCCGCGCTTTTTGCTCTCGCTCAGCGGCCGGGACGCCGGCAAGCGCCATGCCAAACGCCGTATTGTCGAGCACGCTCATGTGCGGCATCAGCGCAAAGGACTGAAAAACCATCGCAATTTTTTTACGACGCACCTCGCGCAGCTCGGCGTCCGACATTTTGGCGATATCGACCCCGTCAATCAGCACCTGGCCGCGGGTGGGTTCAATCAGGCGATTGAGAAGGCGAACCATGGTGGATTTCCCCGAGCCGGAGAGCCCCATGATGACGAATATCTCGCCTTCTTCAATGGCCAGACTGGCGTCTTTGACGCCAAGCGACAGCCCCGTTTTTTCCAGTATTTGCGCTTTGTTGAGTCCTTTCTCAATATATTTGAAAGCACGATGAGGGTGCTCGCCAAATATCTTATAAAGATTTTTGATTTCTAATTTAATTGCCATGCAATAGAGAAGTTCCTGTTATTTGTTTATTGCGATATGGTACCCAATGGTGATAATGATCTTTTTACACCCTAACATACTCAGATTCTGTGACAACCCTCAATGGCAAACTCTCGGCAAAATGGAGGGAGGGACATGGCGGCACAGCCCCCGTGATATAAGGGCTGAGCGGTAATTTGTTGTGGGTAATATTTTTTGATTATCTTTGGATAATTAGACTGAAATGGACCGGTTTTCTGCTAAATATGACGAAGTGATGACGGTTAGACCATGGAGAGAATATTTGGTGGATTAATCGCGATTCTGTGAAATTGATCACCAGGAATATGCGGGCGATATTCCTGGTGAAAGTACGGTTAAAAGTCCCAGTCGTCGTCGGCGGTCTCTTCCATTTTTCCTATCACGTAGGAGGAGCCGGAGCCGGAGAAAAAGTCGTGGTTTTCATCGGCGTTGGGTGACAGCGCCGCGAGGATCGCCGGGTTAACCGCCGCCATCTCCGCCGGGAACAGCGCCTCGTAGCCGAGGTTCATCAGCGCTTTGTTGGCGTTGTAGCACAGGAATGCGCTGACGTCGTCGAACCAGCCGCTCTCGCCGTACAGTTCCCGGCTGTAGGCCAGCTCGTTGTCGTACAGATCCATCAGCAGATCGAGGGCGAAGTTTTTCAATTCTTCGCGCTTACCGGGGCTGACGATCTCCAGTCCTTTCTGATACTTGTAGCCGATGTAATAGCCATGCACCGCTTCATCGCGAATAATCAGGCGGATCAGATCCGCGGTATTGGTCAGTTTTCCCCGACTGGAGAAGTGCATCGGCAGCCAGAAGCCGGAATAGAAGAGAAAGGATTCGAGGAACACGCTGGCGATTTTTTTCTTCAGCGGCTCGTCGGCCTGATAGTAGCTCAGCATCAGCTGCGCTTTGCGCTGCAGGGGTTCGCAGCTTTCGCTCCAGGCGAAGGCGGCATCCACCTCTTTGCTGTGGCACAGCGTGGAAAAGATGGAGCTGTAAGAGCGGGCATGAACCGCTTCCATAAAGCTGATATTCGACAGCACCGCCTCCTCATGCGGGGTCAGAGCGTCCGCCATCAGCGCCGGCGCGCCGATGGTGTTCTGAATGGTATCGAGCAGGGTCAGCCCGGTAAAAACGCGAATGGTCAACTGCTGCTCCGCCGCGCTGAGGGTTTGCCAGGCGGGAATGTCGTTCGACAGCGGCACTTTCTCCGGCAGCCAGAAGTTGCTGGTGAGACGATTCCACACCTCCAGATCTTTATCGTCATCGATGCGGTTCCAGTTGATCGCGCTGACGCGCGTTAAATGGGTCATCCTGTTCTCCTTACAGCGCGCAGGACACGCAGCCTTCAATTTCAGTGCCTTCCAGCGCCAGCTGGCGCAGTCGGATGTAGTACAGCGTCTTAATGCCTTTCTTCCAGGCGTAGATTTGCGCCTTGTTGATATCGCGGGTGGTTGCGGTATCCGGGAAGAACAGGGTCAGCGACAGCCCCTGATCGACGTGGCGCGTCGCCTCGGCGTAGGTGTCGATGATCTTCCGGGGGCCTATTTCGTACGCATCCTGGTAGAGGGCCAGATTATCGTTATTCATAAACGGCGCGGGGTAGTACACCCGTCCGGTTTTCCCCTCTTTGCGGATCTCAATCTTCGAGACGATCGGGTGAATGCTGGAGGTAGCATGGTTGATGTACGAGATCGAGCCGGTGGGCGGCACCGCCTGCAGATAGCGGTTGTAAATGCCATAGCGCATGACGTCGTCGCGCAGCTGGCGCCAGCTTTCCCGGTCGGGCAGGGAGATGCCGGCGCGGGCGAACAGCGCGCGTACCCGTTCGGTTTTCGGCTGCCACGACTCCTGCAGATATTTGTCGAAGTATTCCCCGCTGGCGTAGCGCGACTGCCCGAAGCCGGCGAAGCGCTGGCCGCGCTCGCGGGCCAACAGCATCGAGGTGTGCAGCGCGTGCCAGGTCACGGTGTAGAAGTAGATATTGGTGAAGTCCAGCCCCTCCGGGCTGCCGTAGGCAATGCCTTCCCGCGCCAGGTAGCCGTGAAGATTCATCTGCCCCAGGCCGATGGCGTGGGAGGCGGCGTTGCCGGCCGCCACGGAGGGGACCGACTGAATGTGGCTCATGTCGGACACGGCGGTCAGGGCGCGCACCGCGGTGGCGATAGTGAGGCCGAAATCCGGCGAGTCCATGGTGTGGGCGATGTTCAGCGAGCCGAGGTTGCAGGAAATATCTTCCCCGATATGGGCATAGCTGAGATCTTCATTATAGGCGGACGGCGTACTGACCTGCAGGATCTCGGAACACAGATTGCTCATGGTGACCCGCCCGGCCACCGGACTGGCGCGGTTCACCGTGTCTTCAAACATGATGTACGGGTAGCCGGATTCAAACTGGATCTCCGCCAGGCGCTGGAACAGGTCGCGGGCGCGGATCCAGCGTTTGCGAACCCGATCGTCGGCTACCAGCTGTGGATAGAGATCGCCGATGGCGCAGTCGGCGAAGGGTTTGCCGTACAGCCGTTCGACATCATACGGCGAGAAGAGCGCCATCTGCGCGTCTTCTTTCGCCAGCTGGAAGGTGATGTCAGGGATCACCACCCCCAGCGACAGGGTTTTGATGCGGATTTTCTCATCGGCATTTTCACGCCGGGTATCAAGGAAGCGCAAAATATCGGGATGGTGAGCGTGCAGCCAGACCGCCCCCGCCCCCTGGCGGGCGCCGAGCTGGTTGGCATAGGAGAAGGCGTCCTCCAGCATCTTCATCACCGGCACCACGCCGGAGGACTGATTTTCGATGCGCTTGATCGGCGCCCCAGCCTCGCGCAGATTGGAGAGTAAAAAGGCCACGCCGCCGCCGCGCTTCGACAGCTGCAGCGCCGAGTTCACCGCCCGGCCGATGGACTCCATATTATCTTCAATGCGCAGCAGGAAGCAGGAGATCAGCTCCCCGCGCTGCTGTTTGCCGGCGTTAAGGAAGGTGGGCGTAGCCGGCTGGAAGCGGCCGCTGAGTATCTCCTCCGTCAGCTGCCGCGCCTGCTGTTCATCGCCCCGGGCCAGCGTCAGGGCCACCATTACGCTGCGTTCCGCGAAATCCTCGAGGTAGTGCTTGCCGTCAAAGCTCTTTAGCGCGTAGCTGGTATAGAACTTCCAGGCGCCGAGGAAGGTCTGGAAGCGAAACGCGGCGCGCCGGGCATGGGCGAACAGCGCCAGCACAAACCCGCGATCATAGCCGGCCAGCAGCTGGGGATCGTAATAGCCCTCGCGGACGAGCCAGCTGAGTTTATCCTCCTGGCTGGCAAAGGCGAGGGTGTTGGGCTGAACCTGGGTCGCCATAAAAGCCTCAACCGCCTGGCGATCTTTCTCAAACGGGATGCGGCCCTCGCTGTCGTACAAATTCAGCATCGCATTGAGGGCGTGAAAATCCACGGCGGCGTTTATACGTTCTGCGGTTGTCGTTGCCAAAATTCGCTGACTCCTTTACGCACGTTATCGATATCGTCGGGGGTTCCCATCAGCTCGAAGCGGTAGAGATAGGGCACGGCGCATTTCTGCGCGATGACATCCCCGGCGCGTCCCCAGGCGTCGCCAAAGTTGCGATTGCCGGCGGCAATCACCCCGCGGATCAGCCGACGGTTATGTACGTCGTTTAAAAAGCGGATCGCCTGACGCGGCACGGCGCCGGCGGTACCGCCGCCGCCATAGCTGGGAACGATGAGAATATAGGGCTCGTCTACCTGCAGAGGTTCACGCTCGTTCAGCGGGATGCGCACCGCCGGCAGCCCCAGGCGCTGCACAAAGCGATGGGTGTTCTCCGAACGGCTGGAGAAGTAGACGATGAGGCTCATGCGCTGGCCGCCGCGACGGAGGGGCGCAGGCGATTGATCATATCCGGGCGGAAGCCGCTCCAGCGCAGGTCGCCGGCGATCACCACCGGCAGCTGGCGAAACCCCTGCTCGCGCAGGGTGTCGGCGGCATCCGGTTGCTGGTCGACGTTGACCATTTCAAAGGCCAGCCCCCGGCTCTCCATGGCTCGTCGGGTGGCATGGCACTGCACGCAGTCATTTCGAGTGTAAATAGTAATGCGCATGATTCGTATTTCCATTTAAGATAACAGTACGGCGCTAAACGTAGCGTCGAACGTTGTGGGCCATTCGATAAGGAAATACTAGATGTAGTTATTTAAAACTTCAACCACTCAATATATAGCGTTTTTAGCAAAGCGTTCCCCCGCCGGGGTGGCCAGGCGGAGGAGGGGGAAGGCTGCGCGAAACTACAGACGCATGGCGACGGCGAGGCGGTTAAAGGCGTTCATCAAGCTGATGGCGAAGGTGAGATCGCTTATCTGACGTGGGGTAAAATGTTCGCGCAGCGGCAGGTAAACCTCATCTTCCGCATGGCTGGCGGCGATGTCGGTGACCGACTCGGCCCAGGCAAGCGCCGCGCGTTCGCCAGGGGTAAAATGGTCGCTCACCCGCCAGCCGGCCAGGGCATCCAGCTTGCTCTGCGCCATGCCGCCTTTGCGCAGCGCCTGGCTGTGCTTCTCAAGGCAGAAGGCGCAGCCGTTGATCTGCGACACGCGTAAATAGACCAGCTCCACCAGGGCGCTGCCCAGCTCGCTTTTCTCCAGCGCGAGGCTGGCCTGCACCAGCCCTTTATAGACTTCCGGGCTCAGTTCACTGAATGGCTGACGTAATTGGCTCATGGTGTTCTCCTCTCTAAGACGGCAGCCAAAATAGCACTATAATGGACTGCAAAAGATAGCCATATTGTGATGAAAAAAGCAGACCATAATGGAAGCCAGCCACCTCCCTCTCTATCAACGCATCGCCCGCCAGCTGAAATCCGCCATTGAACGTGGCGAACTGGCTCCGGGCAGCCGTCTGCCCGCCAGCCGGGTGTTTGCCCAGGAGCAGGGCGTGTCCCGGGCGACCATCGAAAACGCCTGGGGCGAACTGGTCGCCCAGGGCTGGCTCGAGCGACGCGGGCAGGCGGGAACCTTTGTCAGCGAGCGGCTCAGTCCGCGCCAGCTGGCGCCTGCGCCGCCCGCGCAACCTGCCGCGCCGGCGGAGCCGTTGCCGTTTCAGATGGGGCTCCCGGCGCTGGATCTCTTTCCGCGCGGGCTGTGGGCGCGGGTGATGGGGCGCCGGCTGCGGACGCAGTCGCGGTTCGATCTGGCGCCCGGCGATCCCGGCGGCGACCCGCTTCTGCGTCAGGCGATCGTCGACTATCTGCGCCTGTCGCGCAGTATCGACTGCCAGCCGGAGCAGGTCCTGATCGCCGGCAACTATGCCACCGCCATGAACCTGATCCTGCGTACCCTGGCGCAGCCGGGGCAGCATATGTGGATGGAGGATCCGGGATATCCCTTTATCCGCCCGGTGGTCGAGGCCGGGCAGCTGGTGGTGGATGCGATCCCGGTGGACGACGAAGGGATGGATATCGCCTGGGGCCAGCGCCATCACCCGCAGGCGCGGTTTGCCCTGCTCACCCCGGCGCATCAGAGTCCGCTGGGAGTGGCGCTCTCGCTGCCCCGGCGTCGCCAGCTGTTGGCATGGGCCGCGGAGCGTGACGCCTGGATCATTGAGGATGATTACGATAGCGAGTTTCGCTATCGCGGCAAACCGCTGCCGCCGCTGAAAAGCCTTGATGCGCCACAGCGGGTCATCTACGCGGGCACCTTCAGTAAGTCGATGTTTCCGGCGCTGCGCACCGCCTGGCTGGTGGTGCCGACCGCGCTGGCGGCGCGCTTTCACCAGACCGTGGAGCGCCAGCCCTGCACCGTTCCCACCCTGTGGCAGCAGACGCTGGCGGATTTTATCCAGCAGGGCCATTTCTGGCGTCATTTGAAAAAAATGCGCGCCAGCTACAGCCAGCGCAGGGAGTGGCTGGAGTCGGCTCTGCAGGCGCAGGGCTTTCAGGTCACGCCGCAGCAGGGGGGGATTCAGTTGGTCATGCCCGTCAGCGGCGACGATCGCCTGCTGGCCCAACGGGCGGTGGCGGCCGGGCTGGCGGTACAGGCGTTGAGCGACTGGCGGATGCGCCATACCGGCGAGGGGGGATTACTGATGAGTTTTACCAATATTCGCTCGCCGGCAATGGCTGGCGCGCTGGCCCGGCGACTGAGGGAGGCGATCGGCGGCGTCACGCCCGCTGGCGCATAAAAAACCCCTGCGGCCAGAGGCGCGCAGGGGCTGACGCGTATTTGTTATCTTCATTGCTTTCCGTGAAGCTGGCGGGCTTCCGCGCGCTTATCGCGCAGCGGCAGCAAACGCTATAGCTATTATCGACGTAAATTGAGCAATACGCCAATAAATACCCCGACGGCGGCGGCGGCGCCCACGCTGTGCCACGGTTTATTGCGCACGTAGGTGTCGGCGCAGCCCAGCGCATCGCACGCTGCCTGGCGCGCATCCAGCGCCGCCTGCTGCACCCGGTTGTGGCCATTAAGGCGGGCGCGGGTCTCTTTTAACAGCGACTGCGCTTTGGCACGCGCCGCTTCCGCTTCCTCTTTCGCGTCACTGCCCCACGATTTCAGCACCTCTTCCAGCGTGTCCGCTAATTGGCTGACATCGTTATGAATATCTTCGGCGTTCTCGTCAAAATTGTTGCGGTTCACATGGTTAGCCATCGTTATCTCCCTTAATTCCATCGAGTGAGTAAGTGTAGGACAAGATTTTGAATTATGCTTACTGCTGTGGTTTCTGGAATATTCCGAAAGCACTGCCCTTAATGAATAAGGTAAGGTCAATGTGCGGTAAAAGATAACGAGGAATCAGTATGTATTTAAGACCCGATGAGGTGGCGCGTGTTCTTGAAAAAGCCGGCTTCACCATGGATGTTGTGACGCAAAAAGCGTACGGCTATCGCCGCGGCGATAATTATGTTTATGTGAACCGCGAAGCGCGCATGGGGCGAACAGCGTTAGTTATTCATCCAGCGTTAAAAGAGCGCAGCAATATGCTGGCTGAACCGGCTTCAGATATCAAAACCTGCGACCATTATGAACAGTTTCCGCTGTATTTAGCCGGGGATGCGCAGCAGCATTATGGTATTCCGCACGGCTTTAGCTCACGCATGGCGCTTGAGCGTTTTCTTAATGGTCTGTTTGGCGAAGCCCAGCCGGCCATGTCGACGAATTAATTCGCTGGATAAAGACCCGGGAGAAGCTGGCTGGCGGGAGGAAGCGACTGGCAGAGCCAGTCGCTGTTAACGTGTCGGTTAGGCTTTTGCCTGCTGGTAGGGCGCCACGCGGAACAGGCGGCGGCAATAGTCGAGGAAGTAGCCGTAAGCGGCGCCCATCATCATTGAAACCGCCAGGTTCGAGCTCACCGCAGCGACAATCTGGTGCCAGTCCGCACCCACGCTCCACAGAATGGCGACATAAACCGGCGACTGAAAGGTCACGTAGGCCAGCACGTCGGCCATATTTTTCATCCAGCCGGCCGGAGTGATGCGCCGGGCCTGACGCATCGCGAAGTCGCGATATATCCCGTAAGGAACAGCAATAATAATGTTGACCGGGATCGCCACCAGGCGCGACGATAACGACTGCTCAAACGTCATACCAGAGAGAAAAATTTCGATCATCATGTTGACGACGGTGCAGTAAACCACCATCGCAAAGGTGTCTGCAACCGCATGCCGCAAGCGGGAGTGCGCAGAGAACATCGGAGTGCTCCTCGAAAATGAAGTCAATAACGCCGAAAATGCGCGTTGGTATAGCGTTTTTTGGCTGCCTGTTTTGATGTGCGTAGAGTATATCTCTGCATTAAAAGTGGCAACTAGCTATAAATTTTTATTTATTGCCTTTTTGTCGATAAAATACTCTGCGAAGGTCGGTTTTTTGCCCGTTACGCTACTTTTATTGCTGGTTTTATTAAATTCTTTTAATTTCAAATGGTTGTGTTGTTTTGCGCCATGATATCTGACCAGGGGGGCGGTATCTGACCGCCCGCTGTGGCGCAAAATCGCGTTAGCCTGTGATGAGGGTCATGTTTAGATGTTTTTATGCCATTATGCCAGTTTTTGTGGTGAAAAATTCTAAAACGATATGTGGCGTTTTATTCTTAATGGCTGAGTAACTATTCATTTGGCCGCGCGGCGAGGGCCTGCGCATTCACCGATGATAAGAGGATAACCCGCTGACCATAAAGGTAATATCGCCTTCTTGATATATTTCCCTATCTCACCATCCGCCGTTTTTATTTATTCAGGGTCTTATTGGCCTGCGCTGGCGAAAAAGAACCGGGCATTTCCCGATATAAGGTAGTTGGAAAAGGTTTACTCTCTGCATAATATATTTATCTGGATAACCGAAGGCTGGAAATAAATAAACGTTTCTATTACACTTGCCGCGTTGTGTCTTTTAATTTGCTATTTGGAAATTTTTAATTTTATGTCTTCAATGTTACACAAACTGAATAATATCCGTTCACTGCGCGCGCTGTCCCGTGAATTCTCCATTGACGTGCTTGAAGAGATGCTGGAAAAGCTCAGGATCGTCACTGAAGAAATACGTACGCAACAGCAGCTGGCGGCGCAGCAGCAGGCGGAATATCAGGAAAAAGTGAATACCTGGCTTGAGCTGATGCGCGCCGACGGTATTTCTCCTGACGAGCTGGTGGCCGATATTCAGCCGCCGATGGCGGGTGGTAAAAAGCGGAAACCGCGCCCGGCGAAATATCGTTATACCGATCATACCGGCGCCGAGAAAACCTGGACCGGCCAGGGAAGAATGCCGAAGCCGATTGCCCAGGCGGTCGCCGAGGGGAAATCGCTGGACAGCTTTTTAATTTAAAACCGATGCGGCCAGCGCCGCGACGGCGGAAAGACCCACCGCCCGGCCTGGCCTTATGATCTGCAGCGAGGGGCTTCAGCAGACGCCGAAGTCCCCCTCTTCCTGATAGGACGTCACCTCGTCTGACTTCAGCGTATAGCGTTCTCCCTGCTCCTGCGCGGCCTGAACCACCACCAGATCCTCGCCCTGCACTTCGACCACTTTCAGTTTTGGCCCGCCCGCACGCGGTTGTACCAGATCGCCGACAGAAAACATCATTCACTCCTCACTGTTAATACCACGGATGAACCTAAACCATAGCTCAACGCCCGCGCACTGAACACCGGGTGTGCTCTTTTTTGTTAAAACAATTTGGAGGTATATGTATTAATGTTGTTAATGTTTTGCTGGCGCCATACCGCTGCTGACAAGGGGGACGGCGAGGGTAGGGTTACCATCAATCAGGTCAGGAAAGACACCATGAAGTATATCATTCTGTTGATCATTGTTATTGCTGTGCTGTATGTCCATTACCGCGGACGGGTGCGCTATCGTTTCTGGCGACAGCTCTCCGACCATTCCACATTTACCGCGCCGTTGAATGGATTTATGTATTTATTTTCCCGCGTGCCGAATACGCCTTATCTGCGCCCGGAGATGTTTCCCGAGCTGGCGATATTGCAACAAAACTGGCTGGTTATTCGCGAAGAAGGCATCCGCCTCCAGCAGCTGAAGCAGATTAAAGCGGCCGATAAATATAACGATGCCGGATTTAACTCATTTTTTAAAACTGGCTGGAAACGCTTTTATCTGAAATGGTATGAGGATGCCCATCCCTCCGCCAGCCAGCTTTGCCCACAAACTACCGCGCTGCTGCGGGATATTCCGTCGGTGAAAGCGGCCATGTTCGCCACCCTGCCGGACGGCAGCCGTCTGCCGCGCCATCGCGACCCCTACGCCGGTTCCCTGCGCTTTCATCTTGGCCTGGCGACGCCGAACGATGACCGCTGCTTTATCGAGGTGGATGGTCAGCGCTACAGCTGGCGCGACGGGGAAGGCGTGCTGTTTGACGAGACCTATATCCACTATGCGGAAAATACCAGCGGTGAGAATCGGCTGATTCTGTTCTGTGATATTGAACGGCCGATGCGCTACCGCTGGGCGCAGAAGGTCAACCACTGGCTGGGGCGCAATCTGATGAGCGCCGCCTCGGCGCCCAACGACGCCAGCGATCGCACTGGAGGAATTAACCGGGCGTTTCGCTATATCTACCAGATCCGCATTGTCGGCAAGCGGCTGAAAAAATGGAATAAGACGGTCTATTACGTCGTCAAATGGCTGCTTTTCGGCGGCATTGCCTGGCTTATCTGGAGTGCGTTTTAACTCCCCTGGCGCCGGTTCCACGGCATGATCGCCAGCAGGCGCGCCATGCCGCAAAAGCCGGTTATCCCGGCGAAAGTGAGCCCGGCGCCGACCGCGCCGCTGAGCAGGAAAAAGCCGCCGTTCACGGTATAGCCCAGCAGCACCCCCAGTAAGATCAGAACGCCAGCGGCGATTTGCACCTGGCGCATCAGCGGCAGCGGTTGCGATTTATCTTCCTCAACCGGGAGCCCCGCGGCTTTCCATGCCTGAATCCCCCCCGCCAGCAGGCTGACCTGCGCCGGCGCGGCAGCGGCTGCCAGACGAATGGCGTTATTCTGCGTCCGGGAGCCGGCCTGGCAGTGGAAGATCACGCGCTCGCCGGCCCGGGCGTTTAGGGTCGCGCCGCCGTTCAGGGTGGCGAGCGGCACCAGCTCGGCATCGGGAATATGTTCGCGCGCGTATTCATCCGCATCGCGGATATCTATCAGTCTGGCGCCCTGGGCAATCTGCACCCGGGCTTCGGCAGGGGTTAAGGTGGCGATGGTCATAGGATCCTCACGGGCAATAGAGCGTTTTCAGCGTGTTGATCACCTGCTGTATCGCAGGATGGGTGATGAAATAGTGGATGCGCTGAGCGTCGCGTTCGCTGTCGATCAGCCCCTCGTCACGCATCCGCGCGAGGTGCTGCGAGGTGGCGGAAGGGCTCAGGCCGGTAGCGCGGGCCAGTTCACCGGCGCTGGCCCGCGGCGCGTCGCATAGCATGCACAGGATCAGCAAGCGGTGAGGGTTGCTCATCGCTTTCATCAGCGCGGCGGCTTCGCCGGCGCGGGCCTGCAGGTCTTCGGGTGTGGTCATGTATTTTAGCTTTTTCTAAATTTAGATAACTCTAAAATAAAAAAGCCGCCAGCGCCAGCCCCTTTTTCCCCGCGACTCAGGCCGGAACGGCGAGATCGGCTATCTGCGCCCGGGCGCTGGCGATCCCGGCGTCGCGGCCGTGCGGGCGGTTATCCAGCCCTTCGGCATAGATAAATTCCACCTCATGGATCCCCATCAGCCCCAGCACCGCGCGCAGATAGGGGGTGACGGCGTCGGTGGTTTCTCCCTGGTGAACACCGCCGCGGCTGCTGACGACCACCGCCCGGACGCCCTCGACCAGCCCCTGCGGCCAGCTGTCGGTGTAGCGAAAGGTTTCCCGCGCCCGCGCCACGAGGTCGAACCATTTCTTCAGATCGGTCGGGACGTTGAGGTTATACATCGGGGCGCCGATCACCAGCAGGTCGCTGGCTTTTAACTCGGCGATAAACTGGTCGGAGAGCGCTACCGCCGCGCGGATGGCCGGCCGCGGATCCGCCGCCCCGCGCAGGGCGGCAAACAGCGCGCCATCCAGCGTCGGCAGCCCCATAGCGCTGAGATCGTGTTCGCGGATCCGATCCTGGCGGCCCGCCGCCCGGCGCGCCGCGATAAATTCGTTAATCAGCTGATTGGTCAGGGAAGTTTCGCCATTAATGCTGGACTTTAATACCAGAACGTTAGCCATGATGGGTGCCTCAAGTGAAGGATAGAAGCAGAGACTAACACTGTCTTTTTTCTCTCTGGAGTGACATTATTTTCCTCTATTGTATCCCGTAAGGAACCAATCTGTGCGCGACGATCTGAACGCGATCCCGGTGTTTGTCACTGTGGTCGAGAGCGGTAACTTTGCCAGCGCGGCGACCATCCTCCACGTGACGCGTTCGGCGGTGGGAAAAACCATTGCCCGGCTGGAAGCGCGTCTCGGCGTGGCGTTATTCCAGCGCACCACCCGCAGGCAACTGCTGACGGAAGAGGGAGAGCAATTTTATCACCAGTGTCGGGAGGCGCTGGGACGCATTCGCGAGGCCGAAGAAGCGCTGCAGCGCGGCAAAGGCGAGGTGCAGGGACGGCTGCGGATTTCGCTGCCGGTGCTGTTTGGCCAGCGCTGCGTGGCGCCGCTGCTGTTCCGCCTGAGCCAGCGCTATCCATTGCTGAAGCTCGAGCTCCACTACAGCGACCGGCAGGTCAATCTGCTGGAAGAGGGGTTTGATCTCGCGGTGCGTATCGGGAGCCTGGCCGATACCGGGTCGCTACGGGCGCGGGCGCTGGGGGAGCATGGCATGGTGCTGTGCGCGGCGGCGGAGTACCTGCGTCGCCAGCCGGCGCCGCAGACCATCGCCGGGCTGAGCGAGCACCGCACCCTCGGCTATCTGCATAACGGTCAGCTGCAAAAATGGCAACTTTACGACCCGCAGCAGGGCGAAGTGCGCTTCACCCCGGAGGCGTGGCTGGTGCAGGATGACTTTGCCGCCATCGCCGCGGCGGCGCAGCAGGGAATGGGCATCGCCTGGCTGCCGGACTGGCTGGTGGCGCAGGCGCTCGCCGACGGGACGCTGCAGCAGGTTCTGGCGTCCAGCGACCGTGTGCGTTTCGCCATCCACGCGGTGTGGCCGGAAGGGCCGTGGCTGCCGCAAAAAACGCGGGTGACGATCGATGCCCTGCGGGCGGGGCTGGGTCTGGCGTAGCGTCCGCGGCCGGCGCGCTTTACGCCATCGCCTCAGCGGCGTGGCCGTCCGGCACGGGCGGCGCGGCGGTATAGCGTGCTGCGGGCGATACCCAGCATCTGCGCCGCCCGGCTGACGTTGCCGTTGACCCTGGCGAGGGTATCGACAATCAACTGCTCGTCATGGGCCTGTAACCCCCCGCGCGGCAGCGGCGCAGGCGCAGCGCGGTATGCGTCCGGCAGCGCATCGGGCGTCAGCGTGTCGCCCTCATCGGCCAGAGCCAGCATCACCTTCAGGACGCTCTGCAGCTGGCGCACGTTTCCCGGCCACGGCAGCTGGCTGAGGTGGGTCAGTAGCGCGGTGGACAGCGTCACCCGGCGCGAAGCGCCGCCCAGGTCGCGCCACAGGGTGGCGATAAAGGTTTCCAGCGCCGGCCACTCGCGTAGCGGAGGCAGCGCCAGGGCGTACTCCCGCAGGCGCCACAGCAGATCTTCGCGGAATTCGCCGGCGCTGACCCGCTGGGTCAGGTTGCGGTGCGTGGCGCAGATCAGGGCGAAGTTCACCGGCACGCTGCGGCTGGCGCCGAGCGGGGCGACCTCTTTCTCCTGCAGTACTCGCAGAAGGCGGGTCTGCAGCGCCAGCGGCATATCGCCGATCTCATCAAGAAACAGCACCCCGCCCTCGGCCTCGCGGATTTTGCCGATATAGCCGTTTTTGCTGGCGCCGGTAAACGCCCCTGGCTGGTAGCCGAAAAGCTCGGACTCGATCAGCGATTCCGGGATGGCGGCGCAGTTAATGGCGACGAATTTACCGCTGCGCCAGCGGCTGTGCTGGTGCAGCGTGCGGCTGACATACTCTTTGCCGCTGCCGGTTTCCCCCTCAATACAGAGCGCGATGCCGGCGTTAAGCAGCCGGAGCAGCTTTTCGCCTTCCCGCGGGCTGGTGAAGGGGAGCTGCATGGCCGGCGGGGCGCTCACCGCCACCCGGCGGCGGGTGGGCTCGCGCAGGCGATAGTGATAGCGACCCTGCGGGGTGGTCAGGGGCAGGGGAACGCTGACCGCCGTTTGCGTCAGCGTCGGAAAAAGCGACGCAAAGGTGAGCTGGCCAAACTGCGCCGCGCTCAGGCCGAACTCGCGCATCGCCAGCCGGTTGCCGGCGGTAAGGACGTTGTCGGAAAAGACCAGCAGCAGTTCCTCCACGCTGTCGAGTTTGTCCACCTGCCGGTGGAGGCTCATCAGCCACTGCTCAGGATGCAGGCTCTGCTTCACCCACAGATACTCAATCTGCTTTGCCGCCGCTTTCACCCAGCCAAAGGTGTGCTGGTGGGGAAAATCCGCCGGGCCGGAGATATCCAGCACGCCGGCGATGCTTCCGTCCGGCCGCTGGAGCGGCATCGCCGCGCAGTACAAATTCTGGTTGCGGGTGAGAAAGTGCTGACGCCCATCGATTTCGCAGCCGTCGTCAATCGCCAGCGCGGTGCCGATGGCGTTGGTCCCGCGTCCGCTTTCGCTCCACAGATTGCCCGGCGCCAGCGCGACGCGCTGAGCCTTCTGCATCGCCTGGGTATCGCCGACGGTATGGAGCACCAGACCGCCGGGGTCGGAGAGGATCACCACCGACTGCAGGTCCGCCACCTGGCGCGACAGGGCTTCCACCACCGGCTGCGCCAGCTGCTGCAGGCTGCGGTGGCTGGCGAGCCGGTCCGCCAGCTCGCCGGCGTCGAGGCGGGGAAAATACTCGGTGGCGGGATCCAGGCCGTAGCGCTGGCAGCGAGACCATGAATCGCTCAGCAGGGGATTGGCGTTAACCTCTGGGGCGAGAAGAAAGGGATTACCTGGCACAGGGCACCTCTGGGTCGATGTTGCTGTGTTGCAATATTGTAGCTATTTGGTTTATTTGGTGTTGCGATTTGCAACACATAACTGGAAACCCGTGCGACAGTGGCTGACCATCTGCCCAGTTAGTAAATGCAACCTGTTAATAAATAAACCTATTTAGAGAAAATGAAAAACTGGCATAACCCCTGCAAAGTGAGATGCGTTCGGCGGCAAGTTTAAAAAATCAATATGCCGCTGCGTCTCAACCCTACAGAAGGAGATTTGCGATGCGTTATGCACACCCTGGCCAGCCCGGCGCCCTGGTTTCATTGAAATCCGCTTACGGCAACTTTATTGACGGTAAATTTGTCGAGCCGCTGAGCGGTGAATTCTTTATGAATACCTCCCCGGTAGACGGCAGCAACATTGCGCAGTTTCCCCGGTCGGACGCCAGAGACATTGACTTCGCCCTCGACGCCGCCCACCGTGCGGCGCCGGCGTGGGGCAAAACCTCAGTGCAACAGCGCTCCAGGCTGCTGCTGCAGGTCGCCGACCGTATTGAACAGCATCTGGAATATCTGGCGGTGGCGGAGAGCTGGGACAACGGCAAACCGATCCGCGAAACGCTGAATGCCGACCTGCCGCTGGCGGCGGATCACTTTCGCTACTTCGCCGGCTGCCTGCGCGCCCAGGAGGGAAGCACTGCCGAAATTGACGAAACCACGGTGGCTTACCATTTCCATGAACCGCTGGGGGTGGTCGGTCAGATTATCCCGTGGAACTTCCCGCTGCTGATGGCCGCGTGGAAGCTGGCCCCGGCCCTGGCGGCGGGGAACTGCGTGGTGCTCAAGCCGGCGGAACAGACGCCGCTGAGTATTACCCTGCTGCTGGAGCTGATCGGCGATCTGTTCCCGGCGGGGGTGCTGAACGTGGTGCAGGGCTTCGGCAAAGAGGCGGGCGAGGCGCTGGCCACCAGCAAGCGTATCGCCAAGCTGGCGTTTACCGGCTCCACGCCGGTCGGGCGACATATTCTCGCCTGCGCGGCGGAGAATATTATCCCCTGCACCGTCGAGCTGGGGGGCAAATCGCCCAATATTTACTTCGCCGACGTGATGGAGGGTGAAGAGGAGTTTATTGAGAAGGCGGTGGAGGGGCTGGTGCTCGGTTTCTTCAACCAGGGTGAGGTCTGTACTTGCCCGTCGCGGGCGCTGATCCATGAATCCATCTATGAGCCCTTTATGGCGCGGGTCATGGAGAAGGTGGCGCAGATCCGTCGCGGCGATCCGTTAGATACCGACACCATGATCGGCGCCCAGGCTTCCCGCCAGCAGTTCGACAAGATCCTCTCCTATATTCAGATTGCCCGGGAAGAGGGCGGACAAATCCTCACCGGCGGCGAGCGGGCGGCGATCGCGCCGGCGCTGGATAATGGTTTTTATATTCAGCCCACGCTGATTAAAGGTCGCAACGATATGCGCTCCTTCCAGGAGGAGATCTTTGGGCCGGTGATCGGGGTGACCACCTTTAAGGACGAAGCGGAAGCGCTGGCTATCGCCAATGAGACCCAGTTTGGCCTCGGCGCTGGGGTGTGGACGCGCGATACCAATCTCGCCTATCGCATGGGGCGCGGTATTCAGGCCGGTCGCGTATGGACCAACTGTTATCATGTCTACCCGGCACATGCGGCGTTCGGCGGCTATAAACAGTCCGGCGTCGGGCGGGAAACGCATAAGATGGCGCTGGATGCCTATCAGCAAACCAAAAACCTGCTGGTGAGCTACGGCACCGCGCCGCTGGGCCTGTTCTGAAGCCCATCTCATTACTGATTGATCCTCACTCCGCAATCCGTTCGGGTTGCGGATTTTTTTTGCGTCAAAATAACCCTGTGAAAGGGAGTGGTTACGGTGGCGGATAACGGCAATACATTTGGGTTAATGAAGTAATGGCTTTCATTTGAAAACAAAAACACTTCCAGAACAAGAAATTACAGCGCGGGTCAGGAGCGCTTTGCCTTAATTTGTGTAGAAATGATGAAGATTAATACCAGGAAAATTCCTAATTTTTTAGTGGCACCGGGTTTGAGCACAATAAAACAAGACGCTTTTTTGAGCAATTACCTTTAAATTTGTTAATAAAATGGACGCGTTGTTGTTGAGAGGTATTTAATTTTCTTTTGTATAGATATGTAAATTAACATTGAAATGCCATTTCAAAAAATAACTTTATGCCGAGTATAGTCGTTAACCTGTATGTAACATTTCATCAGGTTGCCTTTTTTTACATCGGGTAATATATTTATTTCGCACATCAAAATAACTCTTTTTCTTCTGCTTGTTATTCATGGCCACCTTTCGGCGAAATAAAGCGGAGTTAAAGGACGTGTGCCGATTATCCTGCGGAAGGAACGCAATGAACATTTACAGGGAGGAACGGACGAGCCGTTTCGCGATAGCCATGGGGCTATTGTCGATGACGGGAAAATATATTCGTTAACGATGAGATAAATAATGAAAACGCAACTTCGTATTATGGCAATTCTCATGGGAGCGCTGGTTTCTGGCGCTGCAATTTCTGTTACTACGCCAACCATTAACGTTAACCCAGGCTCCAACGCGGGTACCCAGGGTACCGGCGGACAGGTTATCTTCAATGGATCAATCACCGACAGCTCCTGCAATATCGACAGCGCATCCACCAGCCAGACGGTGGATCTGGGCAAATGGGCCAGCACCTATTTTACCAGCACAGGTTTTGAAACCACCAAAACGCCTTTCCATATCAAAGTAAAAGATTGCCCTGCCAGCGTGACAAATGTCGCGGTGCTGTTTGACGGCGCGCGCGATCAGTCCGATAACACGCTGTTGGCGACCACCGGCGGCGCCGCTGGCGTGGCGATCAAGCTGTATGAAGATGACAAGTCTACGGCGGTCAGCCTCGGCAAAGTGTCGAAAGCCAAAAATGTCGTTGCGGGCGCGACTGCCGGCACCGGCACTGCCGACCTCGAGTTTTTCGCCGACTATATCTCCACCGGTGCGGTGACGGCTGGCGATGCCAACGGTACGGCTAATTTCAATATGATTTATAACTAATCATATTGCGCGCTATTCAGAGTCAGTCCACTGCGTCCTGATTAATTGCAGATAGCTAAAGTGATAATTGTCATAAAGTCACGAAATATATTCGTGACGGTATAGTTGTTTTTGCTAATTATCCCGACGGGTACTGGCTCTGATATTCCCTGCTTTATTTTACTGTTTGTTCAACCTTTACCTGATGGTAAGTCATGATGAAGAAAATAATTGCCGTTGCGGCCTTTCTGCTGTGCTCCACGGCAGCGCAGGCCGGTATTGTCATGGGTGGAACCCGTGTGATTTATCAGGAAGGGAAGCGTGAAGCCGCTATTTCAGTCACTAATGCCGATACCCATACGCCCTATCTGGTGCAGTCGTGGGTGGAAAATTATGCGGAAAACGATAAGGCCAAGGTGCCCTTTATTGTTACGCCGCCCTTATTCCGTCTCGATCCGGAGCAAAATAACGTCCTGCGCATTAACTTTATTGGCGCCTCGCTGCCCAGCGACCGTGAATCGGTCTACTGGCTGAACGTCAAAAGTATCGCCCCGACGCCCAAGGGCGAGGTGAACAAGCTGCAGGTCAATATTAAGTCGAAATTCAAAATCTTTTATCGCCCCAACGGCCTGGCGGGCGACCCGGCTAAAGCCTGGCAGCAGCTGAAGTTTAGCCAGTCCGGCGGTCATCTGACGGTGGCAAACCCCACTCCCTATTTTGTCTCTTTTTACGCCGTCGAGGTGGGCGGGCAGGCAATCGACGAGCCTGGCATGGTGGCCCCCTTTGGCGAGAAAACGTGGCCGGTGAGCGGGCACGGCACCGTCAAATGGCGGGCGATCAACGACTACGGCGGCGTCAGCGATTACGCCCAGCAGTAATTCCCCTTTGTGATGAGCTTACCGGACGGCGCCAGCATGAAAAGAATAACAACAGCCAGGGTGCGGGAGTATGCCGCGTTGCCCGTCACCGCCGGACGGGCGCTGGCGCTGGCGACGCTGCCGACGATGATGTGCTGTCTCAGCCCGCTGAGCCGGGCGCTGGCCGACGACTATTTTGATCCGGCGGCGCTGGAGTTTGCCGACCCGCAGCAGCAAACCTCCGATCTGCACTACTTCGCCAAACCCGGCGGGCAGCAGCCGGGGACTTATCCTGTCACCGTGGTGGTTAACGACCAGGAGCTGGGCCAGGCCAATATCACCTTTGTTGACGATGGCGGGCAGTTGCAGCCGGTGCTGACGCCCGGGCAGCTGGCGGATTATGGGGTCAACGTCAGCGCGTTTCCGGCTTTTCAAACGCTGCATGAAGGTGAGACCTTCACCCGGATCGAGAAGTTTATTCCCGACGCCAGCAGCCGCTTCACCTTCGCTAACCAGCGCCTGACGCTGAGCATTCCCCAGGCGGCGATGAACGTGCAAAGCCGCGGCTATGTCGATCCCTCGCGCTGGGACGATGGCGTGCCGGCCGCGTTTGTCGATTACTATTTTTCCGGCGCGCAGATAAAGAATGCCGATGAAGGGGAGAGCAGCCGCTCAAACTATCTCAATTTACGCAGCGGCGTGAACCTGGGCGCCTGGCGGCTGCGCAATATCTCCTCAATGCAGTACGACCAGCAGCGCCGGCACTGGGATTCACAGAGCACCTGGCTGCAGCGCGACGTCCGCTCGCTGAAGAGTCTGCTGCGGATCGGCGATACTTACACCACCGGCGATGTGTTTGACAGCATCCCGTTTCGCGGCGTCCAGCTGATGTCTGACGATGAGATGCTCCCGGACAGCCAGCGCGGCTTTGCCCCTACCATCCGCGGCGTGGCGCACAGCAATGCCAAAGTGACCGTCTCCCAGCACGGGTATGTGATCTACGAAACCTTCGTGTCGCCGGGGGCGTTCGCCATCAGCGATCTTTATCCCACCTCGCAGAGCGGCGATCTGGAGGTGAAGGTGACCGAGAGCAATGGTTCGGTGCGCACCTTTACCCAGCCCTATTCCGCCGTGCCGTATATGCTGCGCGAAGGGCGCGGCAAATTCAGCCTCAGCGCCGGTCGCTACCACTCCGGGGCGGATTCGGTGCGCTCGCCGGAATTCCTGCAGGGCACCCTGTTCTATGGTCTGTCGGCGGGATTTACCCTCTACGGCGGCACGCAGCTGGCCCAGGACTATCAGTCGTGGGCGCTGGGCCTGGGCCGCGGCTTTGGCGAGTTCGGTTCGCTGGGAGGCGACGTCACCCAGGCCGTCACCCGTACCCCGTCGGGCAAGCGCTATGCGGGCCATTCGCTGCGCGCTCAGTATCAGAAAGATTTCGTCAGCTCGGGCACCACGTTCAGCCTCGCCAGCTATCGCTACTCCTCCAGCGGCTATTACGATTTTGCCGAAGCCAGCGCCCTCGAAAGCGCGCAGGGGCAGGTGGACAACCGGCGCCGCAGGGAGGAAGTGTCGGTGTCACAAAGCCTCGGCGGTCTGGGCAGTCTGGCGGTTTCCGCCTGGTCGCAGGAATACTGGCACCGGCAGAGTCGGGATGAGACGGTGCATCTTGGATTCTACAGCGCCTGGAAAGGGATCTCCTGGGGCGTGGGCTATTACTACACCCGCGCCAGCGGCCAGCAAAAAAATGACCGCTCCTGGTCTTTCAATATCAATATTCCGCTGGGCGGTCCGCTGTCCGACAGCGCGGTGAGCTACAACACCACCTCGGACAGCAATGGCTATACCTCGCAGCAGGTGTCGCTGTATGGCGCGGTGCCGACGCGGCCGAATCTGTTCTACTCGGTTCAGCAGGGCTACGGCAACCAGGGGCGGGGCACCAACAGCAGCGTCGCCCTGGACTACCACGGCGGCTTCGGCAACGCGCAGCTCGGCTATCGCCATGACGCCGCCAGTAATCAGCTGACCTGGGGAGGCGCCGGCTCGGTGGTCGCGCATCCGCACGGCGTGACCTTCGGTCAGACGGTGGGCGAGAGCTTCGCCATCGTCCGCGCGCCGGGGGCTGCCGGCGTGGCGGTGCAAAACGGCAACAATGTGCACACCGACTGGCGCGGCTATGCCGTGGTGCCGTCTCTGACCACCTACCGGAAAAATGTCATTACCCTCGACACGGAGTCGATGGCGGATGATACCGACGTCGACCAGCAGGGTCAGACGGTGATCCCCGGTGGCGGCGCGGTGGTGATGGCCAACTACCGGACCCGCATAGGCAACCGGGTGCTATTTACCCTGCGCAACGCGCAGGGGCCGTTACCCTTTGGCGCCAGCGCACGGTTGGTCGGGACGGAGGAGAGCGGCAATGCGCCGGGCGGCATGGTAGCCGACGGCGGTCAGGTGTACCTCAGCGGCGTGCCGCAGGAGGGAACCCTGGCGGTGAGCTGGGTCGTCAATAACCAGTCGCAGAGTTGCACGATGCATTTTCATCTTGCGGATAACCCACAGCAGAGTCTGAATACGGTGAAAACCGTCTCCGGGCTGTGCCAGTCACGCTGAGGCGGCTATGAAATCTGTTTTTCGTCTACTTCCTTTTCTCTTTTTGCTGGCGTTGAGCGGCTATCTTCCCGGCGCGCGGGCTGAAAACTGCCGCGCGAATATCGGCCAGACCACCGTCAATATTCCCAATATCAAGTATTTGCCCACGCTGCCGGTCAATACCCAGATGACCAGCGCGATGGCGGATAACGGCAGCGGGATCCCCTTTTCCTGCGACCTGCAGCTGCCGACGGCGAGCGCCAAACGCATTGTCTACAAACAGCTGAAAACCGGCGGCTCGCCGGTGGTGATTAACGGACAGCACGTCTACCCCAGCGCCATCGACGGCATCGGCTACGCGCTTAGCTTCCAGTGCGCCGGCGGCCCGATGCGCGCTATCGACGGCAGCCACTCCGCTGGCGGCGAGTCGGTGGTGGTCTGCGACAGCACGATGCTCCCGGCGCTCATGACGCAGCAGCAGACGACGGTCAGGATCGCGGTAACCTTCTATAAGACCGGTACGGTACAGCTGGCGGACGGGACGCATACCAACTCGTCGCCGCTGCCGCAGGTAGGGGAGGTGACCATTGAACAGCAGGCCAACGGAAACGCCGGCTTTGTCGCCAGCGCGCCGGTCAGCATTGATATCGCCGCCCTGAACGTGGACATTGGCAGCAGCGGCAGCTGCCAGGTGGCGACCTCAACGATCCAGGTCAGTCTGGGCACGGTAAACCGGGCGGAGTTTCACGGTAAAGGGAGCACCGGCGGCCAGGCGAAGCGCTTTTCGATCCCGGTGTTCTGTCCGACGCCGACCGATGTGCGCATCGGCTTTTTCGGCGTCAGCGTGGAGAGTGATACCCTGGCGCTAAGCAAGGCCAGCAACAGCGCCAGCGGCGTCGGCGTGAAGCTGACCTACGGCAATAACCCCGGCGCGGCAGTGTCCGATGGCGCCAGCGTTAAAATCAATGAGGCCAGCAACTTGCCGATCCTGAAAAGGGTAACCGGCAATAACGCCGGCACGGCTGAGGCCATCAATTTTAACGCCCAGTATGTGCAAACTGACGCCACGGTGACGGCGGGCACAGCCGACAGCATGGTGACCTTCGCCCTCGAGTATAACTAGCGTGGGGCCGGAGCATAGGCCGCCTGAAGGGGGATCGCCACCACCGCGCCGTCATCGTCGATATAGTTCAGCTTGTACAGGCGAGCGCTGTCGGTCGTTGACACGGTATAGCTGCTGTACGGCCGGAGCATCACGTTTCTCATCGGCGAAATGTGGCCTTTATTATCGATCAGCGCCCCGTTGACCAGGGTGATATGCAGTGGGCCTGAGTTAGTTAAGCGCAGGTTATTGCCGCTCTGCTGCCACTGCAGCTTTCGCACCTCTCTGGCGAGGGTGGTGGCGATGGCGGGAGGACGATAAAAGAGCTTCAGGCGGGTGCGGACGATAAACTGCAGCGTATGGTTACCGTCTGACGGCGGCGGATTCTCCTGAATATTGACCCAGTACAGGCTTTCCCGATCGGCGGGGAGCCCGCCGCCGAGATAGATAAAGCGCAGCTGGGCGGTTTGCTGGGGGGATAAATAGACCAGCGGCGGGGTCGCCACCATCGGCAGGCCGACGCGCGATCTGTTGAGCCCGGCGTCCAGCCAGATCTGCACTTTATAAGGTGTGCGGCTGCGGTTATGAATGTTCAGGGTGGCGGCTTTGTCTTTTCCTGAGTAGACCACCCGCGTGGCATCGATGGTGATCCCGGCGCAGGCCTGAAAGGTCATGGCGCTCAACAGAACAGCCAGCTGTATTTTCATCTTCGCTCCCTTTACGTCTCATCCCTGACCGGGAAGCTATTCCTGCATAATGGTAAACCGGGCCGTTGCGTTGCCGTCGCCGGGGAGTACGTGGGCTTTATCCCAGGTGTAATAGAAGGCTTTCAGACTGAAGGTGCCGGAGCCGCCGTCCACCGGGATCTCGATGCGGGGATCGTGCTGCGGATCGAGGTGTGCATCGAGGCCGAGCGGCGTCCCCGTACGGTCGGTGAGCAGAATGCCCACGCTGCCGGCCGGCTTACCGCTATCGTTGAGGGCCAGCACATAATTTTCAGACGTGGCGGTGGGAGAGGGGCCATCCACCACAATGTAGTAGGTGCCTTTCTCGCAATCTTTGACGCGAATATCGACGCCGACCGCTGGCCCGGTACCCGACTGGCTGTTTTTCAGTCTCGACAGCGGAATATCGCCCATGCTGATATCGATGACCCCGTTATTGCCCGCCCCTTCGAGTTTGCAGGCGCCGTTCACGACCCTGCCGATGAAATTTAGCGTGCCGTCGGCCGCGTAAACCGGGCCGGCGGCCAGTCCGACGAAGAGCATCGCCAGACCCAGGGTGGTTATTTTCATTTTCATTCCTCCTGTCGTGCCGGTAAACCTGGCGCCAGGGTCATTATTTTGCGGGTCAGATACGGCACAAAATGACTTTAATCGGGCATGTTTTTTATTAATTCATTTATTTGGCAAATATATTGTCGCCTGGAATTAATATATGCTTGTTATTTATTACCTGCGTTTTCCGGGATAGTACTGTGGAGGAATGCTGGAGTAAATAAGACGGTAGTTATCGGTGTCTGAACGCGAAATATCGTGCATTTAAATAAATTATTAATTTATTCAATTGGTTGCTTCTCTCTTGCTGCTGTTTTTTGTGCTTAATTCGGCACGGTTTCAGTCTGGAAAATACGATCGCTGGCGTAAAGCTACGCCCGGCGGATGAGAAATCATTCACCGGGCGATAGCCCTGTTTCGTTTTCAGATTTGCGATCGGCAACCCGATCGTCGGGTTGTATGTCCCGATGTTTAAAAATAGGATGAATTCCCTGTTACGCGCTGCGGATGGTGTTGACTGAGAAGCGGCCGGCCACCCCGGCGCGAAAACCCGATAACAAAAAGGATGGCGAGATGAAACTGACGGTGGGGCTGGCGCTGACGCTGGCGATAATGACCTGTGGCGCCCAGGCGCGCGATATGCAAACCATCGAGCGCAGTGGTGAACTGAAGGTCGGCGTGCCGGGCGACTACGCCCCGCTGGCGTTTCGCAATGCCGCCGGCGAGCTGCAGGGCTATGACGTGGACATGGCCCGCGATCTCGGGCGCACGCTGGGGCTGAAGGTGAGCTTCGTCTACACCAGCTGGCCGGCGCTCGCCGCCGATCTGCAGGCGGACAAGTTTGATATTGCGATGGGCGGCGTGACGCAGACCCCGGCGCGGGCGAAGGAGTTCGCCCTCAGCCACCCGGTGGTGGCGAACGGTAAAATCGCCTTAGCCAACTGTCAGGCCGCCCCCCGACTTGGATCGCTGGCGAAGATAGACCGTCCGGAGGTGAAGGTGGTCGTCAACCCTGGCGGCACCAACCAGAGCTTTGTCGATGAGCATATTAAGCAGGCGCAGATCATTCGCGTGAAGAACAACGTCGATAACCTGGAGGCGCTGCGGCAGAAAACGGCCGATATGATGGTGACCGATCTGATCGAAGGCGACTATTACCAGAGCAAAGAGCCCGGCGTGTTCTGCGTCGCCAACGAGACGCCGTTCGCCGGCACCGCCAGCGACAAGGTGTATATGATGAGTAAAGATAATCCGGCGCTGCTGGAGAAAGTGAACCAGTGGCTGGATAGCCAGGATAAAGAGGTTCTCAAACGGAAGTGGAAAATTCGCGGTTAAGCGCTGAGGCGCCCCACCGCCGACGGGCGCGTCCGGCGGTGGTTGTCGGCTGCGGTCAGCGCTGCGGCGACAGCGTCTGTCGCGCCAGGTCGCGGAAGTAGCAGGCGTAGCCGAGGGTGGCGGTCAGGCACAGCATATAGCCAAACGACTCGCTGCCTTCCTCCACCGTATTTTTCACCACCCGAGCGTAGTTCTCATCCAGCACGGCGTACCACAGGCCGTGCATACCGAACAGCCGCGAGAAGACCAGAATCGCCAGCAGGCCGCTGATCATCATTCCGTAATACGGGGTGCGGGTATAATCCGCCAGCTGCGACAGGGTCTGGCGCAAATGGCGCAGCGGCATCAGCAAGGACCCTGCGGTAGCCAGCAGGGCAAACCACACCCAGCTGCCATGGGAGAGTAAATCAAACAGGCCATCCAGTTCGCGGATCAGCATGGCGAGGAAGAAGCCGCCGATGAGGATATTGCTATAGCGCAGGTGGGCATATTTGCGCGCCAGCAGAAGATGAACCAGCACGATGACGGCCAGCACGCTCTCCTGAACCACTTCGGTGAGCGACACCTCCGGGATGTCGTTGCCAAATACCCGAATATCCACCCACAGGCAGAGTACCGCGATGGCGGCCGCGACCGCCGCGCCGAGAAAGAAAAGCAAGCTTCGTAACAGAGACATTAACACCACAACTTATATTTAAAACAAATATCATAAGTTTTGGGAATACATGTTCCTGTTCACTTTGTGCGACTTTGCGGCGGTTTTTTAACGTCTTGCGCTTTTTAGCGCCGGGAAAGACGACAGGGGAGGGGGACTCCCCTGAATGAGAGTACGTCAGAGAATATCATCCACCACGCCGCCGTCAACGCGCAGCGCGGCGCCGGAGGTGGCCGACGCCTGCGGCGAGCAGACGTATACCACCATATTGGCGACCTCTTCCACCGAGGCCGCCCGCTGGATCACCGAACTCGGACGATGGGTCATGACAAACGCTTTCGCCAGTTCCTCCAGCGACTGGCCGGTTTTCGCCACTTCGTCTTTCAGCATTTCGGCAAAGCCGTCGGAAATCGTCGGCCCCGGCAGCACGCTGTTAACGGTCACTCCGCTGCCGGCGACATATTTCGCCAGGCCGCGGGCCAGCGACAGCTGGGCGGTCTTGGTGACGCCATAGTGGATCATATCCGCCGGGATATTGCGCGCCGATTCCGAGGAGATAAACACCACCCGCCCCCAGCCTTTACTGACCATCGCCGGCAGCAGCCCCCGCGACAGGCGCACGCCGGACATGACGTTGGTCTGCCAGTAGTTTTCCCAGGTCGCGTCATCGGTGGCGTAAAAATCCTGCGGACCGTAGATCCCGGCGTTATTGACCAGAATATCGACGCCGGTCACGGCCTGCAGCAGCTGTGCCGCGCCGTCGGCGCCGCTGAGGTCGGCGACGGCGGGGCGCGCTTTCGCCCCCGGCACCTCATTTTGCAACCGGGCGATCGCGGCGTTCACACTCTGCTCGCTGCGCCCGTTAAGGATGATCTCTGCGCCGCTCTCCGCCAGGCCTTTGGCGATAGCAAAGCCAATACCCGCCGTGGAGGCGGTGACCAGCGCGACTTTCCCCGATAAATCAATCTTCATGTTCCTGCCTTCTGGTTGTGGATCTCCCATTAAGCGTAGCAGCGGCGGTATCGGTGGGGATCAGTAACCGGCGTGCTTATTGACCAGGTTTTTGAGCGGCAGCCCGCGACGCTGGCGCTGAATGTTCTCCAGCAGCTGGCGGGCGATCACCTCGGCGGGGGCCGCAGAGGCCATATGCGGGGTGATCACCACCTGCGGATGGCGCCACAGCGGATCGTCCGCCGGCAATGGCTCCTGCGGGAAGACGTCGAGCACCGCTCCGGCGAGCTGGCCGCTCTCCAGCGCCGCCAGCACATCCTCATTGACCATATGCTCTCCACGCCCGCAGTTGATTAACACCGCCCCGGCGGGAAGCCGGCTGAAGAGCGGCGCGGCGAGAATACCCCGGGTCTGCGCGGTGAGCGGCAGGAGATTAATCAGCCCGTCAAGCGACCCGAGGAAGCTGTCGAGCGCCTCCTCGCCGCGGTAGCAGGTGACGCCAGCCAGCTGCTTCTCACTGCGCGACCAGCCGGAGACCCGATAGCCAAGGCGGGCCAGCTGGTCGGCGATATAGCCGCCAATTTCGCCGAGGCCCATAATGCCGATATGGAAGTCGGCGGCGGCGCGCTGGGGATAGAGCTTCCAGGTTTGGGTCCGCTGGTGGGCCAGCGCCCGGTCAAAATAACGCTGGAACCACAGCACGCCCCACAGGGCATATTCGAACATGCCGTGACGAAAGTCCTCATCGATCACCCGGCACAGCGGGATATCGCTGGCGAACAGCGCGGGCGGCAGATGATCGACCCCGGCGGACGCGGCCTGGATCAGCTTCAGCCCTGGCGAGCGGGTCAACAGCTGCGGGCTAGGGAACCAGCAGCTGGCGTACTGCGCGTCGCGCGCCGCCTGGTGATGGGGCAGGAGCGCGGTGACGTCGGGAAACTGCTGCAGGGCGGCGCAGATATCGCGGGCGAAATCCGCGTCGTTACAATCCACCACGATAGTGATATCGGACATAGGCGTTAGTCTTTGTAAGAAGTATCGAGACGGTCAAGACGGCGCAACCACGCCTGCCAGACCTGTTGACGTTCATGCTCCACGCCCATCAACTGCTCGCAGGCGTGCTGGCTGAGGTGCGGGGCGATGGTGTGGATCGGGCTGAGGGCCGCCAGCTGGGCGGCGGCCATCTGGATCTCGCAGGCACGATTGAGGTAGAACATGATGTAAAAGGCGTCAGCCACGGTACGGCCCACCGACAGCAGGCCGTGGCTCTGCAGGATCATGGCGATGTTCTTCCCCAGCGAGCGCTGAATGCGCGCCCGTTCGTCGAGGTCAAAGGCCACCCCTTCATAGGGGTGGTAGCCGACGCGCTGGTAAAACTCGGTGCTGATCTGGTTGAGCTGCAGCAATCCGTCCTCGCAGGCGGCCACCGCCATCCCCGGCAGGGTGTGGGTGTGGATCACGCAGTGGGCGTCTTCCCGGGCCATATGCACCGCGCTATGGATG
Source organism: Klebsiella sp. GB_Kp056 (assembly GCF_040064755.1). Taxonomy (NCBI): domain Bacteria; kingdom Pseudomonadati; phylum Pseudomonadota; class Gammaproteobacteria; order Enterobacterales; family Enterobacteriaceae; genus Klebsiella; species Klebsiella sp. GB_Kp056. The sequence continues at coordinate 132,387 of NZ_JBEAJA010000055.1, read as the reverse complement.
GTGAAGCCCGCCGAGTTAGCCGGCGCCTCGCCCTCTACGACCTTGCCTTGCATATCCACCACGATCAGATTGCTGGCGGTGACCTCATCAAACATCATGCCGAAGGGATTAATTAAAAAGCGCGGCTCGCCGTCGCCGGGCAGGCGCACGGAGAAGTGGGTGTAGAGGGTATCCTCCCAGCCGAACAGCGCCGCCAGACGGTAGGCGGCGGCCAGCTGCTGGCGCAGGTGTTGCTCAGTTGCCATTTAGTGCACTCCCATAAATTCACGGATTCGTTGCAGAGAAGGGGCCTCCAGCGGGCTGCGGATCACCTGCGGGGCGATGTCGGCCTGCACCACGCCGTTCTCCATCAGCACCACGCGGTCGGAAATCGACAGGGCGAAGTCCATCTCGTGGGTGACAATCAGCATGGTCATACCTTCGCGGGCCAGCGACTGAATAACCTTCAGCACCTCGCCCACCAGCTCGGGATCCAGCGCCGAGGTCGGTTCGTCAAACAGCATGATGTCCGGCTTCAGCGCCAGCGCCCGGGCGATCGCCACGCGCTGCTGCTGGCCGCCGGAGAGCTGTCCGGGGTACTTGTGGGCATGGGCCAGCAGACCGACGCGGTCGAGCAGCGCCAGGGCCTGCTCGCGGGCGACCGGCTGATCCAGCAGCTGGTGGTAGCGCGGGGCCAGCATCACGTTGTCGAGCACCGTGCGGTGGGGGAACAGGTTGAAGCTCTGGAAGACCATGCCGATGCGCCGCACCCCGGCGCGCATCTGGCGCTTATCGACGATGGCTCCGCCTTTCAGATAGTCCTCGCCGTAGAGAATGATCTCCCCGCCATCAATGCTTTCGAGGGCGTTGATGGTGCGGATCAGGGTTGTTTTACCGGAGCCGGACGGGCCGATGATGCTGATCACCTCCCCGTTATCTACCTGCAGGTCGATGCCTTTCAGCACCTCATGCTGGCCCCAGGATTTGCGGATGCCCCGCAGATCCAGCGCCGGCGGCGCGCCGTTGACGGCCGGGGTTTTGATCGCTTCCGTCATCGCCGGCAGGCTCTGGCGCAGCGCCTGGCATTCCGCCTCGCTGAGCGTTTGCGGACGCTTGCGCTGAATATCGAGGCTATTCTCCAGCGCCCGGAACAGCCAGGTGAAGACGGTAACCACCATGACGTAGTACACCGCCACCGCCAGCAGCGTCTCCATCACGAGGAAATTTTGCGCATACAAGCGCTGGCCGGTGAGCAGCAGCTCGGGTAAGGAGACTACCGATAAAATCGAGCTCAGCTTAATGATGGTGATGTATTCATTGATCAGCGTCGGCAACGAGATGCGAAACGCCTGAGGAATAACAATCAGCCGCTGGATGCCAATGAAGCTGAAGCTCAGCGCATGGCCCGCCTCGCTTTGCCCTTTGGCCACCGACAACAGCCCGCCGCGGTGGATCTCCGCCATATAGGCCGCTTCGGTGACGGTCATCGACACCAGCCCGGCGATAAACGGTACCCCGAGCAGCGGCTGGGTCAGCGGAAACAGCTGCGGCAGGTTGTAGACAAACACCAGCAGCACCATCAGCGGCACGCTGCGGAAAAACCAGATATAGAGTTCGACGGGGATCTTGATCCAGCGCGGCGCCGAGAGCTTCGCGCAGGCTAGCAGAAAACCGACCACCAGACCGATCCCCCAGGACAAGGTGCTGATTACGATAACCGTCACGCACGCCTGCCAGAATGCCCCAATGCTAAATAATGAAAAAAAGTATCCCCAATCGAACGCCATACTGACTCCTGTTGCGCAGTGCTTATTGTCTTAATCGATGCTTTCTAAGTTGTATTTTTTGATCAGCGCGGCATATTTGCCGTTGGCTTTGAGCGTGGCGAGGGTGGCCTTGATCGCCTCCGCCAGCTCGGTGTTGCCTTTGGCGACATAGATCCCCAGCGGCAGCGGGTAGACGAGGCGCGTCGAGCTTATCCCCAGGCGACCGCGGCTCTTATCGACGATAATCTGCGCCGCCGGGGCTATCTCAAGCTGGGCGTCGATGTTCTTCGACAGCAGCGCCTGGGAGGCTTCCGGCGCCGTCGGGAACTCCTGAATAGTGATAGCCGGTTTGCCGTTTTTCAGGCACCACTCATCGGAGTGTTTTTTCAGGCTGGTCACCCAGGTGGTGCCTGCCTGCAGGCCGACCTTCACACCGCACAGCTCATCTTCGGTTTTCGGCTGCGCCGCGCCGCCCTTCAGGGCAATGATCGACGCGCCGGAGAGGGCGTAAGGGATGGCGTCGGCCTGCTTCTGGCGCTCCGGCGTCACGTACATCCCGGAGATCACTGCATCATATTTCTTGCCGATGCCGAGGATCAGGCTGGTGAACTTGGTGTCGATCAGCTGCGGTTTGGCCTGCAGATGCTCGGCAATCAGCGTCGCGAACTCCGGGTCGAGACCGACGATATTGTTATTGCTGTCATAGGACTCAAACGGCGGGTAGGTGACCTCCATCCCCACCTTAAAGACGCCCTCGGTCAGCAGTTCCGCCGCCTGGGTGACAGAGGAGAAACAGGCGCTGACGGCGAGGGTAAGCGCGACGCGGCGCGAGATTTTTTTCAGGGTGCTAGTCATCATGGATCCTCACGGGTGGTTAGGGTTTTTTTTGCTGTGCCTGTTTTTTCAGATGGCCAAAGGTATGGGTGCCGCGCGCGCGCGCCGGCAGCTGGAGCTCGCCGCGATTGACCTTCTCGCGCAGATAGCGATAGGTTTGCAGCGCCTGGCTCCACATATGCTCGCCGATGCTCAGCTCCTGATATTCGCTGGCTTCGCCGGCGGCGAGAAAGGTCGGCAGCGGGCGGATCAGCGTGTGGTAATCGCAGGCGAAAAACAGCGGAAAGGAGTACCGCTCCTGCGGCACTTTGCGCACCCGGTGGGCTGTAGCAACAAATGTGCCAGCGCTGAGCACTTCCAGCATGTCGCCGATATTGATCACGAACGCCTCTTCTCCGGCGGCGTTCGTGACGGGAGGCGCGTCGATCCACACGCTTTCTTCATTGAGGACTTCAAGCCCGGGCTGGTCGGCGAGCAGCAGGGTGAAGCACTCATAGTCGGTGTGTGCACCAATTCCGGGAACATCTTCGACGCTGGCGTCGAACGGGTAATGGATGAGCCGCAGCTTGGCCGGCGGGCAGGTCACCATCGGTTTGAAATACCCTTCCGGCAGACCGAGCGCGAGGGCGAAAGCGTCGAACAGGCGGTGGCCGAGGGCGAAGACCGCGTCGTAGTAGGCCAGCACCCGCGCGCGGAAATCCGGCAGGTCGGGCCACTCGTTGGCGCCGATCAGCGGCGTACCGGCGAGCACCAGCGGATGGTCGTCCGCCGCCTGGAAGCCAATATCGAAGGCCTCTTTATGGTCCGGCTTGCCGGCGCCGTAGATCTCTTCTCCTTCCGGGACGTAGCCCTTATGGCTTTTGGAGCGGCCGATGTAATAGTTCATCTTCTCCGCCATCGGCAGGGCGAAGATCTGCTTCGCCGCCTCGCGGACGCCGGCGATCAGCGCCGGGTCGATGCCGTGGCCGGTGATGTAGAAAAAGCCCACCTCGCGTGCCGCGCGGCCGATGGCGTCGGCCACCGCCTGGCGCCTGGCGAGATCGTCGCCGGCCAGATCGCGGATATCGATGGTCGGGAGTTCAGTAAAAGCGTGCTTCACGGCGGTCATGGCTGCGGTTCCTGTTCAGTGAGCGTTAAAAACTGCTGAAAGTGGGCCTGCTGGCGCGCGGCCATCCAGGCGTTGAGCGACCAGAGGTCGGCCACCGGAACGTTGGTGAACGGCAGATGGTGCAGATAGCCGTCGGCGCCAAACTCCGGCGTCAGGGTGGTCTGCGGGTAGCCGCGCCGGCGCTGCGAATGCCAGATTTGCTCCCAGAAGCGCTCGGCAAAGGCCAGCGCCGGCTGATACTCCGGCGCCGCCGGGTGCGGCACCTGCGGCCCCTGGTCGTAGCCCACCCGGGCCTGCACGTGATGCACGCGGTCGATAAAGGCGCTGAAGTCATCGCAGGGGTCATCCAGCAGGCGCTCGCTGACCACCACCCAGTGGCTGATGTCGGCGGTAAAGCGCAGCTGGGGGAGCTGCTGAATGATCTCCAGGGTGAGCCACGGGCTGTACAGCGAGGTGGCGCGATGGGTTTCAAAGCTGCAGGTCAACCCAAACCCGGCGGCCAGCTCGTGCGCCTTGCCGAGAAAATCGACCTGCTGCGCCAGCGGCCAGCGATCGTTGCCCGCCAGCAGATTGACAAAGCGCGGGTTGAGGCCGCTGGCCTCGGCGAAGCGGATCCGCAGGCGCGCCAGATGCTGCTCCGGCGTTTCATGCTGAGCGGGGAGCACCCCGCCGCCGCTGAAGAGAATGGCGATATACTCCAGCCCCGACGCCTGCAGGCGGTCGGCGAGCTGCCGCCGCTCCTCCGCCGTTAACGGGACGCGGGCTTCGATACCGCAGCAGCCGACGCGCTGCAGTTCATCCAGCGTTTGCGGCCAGGGGGTCGTCACTCCCCAGAGGGTGCGAAAGCATTTCAGCTCCATGGCGGCTTCCTCAGGCGTACTTCACGCCGGGCAGGACGCAGAGCATCTCGTACAGCAGGTTGGCCGCCAGCTGGGAGGTATTACCGCTCACGTCATAGGGGGGCGAGACTTCAACCAGATCGGCGCCAATCAGGTTCAGGCCGCGGCAGCCGCGGACGATCTCCAGCGCCTGAATGGAGGTCAGGCCGCCGACTTCCGGCGTCCCGGTTCCCGGGGCCCAGATAGGATCGAGGCTGTCGATATCAAAGCTGAGATACACCGGCCCGTCGCCCATCTGCTGGCGGACTTCGGCCATCAGCGGCGCCAGCGAGGTATGCCAGCACTGCTCCGCCTGCACCAGGCGAAAGCCCTGGTCGACGCCCCACTGGAAGTCCCCGGCGGCATAGCCCTGGGCGCGCTGGCCAATCTGCACCACCCGCTTGAGGTCGAGTAGTCCCTCCTCAACGGCGCGGCGGAAGGTGGTGCCGTGGGCGATTTTCTCACCGAACATCTCATCATTGGTGTCGGTATGGGCGTCGACGTGGATGAGCCCCACCGGCCCATGTTTTTTGGTCAGCGCCCGCAGGATGGGCAGGGTAATGGTGTGGTCCCCGCCGAGGGTGAGGGGGATCAACGGATAACTATTCAAACCGGTGTAGTAATCTTCAATAATTTGCACCGATTTGAGCAAACTGTAGGTATTGATCGGCACATCGCCGATGTCGGCTACCGACAGCGAGTCGAACGGCGCGGCGCCGGTCGCCATATTGTACGGACGGATCATCACCGATTCGGCGCGAATATAGCGCGGTCCGTAGCGCGTGCCTGAGCGCTGCGAGGTGCCGATATCCAGCGGAATGCCGACAAATGCCGCATCAAGTCCCTGTAAATCTTCGATAAACGGCAGGCGCATCATCGTGGCGCGGCCGGCGAAGCGTGGCATCTCATTGCCACCCTGCGGTTGGTGAAAGAGGTTATCCATGTCTGCTCCTGAATCTGACGGATGAAACGTAACAGGAGAGATAGTGCGCAAGCTGCGCTGGACTTTACATCGTCTGGCGTAAATACTCAGTTCATTTATTGGTGAACTAAATACGATGCATCACGACGCCAGCCTCAATATTCGCCAGCTGCAGGTTTTCGAGGCGGTGGCCCGCCTGGAGAGCTACAGCCGGGCCCAGCAGGAGCTGGGCATTTCGGTCTCCGCCATCAGCAATGCGATGTCGCAACTGGAGGGGCAGCTCGGCTTCACCCTCTGTCAGCGCGGGCGCGGCGGCTTTTCCTTAACGGAAAAAGGACAGCAGTTTTTACAGCAGGCGATCCGCGTGCTGAGCGAACTCAATGAGCTGGAGCGGCAGTCGGCCCTGCTCAAAGGGGAGCACAGCGGCACCCTGTGCATTTCGACGCTCGACTCCATCGAGACCGAAACGGCGCTCTCGCTGCCGGTGGTCTTGCGCAGCTTCAGCGACAAATTTCCCCATGTGCATATCAAACTGATTATTCGCACCCCGGCGGAGCAACTGAACGGGGTGCTGAACAACCATATCGACCTGGCCATCGGCAGCTACAACTCGCAGGTGCATAACATCATCAGCGAGCCGCTGTATCGCGAGCAGCACTGGCTCTATTGCAGCGATCTGCACCCGATGTTCTTCAGCCGCCAGCTCGATAAAGAGCAGATCAGCCAGTGTCCGCTGGTGACCCGCAGCTACTGGAACACCAGCGATCTCCGCCGCCGGGGCTTCAGCAAAGGCAGCGCCACCGTTGAGACCGTCGACGCCCAGCTGCTGCTGATTCTTTCGGGGAAATATATTGGCTATCTGCCGGAGCATTACGCCTGGCCGTGGATCAAAGAGAACCGCCTGCGGGTGCTGTTGCCCAACGAGTTTGGCTTTCAGTCGCCGTTCTCGGCCATCTGTAAGCGCGGGCGCAGTAATGAACCCTATCTGAAAGCGTTCCGCGATCTGCTGAAGAAAAACACGGTGGCGCGGCCGAAGTGGAATTATTAAGCGGGGCGGACGCTTCCCTCCGCCGTGGTGGCGGGGTTCGCGCTCAGCGCGCGGTCCGGCGGGGGTGTTTTCCTGTTCAAAAAACGAACGGTGGCCGGTAGCCCGCTTGTGCTGGGGCTGCCGGGCAACTGCCTCCAGGTTATCCACAGGGTTAGGGGCCGCTGATGTGGACAGGTCGCCGGGCGGTGGGCGGGTTAGCGATTCGCTTTGATGGTTTTTTCCGCGATCGAGAGGGTGGAGAGTTTATGCAGGCAGATCAGCGCCAGACAAACCCCGCAGGCGAACAGATAACTTGCCATACAGAATTTTTGCAGACGGGATAAATGATTAATCCGCTCAATCACCGCCGGGCTGGCGAGGCCTTCATACAGGAAAGGCAGAGCCGTTAAGAAGCCGCCAATAAAATAGAGCGCCAGACTGATGACTTCGACGCATTTGCGATAGAGCCAGAAGCGATAGCCCCGCTTTTTCCATTTGAATATCCGCTTTTCATTATTGACGGAAATTAAATGCTGGCACTTGCTGTAATTATCAATATCGCTGACCGGATTTTTGCATTTCAACAGTATTTTTCGTTGTTCCATGGTCAGGTTTTTATCTTTGGTCAGCGCGGCGATACCATATTCGTACGCGATCCGTTGCAGATCGGGGTCGTCGCTGTTTTTATGCAGCGCAGCGGCGAACTCACTGATGTTTTTGCGCGAGGTGAATATTTTATCTTTAGGGAATACCCAGCCAGAACGCACGGCAAAAATTTGAATAATCAGCGGGATAATAGCGATAGCATATTTTAAGATCTCAGTCGGAATAATATTCATCTCCGTATTTTCCTTATCCATGATAAAGGCGGGCTGAAATATACCTTAGCTATCATGATGGAGGGGTGTCAAATATCACGAGGCACGCCGGTATATTTTCCATGGCGAAAGGTGAGCGTCTGGTGAAAGAGGGGAGAGGGCGGTCGTGTCGACGAATGAACAAGAGAATACTCCGCCGGCCTGGCCGGCGGAGGGGGCGGCGTTTATATCGGTCTCGCCGTCAGGGTCATCATATCGCCGATCGCCCGCTGGCGGTCAAAATGGCGATCGCGGTGGATCTCGCTCTCGCCCACCTGCAGCGAGGCGGCCCAGATCTGCTGACAGCGCGGCCGGCGGCGGGCGTCAAAGTGCGCCAGCGCGGCTGCGACGCTGTCGGTCTGCTGCAGCGCTTCGCGCAGCACGATGGCATCCTCAATCGCCATGCCCGCCCCCTGACCGAGATGCGGGGTGGTAGCGTGAACCGCGTCGCCCACCAGTACGACACGTCCCTGATACCAGGGATCGTCGACGAACAGCTCCTCCAGCGGCTTATAGACGACCTCGTCGTTGTTAACGATATGCTCGCGCAGGCTCCCCGGTAACCCCGCGCCGGGCGGCAGACGGCGGCGCATCTCCGCCGCCAGCTGGTCGCGGGCGTAGCGGGGGTTATCCGCTTCGTGGGAGGTGATAAACAGATACATCAGATCTTCCCCCAGCGGCACCAGCCCGCAGTTGCAGCTCTCGCCCATAAAGCACATCAGATGGTCCACCTCCGGCGGACGCGGAAAGTTGTAGCGCCAAACGCCCTGACCGGTAAAGCGGGGACGATAGCGCTCGCCATACAGCATGCCGCGCACCCGGGAGTAGATCCCGTCGGCGCCGACCAGCAGATCGTAGCGCCCCTGGCCGCCGCGGCTGAAGCTCACCTCCACGGCATCGTCAACCTGACGAAAGGCGTCAATACTCTCGCCGGTGGTCAGTCGGACCCCCAGCTCCCGGGCAGTGGAACAGAGGACGTTGTGCAGAGCCAGGCGGGAGATGCCGACGTTGGCCGGGAACTGTTCACCCGCCAGCCGCTGGCCGGGAAAGCTGGCCAGCTGGTGGCCGCTCAGGGTGTGCACTGAGACGCTGTCAAACGGCCAGGCGGCGTCCAGATAGCGTTCCAGCACCCCAAGCCGCTGCATTTCCCGCACGACATTGTTCTGCTGAATGATACCGACGCCGTAGACCCGCCACTGCGGCTGGATCTCCACCACGTCGACGGCGACGCCGGCCTGGCGGAGGGCGATGGCGGTGCACAGACCGCCGATGCCGCCGCCAACGATTAATACGTTATGGATGTTCATCGTAGCTGTTTTCTCCAGGGTACAGAGTAGAGGACGTTAACCAGGCCAGCGGCGCGCTGACTAATCGCGATAAAGAATGATCGCTATCGCAAAAAACGATATCGCCGTGGAAATTGAAAACAAAAAGTTGCAGAAAAGTTAAATTAAGCCACAGGATAAGCACGCCATTTCTCGCCGGGGGACCCATGCGTTACCAACATCTTGATCTGAACTTACTGGTGGCACTGGATGTGTTACTCGATGAACAGAACATCACCCGCGCCGCGGGCCGGTTGCATATGACCCAGTCTGCCACCAGCGGGGTGCTCAACCGGCTACGCACCTACTTTGAGGACGATCTGCTCACCCAGGTGGGCAGAAAGATGCGGCCCACGCCGCTGGCGGAAGAGCTGCGGGAGCCGGTCCGCGACGTGCTGATGAAAATTCAGACCTCCATTGCCCGCCGGCCGGTGGATGAGCCGGCAACCAGTAAGCGCCATTTCCGCATTATGGCCTCGGATTACGTTATCAACGTGATGCTGAAGGATGCGCTGCAGGCGGTACACCTGCAGGCGCCGAATATGACCTTTGAGTTTTTCTCGCCGGACGCCCAGTCCACCGGCATGCTCAACCGCGGCGAGCTGGATATCATCGTGGCGCCGGAGCGTTTTATGGCCGCCGACCATCCCGCCGAAGCGCTGTTTGACGAAGAGTTTGTCTGCCTGGCCTGGGCGGACAATCCCCACACCGGCGAGGCGCTGACCCTTGAAGCCTGGCAACAGCTGGGGCACGTGTCGGTGGTCTTTGGCCGCGAGCGGCAGCCGGGGCTGGAGGGCAATCTGTTTGCCGAGTCGGGGCTGAGCCGCCGTATCGAGGTGGTGACCCACAGCTACCACTGCGTTCCGCAGCTGCTGATCGGCACCTCGCGGATCGCCACGCTGCACCGGCGGCTGGCGGAGCAGTACGCGGCGATGCTGCCGCTGCGTCTTTTCCCGGTCCCGGTGACGCTGCCGGTCATGCGCGAATTTATCGGCTGGCACCGCTCGCTGGATAACGATCCTATCTTCGGCTGGCTGAAAGCGAAAATCGTCGCCAGCGCACGCTAACCCACTGGTATTGCTCCCGTCGATACCTGACATCCTGAGACATGATTGGTCGCCCGCAGGTGCTTTATGTGACAGTGCCTGCGCTACAGCGATTGCGACTGAATGTTGAAGGATGACCCTATGTTTCGCTATTTCCCTAAAAACTATGTCTGGAACCTGTCGGTGGATCTCTCCATCGAGATGGGCGCCCGCATCGGTGAGATCGAAGAGATGTGCGCGCCGCTATTGGCCGCGTCCGAGCATCCCGACGCCGAAGGCACCCGCGCGTTCCGGGAAACCTGGTCCCGCATGGCCGATAAATTATGCGCGCTGGCCGGCGAAGATGAGGCGCGGGGGCGGCGGCTGTCGGCAGGAGAGAAATATCTTCGGGCGGCCAACTATTACCTGACCTGCGAGCGCCTGCAGGCGCATGGCGCGCCGGACCGCGATGCGCTGTACCGCCGCTTTCTCGATGTCTTTGCCGCCGGGCTGCACCATACCCATGCCAACTGTCAGCGGGTGACTATCCCCTACGAGGGCAAAACCCTGTCGGCGCTTTACGTCCGCGCCGAAGGGGCGACCGGCCGCGCGCCGCTGCTGGTGCAGGTCAACGGTCTCGACTCCACCAAAGAGATGAAATATCTGGTGGGGCTGCCGCAGTGGCTGGCGCGGCGCGGGGTCTCCTCGCTGGTGGTCGACCAGCCGGGAACCGGCGAAGCGCTGCGTCTTCACGGTATGCAGGCCCGCTATGACAGCGAGCACTGGGCCAGCCGGATCGTTGACTGGCTGGAACAGCACCCGGAGGTGGATGCCGGGCGCATCGGCATGGAAGGGGTCTCGCTGGGCGGCTATTACTGCCCGCGGGCGGTGGCGTTTGAGCCGCGCTTCGCCTGCGGCGTGGTGTGGGGCGCCAATCACGACTGGCGGGAGGTACAGCAGCGCCGCCGCGAACGCGAAGGCGATTTTCCGGTACCGCACTACTGGCAGCATGTGCGCTGGGTGTGGGGGGGCGAGGATATCGACGCTTTTATGCGCATCGCGGAGAACGTCCATCTCGACGGCATTCTCGACCGCATAAGGGTGCCTTTCCTCGTCACCCATGGTGAAAAGGACTCGCAGATCCCGGTGAAATGGGCGCAGCGCACCTACGACCAGCTGGTGAACAGTCCGCGCCGCGAGCTGAAAATTTTTACTGACCGCGAGGGCGGTGTGCAGCACTCCAGTTTCGACAACTCGATTAACGCCGGGCACTACATCGCTGACTGGGTGGCGGAAGCCCTCGGCGGCCGGGTGGCCTGAACACGCATAAGGAACAACCGCGATGAATATTCTTGGTCCGGATTATCTGGTATTTGGCGTCGATGACCTGGCGGGCTGCCGACAGTTTCTTCTCGACTACGGTTTACGCGAGCAGGAGAACGGTTTCTTTAGCGCGCTGGATGGCACCGGGGTGCTGCTGCGGGAGCGTGACGATCCGTCGCTGCCCGCGGCGCTGCCCAGCGGCAGCCAGCTGCGGGAAACCGTCTATGGCGTGGCGGATAGCGCCACCCTTGAGGCGATCGCCGAGACGCTGCGCCGCGATCGCGAGGTGAAGCTCGGCGCCGACGGCGTGCTGCGCTGCGTCGATGATGCCGGCTTTGCCCTCGGGTTTCGCGTCAGCCAGCGCCAGCCGCTGCAGCGGGAAGGGGAGAAAATCAACGCCCCGGGGGATCGCGTCGGGCGGCCGGTCAACCAGACCGGGGCCAGCGCTGACATGGCGGCAGAGCCGCGCTCGCTCTCCCATGTGGTCTATTTTGTGCCGGACGCCGCGCGCGCGGAAGCCTTCTATCAACGGCTGGGCTTTGTCTGTACCGATCGCTTCACCCACGTCGGCCCCTTCCTGCGGCCCGCCGGCACCCAGGATCACCATACCCTGTTTCTGATCCAGGCCCCGCCGTTTATGACCGGTATTGAACACTTTACCTTTCATCTCGGCGGCCCCACCGAGCTGATGATGGCCGGCAGCCGCTTTCAGCAGAAGGGATATCAGACCTTCTGGGGGCCGGGGCGCCATCAGCTGGGATCGAACTGGTTCTGGTACTTCAACAGCCCGCTCGGGTGTCACATCGAATACGACGCCGATATGGATCAGCACGATGACCACTGGCAGCCGCGCGAAGCGCTGCCGGGAGCCGATAACTCGCAATATTTCCTGCTGGGGTATCGCGAGAAGTGGGCCCCCGGTCCGGATAACGCCCGCTGATGGTTCGCCTGTGCCGTGCCGACAGCCTGGCCGAGGGCCAGGCGCGGGGATTTGACCCTACGGGCAGCGGGCAGGCGACGGTGATTGCCTGCCGCTATCAGGGAACGCTCTATCTGTGGCGTAACCGCTGTCCACATCTGGATACCCCGATGAACTGGCGGCAGGACGCTTTTTTCAACGCCCGGGGCGACCGGCTGGTCTGCTTCGCCCACGGGGCGATTTTTATGCCGGACAGCGGCCTCTGCGTGCAGGGCGCCTGCGTAGGCCAACGTCTGAGTCCGCTGGCTGGCGAGGTGGACGCCGACGGCTGGCTCTGTCTGCTGGAGGAGGCAGGTCATGAAACTGGCAACACGAGATAACGGTGAACGCGACGGCTGCCTGGTGGTGGTCTCGGGCGATTTGAAGCTGATGGCCGATGCGGCGGATATCGCTCCGACGCTTCAGCAGGCGCTGGAGCAGGCCGCGCGGGTCTGGCCTGCGCTGCAGGCGCGCTATCAGGCGCTCAATGCGCGCCGCTACCCGGCGGCGCAGCCCTATGATCCCCGGCGCCTGCTGGCGCCGCTGCCCCGCGCCTGGCAGTGGCTGGACGGTTCGGCCTTCCTCAGCCATGGCGAGCGCATGCAGCGGGCCTTTCATCTGCCGCCGATTGCCGGCGCCGACCAGACGCCGCTGATGTATCAGGGCAGCGGGGACGACTTTCTTGCTCCCCACGCCGGGATAGTCTGCCGCCGGGTCGAGGACGGTCTCGACTTTGAGGGCGAGTTCGCGGTGGTGGTGGACGAGGTACCCCAGGGGTGCTCGCCGCAGCAGGCGCTGAGCTGTATCCGCCTGATCGTCTTGCTCAACGATATCAGTCTGCGGGCGCTGGCGCCGCGCGAGATGCAGACCGGGTTTGGTTTTATTCACGCCAAACCCGCCTCGGCCTTTGCGCCGGTGGCCCTTACCCCGGATGAACTGGGAGAGGCCTGGCAGCACGGGCGGGCGGCGCTGACGCTGCAGGTGACCCGCAATGGCGAGCCGTTTGGCTGCCAGTCGGGCAGCGAGATGCATTTCCATTTTGGCGAACTGATTGCCCATGCGGCGCAGACCCGCCGCCTGCGCGCCGGGACGGTGGTGGGTTCCGGTACGGTGTCCGGGCCGGACGCCAGCCGCGGCGCCAGCTGTATCGCCGAGGTGCGGGCCATAGAGATGCTGGCCTTCGGCGAGCCGCGCACGCCGTTTTTGTCCCCGGGGGAGCGGGTGACGATGGAAGCCCACGCCCCCGATGGCCGGCCGCTGTTTGGCGTGCTGGATCAACACGTTGTGATGTTAACGGAGTAAACCATGATCAATCTTTTACAGGGGCGTCGGCTGATCGACCTCTCCGTCACCCTGGATAACAATCCCTGGACCGACCCGCCGCCGCTGCTGCCGAATATTGAATATCAGGATCATCAGCAGGGATGGCCGGAAATGGCGGCGATGTTTCCGGGACTGGAAAAAGCGCAGATGCCGGGAGAGGAGGCCTGGGCCTCGGAGCGCCTGACCGTGACGCCGCACAATGGCACCCATATGGATGCTCCATGGCACTATAGCTCAACCACCAACGGCGGCGAACCGGCGTTTGGCATCGATGAGCTGCCGCTGGAGTGGTGCCTGCGCCCCGGCGTCCGGCTGGATTTTCGCCATGTCGCCGACGGGGCGATCCTGCAGCCGGAGGATCTGCAGCGCGAGCTGGCGCGGATCGATTATCGCCTGTCGCCGCTGGATATCGTGTTAATCAATACCGCCGCCGGCGCCCGCTACGGCCAGCCGGATTATCTGCAGCGCGGCTGCGGCATTGGCCGGGCGGCAACGCTGTGGCTGCTGGAGCAGGGGGTACGGGTGGTCGGCACCGATGCCTGGAGCTGGGATGCGCCCTTCCACTTTACCCGCGAACGCTTTCAGGCCAGCGGCGACGCCGGGCTGATCTGGGAAGGGCATAAAGCCGGCAGGGAGATCGCCTATGGGCAAATGGAGAAGTTGAGCAACCTGGAACAGCTTCCCGACCACGGCTTCTGGGTGAGCTGTTTTCCCTACAAGATCCGCCGCGGCTCGGCCGGTTTTATCCGCGCGGTGGCGATTGTCGACGCCTGAGGGAGTCGATGGTTATGTTAATTTAATGTGAATGCATTGTATTAATTGTGATAGCAATCGCAGTCCATGCCACCTGCATCCGGTAGGGTAGAACGGTATGTGTGCTGAGTTCGCTGCGGCGTGTTCAGCCAGGATACCGGGGCGACAGAGCGCCTTTCTTTATCGATAAAAAATAGAACTGTAATTCACATTCTAAATAAAAAGCAGTGACGGAGAGCGGAAGATGGTGATGCACAAGGTTTCAGCAACCCCGCGCGAGGCGGGGGCCGTACAGGCGATTTTACTGATGTTGGCGGCCCTGTTGCCGATCATGGGGACCTTGACCATGCTGCCGGTGATGCCGCTCCTGTTCGGCCATTTTGCCGCGCAGCCGCACGCCCAGCTGCTGGTGCCGATGATCATCACCATTCCGGCGGTGAGCATGGCGCTGCTGGCTCCGCTGGCGGGGAGGATGGGCGATCGCCTGAGCCGTCGTCGCCTGCTGATTGCCGCCACCGCTCTGTACGCGGGGTTTGGCCTGCTGCCGGTGATGCTCGACGATCTGTATGCCATTCTGCTGGCGCGGCTGGTGATGGGCATCGCCGACGCCTTTATTCTTACCACCGCCAATGCGCTGATTGGCGACTACTTTGCCGGCGAGGCGCGCAGCAAATGGCTGGCGGTGCAGAGCGGCATCGGTTCGATACTGTCGACGCTGATCGTGCTGGGCGCTGGCCTGCTGGGCACCCTGGGCTGGTATGGCCCGATCTACCTGTATGCGCTGGCGATCCCGGTCTTTATCGGCCTGTGCCTGTTCACCGCTGAGCCGGCGACCCGCCGTCGCGCGGACAGCGTCGCTGACGAGGAGCCTGTCGCTTTTCCACGGCGCAAAATGGCGACGATCGGCCTGATTACCCTCGCCAGCGCGATCCTCTACTTTCTCGAGCCGCTGCAGATAAGCCAGGTGTTCAGTCAGCTCGGGCTGACCTCCAGCAGCCAGATCGGCATCGCCACCGCCGTTGCGGGCATTGGCGTGCCGCTGGGCGCCTGGCTGTATGGCCGCAGCGCCAGGCAGCGTGTCGACAGGCAGTTTTTCCTTTTTTACGCCATTTTTGGCCTCGGTCTGCTGTTTATCGCCGTGGCCCACAATCCGCTGGCCGGCGTGGCGGCAGCATTCGTCGCGCAGGTTGGTAACGGAATGCTGATCCCTCTGATGCTGGCCTGGATGTTGGAAGCCCTGCCGGCGCCGCACCGGGCGACGGGGATCGGCATCTGGCACACCTTCTTTTTCCTCGGCATGTTCATCAGCCCGGTTCTGATGACCTTGCTGAACGGCATGACCGGCAGCATGCAGGACAGCCTGCTGCTGTTTGCGCTGCTGACGCTGGCTATCGCCGGCGCGGCGGGTATCGCCAGCGCCCGGATGGGGGGCCGCCGCGCGCTGGCTCGTTAATTTCACCTGACAACATAATTACCACACGCCCGCCGGTCTCCCGGCGGGAAGGGGAGGCCATTATTTAGAAAAAGCGTACACCTTATTTAGCGTTAACTTTCAGCCTAATTAATCCCTGTTAATAAACATATTGTGACCAATTTATTTTTCACGATATGGCGCATCTTACCTGCAAAAAATAAAAATGAGGGTTTATTATGAGTCTCTGCTGTACCGACGTAAGTAAGAAAATAGTTTTTCCACTTTCGGCGCTGACGCTGGCGATATTCTCCAGCACCGCGCTGGCCGATACCTGGACCTGTGAGCAACTGGATAAACTGAATACCCGCTCAGCGCAGGTCGTCAGCCCTCCGTCGACCTGCGAATCGCTCATCGGCGATATTGGTGGCTTTCGCAGCGCGCTGGCCGACCGTGGCTGGGGTGTCCAGTTAAGCTGGAACCCGATGGTGATGTACGATCTGAAAGGCCAGTCCGCCGACCCGCAACAATATGCCGGGCAGAATTTTACCTGGTCACAAAATATGTCGCTGAACGTCACCTATGATTTAAGTCGAATTGGTTTTAGCAAAGACGCGCAATTTACCTTTTCTCCCCAGTGGGCGACCTCGAATTATCATGATAGCTATCCGGAACTGCATAATATTGCGGTGCTGGCGGTGAACCAGCCCTTATTAAACGGCCAGCTGGAGCTGCAGTATGGTTTTTATCCGTTAATTCGTCAGTTTTACGGCATGGTGCTGGGGGGCAACTCCTCCTCAGCCGCGCTGGGGCCGACCAGTGTGATACCGGTGCAGGTGGGGATCAGCCTCAATGCACCGACGCCGACCTTCACCGCCATCGTCCGCGACAGCGATAAGAAATTCTATAACAACTTTGCCGTCAGCCGCAGTATGTCGCCTGCCGGACACCTCGACGACGTGGAGCAGAACCCCTCGGGGCTGAAATGGCACGTCGATGGCGCCAACCCGATCCTGGTAAACGAGTTTGGCTTTAAGCAGGCGGCGGGCGAGTCGCAGCGCTCGCTGTGGTTCCGCGCCGGGGCTATCTATAACACCTCGCACTACCAGTATTTTGACCAGCCCGGCGACAGCAGCAGTAACTATGCGTTCTACGTCGCCAACACCATGCAGCTGACCCAGCCGAAAAAGGGGCTTCCGCTGGGGCTGTATCTCGATGTGAAAGCGGACTATGCCCCGGACGATCGCAATGCTTACACCAGCGACTTCCAGGTGACCTTCTTTGATATCGGCCTGTTTCCCGGCCGAGAGCAGGATATGACCTCGCTGGGCTACACCCGCTCCTTTATCAGTAAGAAGTTCCGCGATTATGTCGGCGAGGCGGGAATGGAGGCGCCGCAGAGCATCAACGCCATCTCCCTGTCGCACGCCCTGCGCGTGACGAAAGGTATTTACTGGATCAACGGTATCACCTGGCAGGATAACCCGACGCTGGTGCCGAAGCATGAGTCGGCGGTCCTCTGGCAGTCCTCGATGTACTGGAACTTCTGACACAGACCGCCCGAGGATTTTAATCCCGCCCGTCGGTACGCTGCCGCCGGGCGGTTTTTTTATCGCGAACCGGCTGGCGCAGGAACAAAAAAAGAGGGCCGGCACGTTGCCGACCCTCTTTGCCATCGGTCCGGGCTTAGCCCCGGTGGCTGATTTTCCCGTCGGGAGTTAGCACGAAGTCAAAGGTTGCCCGGATATCGTCGCTGGCGAAACCCACCGCCAGCTGCCAGGGGCCGCTGGCCAGGTGCCATTCCTGGGCAGGCACCTGCCAGCGCTGCAGCGCGTGACGCGGCAGGACAAGGGTCAGGGCGGCCTCGTCGTGCGCCGGGACGCTGACTGCCGCAAACTCCGCCAGCGCCGACCAGGCCGTCTCCGGCCCCCGCAGGTAGAGCTGGACCACTGCTTTCCCGGCGCGGGCGGCGCGGTTTTCCAACCGGCAGCGCAGCTGCAGAGCGTCCACCTCGTCGCCTGTCAGCGCGGCGGCGCTCAGGGTGATATCGGCATACCCCAGACCGTGACCAAAGGCCCAGGCGGCGGGGCGTTCGCGGGCGTTAAACCAGCGATAGCCCACCTGCTGGCGCTCGTGGTACCAGAGGTCCCCTGCGGCGTCCGGCGTCAGGCTGCGCACCGGATAGTCGTCCAGACGCTGGGCGAAGGTCACCGGCAGGCGACCGCCAGGCTCACGATCCCCGGCCAGCACCGAGGCCAGCGCCGGGCCAAACTCCTGGCCCGGATACCAGACGACCATGACCGCCGCCGCGTCGGCGAGACACCCGGTATCCACCGGATGGGCGACGTTCAGCACCACCACCGTCCGCGGATTCGCCGCGCAGACGGCGCGGATCAGGGCGACCTGATGCGCCGGCAGCGCGGTAGCGTCCCGGTCGATGCTCTCCAGACCGGCATCGGCCGTTTCGCCGATCACCAGCACCACGCTGTCGGCCGCCCGGGCATGGTCGACCGCCTGCTGCAGCAGATCGATGGTTTGCGGGGGCTGGCAGCCGAACCAGATGCCGTGGGCGATACTGCTGCCCAGCGCCATCTCGGCCCGGAAGGTCAGGGTTTCCCCCGCCTGCAGCGGGAAGTCGAGACGGGTATGTGGGGCTTGCATCAGCTTGCCCATGATATCCCCCTCCAGCGCCTCGCCGTTAAAGGTCGCCATACGCTCGCCGTTCAGCTGCAGGGCGATCTCCCCGGTGCCGCCGATCCAGAAGCCGTAGCGGCCGCTCACCGGCGCGGTGAACTGGCAGCTTACCGTCACGGTGGCGCGTTCGGTCAGGCGCAGCATGTCGCCGACGCCCGGCATATCGCGGAACCAGATCAGCGAGGAGGCGTCGCGCACCTCCTGATGAACCACGCCCCCGTCGGCGGTGGCGTAGGCAACGTCCAGGCCGCGCTCGCCGGCGGCGGTGCGCAGCGGCAGATGATGCAGAGGCGGGATGCGGTAATCGCTCTCCACCCCCTGGGCATAGCTTATTTCGACCCCGGCGGCGGAAAAGCGCTGGCGAATGGCCTCCAGAGGAGAGATCAGCCCCGGCATCAGCGCCACTCTGGCAAAGGTCCCGCCCTGGAAGCAGGGCGTCGTGGCGTTGGGGCCAATCACCGCCAGCCGCTGTCCCGCCTGCGCGGCGAGGGGCAGCAGCCGCTGGCGATTGTGCAGCAGGACAAACCCTGCCGCCGCCGCCTCTTCGAGGGTGTGACGCCGCTGCGCCTCGGCGGCGGCAGAGCCATCCCAGGGCAGGGGATGGCTGACCCGTTCGGCCAGCCGCGCCAGCCGGACGGCGGCATCGTCCAGTCGCCGGGCGTCGCTGTCGGTGTCCATCAGCGCGGGCAGCAGGCGCTCGCCCATATGGCGGGCCGGGCCCGGCATCTCCAGATCCAGCCCGGCGCGGAAGCTGGCCGGGCCGTTCTGGGTGCCGAACCAGTCGGACATCACCAGACCGTCCCAGCCGAGATCGCGCTTCAGCCACTGGCTGATGGCCTGATGCTGCTCGGCGCAATAGATCCCGTTCACCCGGTTATAGGCGGTCAGCATGCCCCAGACGCCGCGGCTGGCCGCCACTTCGAACGGCCAGAAATAGACTTCGCGCAGGGTGGCTTCATCGACAACCACGTTCATGGTCCGCCGATCGGTTTCCGAATCATTGCAGACCATATGCTTGACGATGCAGCCCACCCCCTGACGCTGGACGCCGTCGATCCACGCCGCGCCGAGCTCGGCGATATGCCGCGGGTCTTCGCCGAAAAGCTCAAACGCGCGGCCGGCAAGGGGGCTGCGCAACAGGTTCAGGTTAGGCGCCAGCAGCGCCTGCGTTCCGGTGCGCAGCGCCTCCTCGCCGATGACGCCGCCAACCCGGCTGACCAGCTGGCGGTCCCAGCTGGCGCCAAGCGCCAGTCCGCAGGGGCTGAGCAGGGCAATATCCCGCTCGTCAACCCGGCCGCCGGTGATCCCCATCGGGCCGTCGGACAGGGTGACTGAACCCAGCGTGGAGTGGGGGATAGGGTGGGTGGACCACATCCCCATCCCGGCGGTGAGCCGCGCTTTTTCGGCAACGCTAAGCGACAGACTGAGCGCAGGCATCGGCATGTCTCCGTAAGGGGGCGGCGGGGGCGAAGGCCAGCGCCTGTTCGGCTACGGTGGCCAGCGCGCGCTGGACCGCGTCGTCGGTGCAGCGTCCCTCGCTGTCGAACAGCGACACGCCGGCGGTGTTGAGGGTCACCCCCAGCGGAGTCGGCCAGCCGCGCAGGGCGTGAACGATCCCG
Organism: Klebsiella sp. GB_Kp056; assembly: GCF_040064755.1. Taxonomy (NCBI): domain Bacteria; kingdom Pseudomonadati; phylum Pseudomonadota; class Gammaproteobacteria; order Enterobacterales; family Enterobacteriaceae; genus Klebsiella; species Klebsiella sp. GB_Kp056. The sequence continues at coordinate 112,585 of NZ_JBEAJA010000055.1, read as the reverse complement.
CGCATGGCGCCGAGGGTAGTGTTGCAACCCTGCCAGCCGGCGGCGGTGACGATGCAGCCCACCGCCCGGCCATCAAGATAGACCCGGCTGTCGCCGCGCAAATCTTCCAGCAGGTCGATGGCGTTCTTCACGAGACCAGACACCCCGCCGTGGTAGCCCGGCGAGGCCAGCAGAATGCCGTCGGCCTGGCGCACGGCGTCGACAAACGCCGTTTCCTGCGGCGTGCGGGTGGTGACTTCCGGGTTAAACGGCGGCAGGGCCGCCAGTTCAGCGCCGCCGAACAGTTGGGTCTGCGCGCCGAGCGTGCGGGCGTGGGCCAGCGCGGCGGCGAGGGCGCGCTCGGTGCTGGAGCCCGGGCGGGTGGTGCCGCCGATGCCGATCAGCAGCGGCGGGCGTGAGAAAGCAGGTTTATTCATAGCAGGATCTCCCGGTGGGATTAGCGAAAGCGCGGCAGGATCTGGTCCGCAAACAACGAGATCGACTGCTGGCTCAGGCGCAGGCGCTCCTCGGTCAGCGGGCCGTTGGTGAAGCCGAGCAGCACGTTGCCGATGCCCAGCTGCTGATGGCGTTCCAGCTCCTCGGCGACGGTCTCCGGGCTGCCGTACAGGCACCAGGTTTTGATCCACTCTTCGCTGAAACAGTCCGGATGGCGGTGCAGCGTAACGCCGCTGAACTCTTCCGCCCGCTTGTTGTACTCATATTCCCGGTCGATGGCCTGCTGGTACCAGCCCATGATCTGCAGCATCTCTTCGCGGGCCTGCTCGTCGGTGGGGGCGATATGGACGCACTGCCAGGTGTGGGTGGTCCACGAGAGGCAGTGGTTCACCACCTCGTCGCTATGGCCGGCGTTGAGCAGGGCATCGCGGTAGCGGGTGAAATAGTGGGTCAGCTGGCCAAACGGATCGTTGCTGGCCGGGATCGGCGGAGTAAACGCGGGAATAAAGGCCGGCCAGCCGTTATCGGCGGCGCGCTGCATACTGGTTTCACGCAGCGCCACCGGCATAATGCGGTTGAACGGTTTTTGCCAGGGGGCAGGAACGATGCGCTGGACTACCGCGCCCTTATAGTGGCCGGTTTCGAAAATGATCGGATCGTCTTCAATATTTTTCTCCCACAGCCGCTGGACCAGATCGAGGTTCTCCTGCAGCAGGCTGGAGGCGTCCTTGTAGTTCACGCCAAAGCCGATCATCTCTTCCGGCGTGGTGCCGCTGCCGATGCCCACCAGCAGGCGGCCTTCGGTGAGTTGATCCAGCAGGTTAACGCGCTCGGCGAAGCGCACCGGGTGGTGCAGCGGGACGGTGGTCACCGACATGCCGAAGTGGATCTTTTTCAGCTGGCCGGCCAGGTAAGCGGCGAAGACAAACGGATCGCTGGACATCGGCGCATAGCCGGTGAAGTGATGGTCTGGCATAAAGACCGCATCGAAGCCGCGATCTTCGGCCTGGCGCGCATGATCGATCAGCGACTGCATGACAAAACGATCCTGCTCGGGGGCGGTGGAACGGCCGACGAGGAAAACAGAGAAACGCATAGCAACTCCTGGGTTGTGTGGTGGTTGTTATTATTAAATAGAACTAGAATTATGATTCTAGTTGTTTATCAAAGAATGAAAATGACCGCCATCACACTTTTGCCACATCGCCGACGGGGGAGTCGGGTGGGCAATTTGCAGCGTGGTCGCTAACTGCAATACACTGCGGGGGTTTTCTATGGATAAAGAGGTGAGAACTGCGATGACCGATCTTCCCGCGATGCGCCAGCCGAAACAGGACCGGAGCCGGGTGGCGCTGGAGCGGCTGATGGCCGCCAGCCGTGAAATCCTGCATGAAGGCACCTTTGAGCTGCTGACCATTGCTGAAATCAGTAAACGCTCGGGCGTTTCTGTCGGCTCGATCTATGCCCGCTTCGGCGGCAAAGAAGATCTGTTTATCGCCGTCATGATGGAGGTGATGCAGGAGCTGGACGCCGAATGGCAGCAGCTGATCCAGCAGCTGCACGCGCGCAATCTGCCGCTGCGCCAGCGGCTTCCGGCGCTGATGGATGTCCAGGCGGAGTATCTGCGCCGCCATGCCGGGATCCTGCGGCCGTTTATGGCGCGGGCGGATGATGAGCGCGTGGCGGGGATTGGTAAAGCCGCTTACCAGAAAAACGAGCAGACCTTTATCGACCAGCTGCTCGATGCCGCGGCGGAGATCCGCCACCCGGAGCCAGAGCAGGCCGCCCGCTTCTGCTTTACGGTTTCGTATGCCGCGCTGGCGCGCTTCCTCGGCCTGGGGTCGGCGGCAGAAGCCGCCGGCGAGGGCGACTGGGAACAGCTCAAACGCCATCTGGGCATGATGTGTCTGAGCTATCTGGTTACCCCCGTCGAGGCCGGCTAAGCCGCGGGATTTTACTTCGCTAACTGCCAGGCGCTGGCCTGCTTGTGCTGACGCAGGCGCTGGCTATGGCGGGAGAAGGTATAAAGAAATATCGCGGCGGCCAGCACCAGCGCCGCGATGCCGAGCGTCAGGAAGGCGCTCAGCACATCGTTCCCGGCCCGCAGGCGGATCGCGCCGACGATAATCGGGCTGACGAACATGCCCGCGAAGAAGGCCCCGGACCAGGCGCCCATCGCCCGGCCGCAGTAGGCGGGCGGAATCAACGATCCTACCCAGTAAATCATCGCATTAATCGCCATGCCGGCACCCAGCTGCTGGATGGCGGAGCCGATCCCCATGGCGATCAGCGTCCGCGATTCGCCCACCACCAGCATTCCGATCCCCATCAGGCAGAGCATGATGGCGAGCACGCGCTCCGGCGTATAGCGGCGGGAGACCAGACCGAACAGCAGCGAACCGACCGGCACGGCGAGGCTGACCAGCGACATAATCAGGCCGATACGCTGCGGGCTGGCGTTTTGCAGGGTATGAAAGGCGTTGGCGCCGTTGATGGTGTACACGTAATAAATGATGGCGCAGACAAAGGTGAGCACGCTGAGGGCGATCACTCGCGGCCACGGAAACGGATTATGCTGCGCCGCCTGGGCGGCGTGCTGCGGACGGGCCGCCTGAGCGGGTTCGAACATCCAGAAGTACATCGCCAGAAACAGCAGGATGGCGACAAAGTAGATCATAAAGGCGCCGTTCCAGCGCAGGGCGGTCAGATAGCCGGAGCTGGCCAGCACCAGCACCGCCAGCGCCGGGCCAATCACCCCCTGCACCGTCAGCCAGAAGCGGCGCTGTTTGTCGTCAAAGTAATCGATCAGCATGGTGTTAGCGATGGTCAATACCACCGCCTCCGCCAGCCCGACGCCGAGGCGGCTGCAAAAGATGCCGGTCAGGGAGGTGATGTACAGCGGCATTGTGCCGCAGATGCCATACAGCAGCGTGGCGCTGAGCAGCAGTTTGCGGCGGCCAAATTTATCCGCCAGCCAGCCGGTGCAGGGCCCGGCGATAGCGATCACCAGACCGGGCGCGGTGAGCATCAGCGGCACCAGGGTTTCGACATAAGGCACGCCGGCGAAGTGCTGGATCAGCGTCGGGACCGCCGGCGCCAGGGAAACGATCGCCAGGATGGGCAGAAAGGCGGTCAGGGCGATGATGATGCCCTGGATCGCGCCGGCTTGCGGCGCGTGGGGCGGATTCAGACTATGGCTCACGACGTTCTCCTTTTATCGCGCGGGTCGCCTGTCGTTGGCGGCGGCGCGGTTTTTTAGTATGCAGGTCAGGGATACAGGTGGCGGCGGGAATAGCCGCGGATTTAAGAGTAGGAGCAGGAACGGCGCGGGGAAAAATTGTGATTACGTATGTGATCCATCACAAACAAAAATACCATTGGTTTTGTATGGTTTTTGCGGCAATAAAAAGGCGACCGGTGTCGCCTTTCGCGGGGAGCGGGGCCGCTTGTGCCCCGGTGAGCCAGAGGCGCTACAGCAGCCGCGCCACGATATCGTCAGCGGCGAGGATCGCCAGCGCGACGCTGGTCAGCGTCGGGTTGCAGGCGGTTGAGGTGGGGATCGCGCCGTTGCCGCCGACGTACAGATTGTGAAAACCCCAGACCCGCGAGCGGCGGTCGGCCACGCTGTTGCCGTCGTTCGCTTCTCCCAGGCGACAGGTTCCCTGGTAATGCAGCGAGGTGCCCGCCGGCAGGATCATGGCCTCCCCGCCGGGCGCCACGCGGCCCAGCGCGGCGCCGACGCGTTCAGTCACTGCCACCGCCTGCTGTAAACGGCGGCGATCGCCGTCGGTTAACTGATAGTTCAGCTGCATTTTCGGCAGCCCTACGGCGTCGGTTTCATCACTGAAGACGATCCGATCCTCCTCGCGCAGCTCCTTGGCGAGGAACAGCCCCAGGCCCACCACCGGCTTCGCCGGGGTACCCGACGGCTGGGCAAAGGCGATCGGCGAAGTATCCATCTGCATCAGTTGACCGTGGAACGGAAAATCGGGCTCATGGAACGGCAGCCAGGTGACGCCGGAGACATTGTCCCGTCCGTCGCGCACCGGGGAGGTCGGCGCGACGGCGGCCGGCGGGGCGTCCACTTCAATCAGGGCGATCACCTGCGGCTGATCGTTGAGCCAGCGCCCCAGCGCCCGCGGACGGATGCCCGAGGCGTACAGCAGCTGCGGCGTACGCAGCGCATCGGCGGCGACCACTACCGCTTTGGCCGTCACCACATACTGTTCGCCGGTACGCAGATCGCGCAGCTCCGCCCCGCGGGCGACGCCGTCCTCGCTGAGGATCCGCGTGCACAGGGTGGCGGTGCGGATCTCCACCCCGCGCTGGCGGCGGGTCTCTTCCTCCGCCAGCTCGCCGAGCACCGCGTCGACGCCGGACCAGCGCGGCTTGCCCTCCGGCGTCGCGGCGCAGGCCAGCGGCATAGGCTGCGCCAGCCGCGCCGGCGGACGGTCGCTGGCGAAGTGCTGATTAAGGGCATCGACGATTTGCCGGCCGATGGCGGTGGCCGGAAATCCTTCGCGAGTCACCTGCAGATAATGCTCTGCCGACTCCCAGGCGTCGGCCATCTCCCGGGGATCGAGAAAGGGAATGACTTCGCTGCCGCCCGGTCGCGGACAGGCGCAGGTCCAGTGGACGCCCATGCCGCCGAGGTTAGTGGAGAGCGCGGCGGCCGGCATGCCGCTGTGGGGCGCCGTCGGGTCGAGAAGATGGGTGCCGGGCCGCGCCTGCAGGGCGTCTGCCGGCAGGTTTTCCGGCAGGGCGGCCAGCGGAAACGCCCGGGCGCGGTCGTAGGCCGTTTCCCGCTGCGCTGGCGCCAGGTTGCGGATATTAACCCCGGTGGCGGGCGTCAGCGCTTCGCCGGCTTCCACCACCAGGATCCGCGCGGCGCGGCGGTCGGCAATCCGCCGCGCGAAAGCGGCGCCTACCGGGCCGCTGCCAATAATCAGTACATCGATGTTCTCATCCATATCAGTCCTTGCCTTTGTTGTTCTCCGGGCGGATGCCCGTTGCAGGTGTACAGAAAATAGGTACTACAGCTTTGTGCGTCCTGATAAATGGTTCCTCATGATAGCAGCCATTGCCGGACGCGATAGGTCATGGCTTCCCTGGCGGGGGAAGCACCGAGACGGGCAGCAGGCGGCTGAGGGCGGCAATCGCCAGCAGGATCAGGGCGCCAAGGGTCAGCAGGGTGATAAATGCCCCGCGCCAGGCGTCCGGCGCGGAGGCGCTTTGCGCCAGATAGAAGCCGCCAAGGGTCGCCATGCCGAGGGCGGCGCCAAACTGCTGGCCGGTGCGAAATAATCCCGACGCCGCGCCGGCGTGGGCCACCGGGATCGCCGCCATGGCAAAGGCCGGCAGCGGGGCGGAGATAAGCCCCATCCCACAGCCGCACAGGCCGAACCCGAGACCCAGCGCGGTCAGCGGCAGCGTCCCCGGCGCCGCGGCGATCCCGTAGCCCATCAGCAGCAGGCCGCTCATCTGCACGGCCACCCCGACCAGCGTCACGTTACGCCCAAGACGAGGCGATAGCCGGCGGCCGGCGACGGCGATGGAAAACATCGCCCCGAGGGCGAAGGGGATGTGCAGCAGGGCGGTATGGAACGGGCTGAAGCCCAGCCCGCTCTGCAGCACCAGCGCGGTGGCCAGCAGCAGCGAGGCGGTGGTCAGCTGATAGAGCAGGGTGATGACGATCCCGGCGCGAAAGAAGCGGTCGCGCAGCACCGCGGGGGGTAACAACAGCGTGCCGCCCCGGCGTTCACGGCCCAGCAGATGTCGCCAGAGGAGGGCCACCGTGATGAGCGACAGCAGCGGCGGCAGCGCCATCCATAGCGGCCAGCGCAGGGCGGGGCCTTCGATCAGGGTGAGCAGCAGCGCGCCGCCGCCCACCACCGCCAGCAGGGTACCCAGCGGATCGATACCTTTGGCCGCTGGGCTGCGCACCGCCGGCAGCGCCCGCCAGGCCAGTATCACGGCGACGACGATCACCGGCACGTTGATCAAAAAGATCGGCCGCCAGCTGAGGCCGAACAGATTGCTTTCGATGATGATCCCGCCGAGCACCGGGCCGAGGATCCCGGCGGCGCCGCCGAGCAGGCCGAAAATACTCATCACCCGGAAACGTTCGTGCGGGCGATACAGAACCTGCATCAGGGAGAGGATTTGCGGGCCCATCATCGCCCCGCTGGCCCCCTGCGCAATACGCATCGCCACCAGCATCTCCGGGCTGGCGGCCAGTCCGCAGCCGGCCGACGCAGCGCCAAACGCCAGCAGTCCGCTGATAAACAGCCGCCGGTAGCCATACAGATCGCCGAGCCGACCGCCGGTGAGCAGCAGAATGGAGAAAAAGAACAGGTAGCCGGTGACCACCCATTCAATTTGCCGCGGGCTGGCGAGCAGATCCCGCTGTACCACCGGGATGGCGACATTAATGATCGAGACGTCGATGATCTCCAGCACCAGCGCTATCGAAACCACCAGCGTGGCCAGCGTGCGCTGCCGCTCGCTGGTATAGGGAGGCGCCTGAACCGCGGCCGCCGAAGCGTTATTGAGCATGATGTACCTTCAGATTTGGTTAAAAACTTGTTAAATAATGTTGACAATTTATAGCAACCAGAGATTAGAATTAGAGCACTCATTCTGGTTATGCCGCGTCAGATCCTGCTGTTGACCGCGAAGCCAGAAGGGAAGGCGTCACACTGCCGCTCCGAAACAGAATAAGAATTCTTATTCTAATTTTGTTTGTTTTGATCTGGCAAGTAGAGAAGGGGGTCGGATGTATTTGTCCGCATGTATTGAATGGCTGTTTCGTGAAGAGTATCCCGATTTCAGCGATCGGGTCCGGGCGGCGAAAGCGCAGGGATTCAGCCACGTTGAGTTTCATCTCTGGCGTGATAAACCGCTGGCGGCGCTGGCGCAGGCGCTGGAGGAGACCGGCGTGAGGCTGTCGAGCTTCGTGGTGGAGCCCCGGCGCAGCCTGGTGGATCCGGCGGAGCATGAGCAGTTTCTGGCGGCGGTGAGCGACAGCCTGGCGGCCTCGCGCCAGCTGGGGTCGCCGCCGCTGGTGGTGGCCTCCGGCTTCAGCCGCGAAGGGGTGGCGATCGCCGAACAGCAGGCGCAGGCGATCCACATCCTGCGCCAGGCGGCGACGCTGGCGGAAGCCGCCGGGGTCACTCTGCTGCTGGAGCCGCTCAACACCCGCATCGATCATCCGGGGATGTTCTTAAACGACACCCGGCTGGCGCTGGACATTATCGAGGCGGTCGACAGCCCGCGGCTGCAGCTGCTGTTTGACGTCTATCACTCGCTGGTGATGGAAGAGGAGATGGAGGAGGTGCTCGGCGGCAGAATGCACCGGGTGGGACACGTGCAGATAGCGCAGGCGCCGGAACGTAACGAACCGGATCCGCGCAGCGGCGAGTGGCCAGAAGTGATCGCCCGGCTGCAACGCCTGGGCTACAACGGGGCCATTGGCCTGGAGTATAAACCGTCGCTGCCCGCAGCGGCCTCGGTGGCCCGCGCCCGCGAAGCGACCGGCTTATCCTGTTAACCAACTTACCTGGTACTTTTATGACTCAGAAAATAAAACGCGGCGTCAGTCTGTACAGCTTTCAGAATGAGACCTATCTCGGCAAGATGTCCCTCGATCAGGCGATCGGTCACTGCGCGGCGTTCGGCGCCCGCGGCATTGAAGTCGTCGGCGAACAGACCTTCGCCGGCTGGCCGGAATGCGGCATGCCGGAGGCGGCGATCGCCGACTGGCACCGTCTGATGCAGCGCCATGACACGGTGCCGGTGTGCCATGACTTTATGCTCGACTATAAACGCTATAAAGACCGGCCGATGCCGTTTGACGAGCAGGTGCGCAGCGTGCAAAACGACATCGATTTTGCCGCCCGGCTGGGCATGCGCTTTATCCGCTCTCTGGTTTCCGTGGCGCCGGAGGTGCTGGTGGCGGCGGCGCCTTATGCGGAAGACAAAGGGATCACCATTCTGCTGGAGGTGCACGCCCCGCTGCATTTCGACCATCCGTGGATTATTCGCCATGCTGAAGCCTATGAAAAAGCCAACACCCGGGCGCTGGGCTTCCTGCCGGATATGGGGATGTTTTTAGCCCGCTTCCCGCGGGTGTGGAAAGAGCGCTTTATTCGTAACGGTTGCCCGCAGGCGGCGGCGGATTTTATCGAGAAAGCCTATGAGGAGCGGACGCTCAGCGAATACGTGATCCTGGATGTGATGCAAAAATGGGGGCCGGGCCCGCAGCTGGCGATGGCGGAAACGCTGCGCCACAACGCGGCGTTCGAGCCGAAGCGGATGCTCGATTTTATGCCGCGGATCCACAACATTCATGCCAAATTCTACGAAATGACCGACGAGATAAGCGAATGGTCAATTCCCTACGATGAGATCTTCCGCGTGCTGCAGAAGGGCGGCTATGAGGGGTATGTGTGCTCCGAGTATGAAGGCAACCGCTGGGTGGAAGATGCGCAGGAGGTGGACAGCCTGGAGCAGGTCCGCCGCCAGCAGCTGATGTTCTGTCGCCTGTTAGATGAAACCCCACCCCCGGCGCTGCTGGGTCAGTAAGGAGCATTATCATGTTTGATCAGCATATTATCTGCCGCGAAGGTTTCGGCAACGTCACCCGCGACGGGGAAATTATCGGCGTGCGCTTTTTGGCCCGTCTGCCTTACTACCGCGGTCTGGGTTTGTCGATGGTGGAAGATATCGCCGTGACCCTCAACGGCGAAGCCATCCCGCGGCAGGCGATCCGCCTGGCGCTGCGCGGCCGGGAGTGGACGCTCGACGAGCTGGAGAGCGTCTACGACGACCGGTGGAACTTCGGTGAAAAGGCGACCATCACGGTGCTCAAACCCGGCGGCCTGCCGGCCGGCTGGCATCGCCTGAAGGTGGCCGAGAGGCTGCGGATCTCCTATCTGCCGTTTGTGCCGGTGACCACCTTTGAAACCGAGCTGGAGTTAACGGCGTAACCTCCCGCCGGATCCGCTGCCGTTATGGCAGCGGATTTCTATACCACGGGGCAGCCACCGGGGAGCGCTGAGGAGATTGCCGTCCAGTCAAACCGCTTCGGAAGAGCGCGGTTTCTCAGCCCGTCTGTGCAGAGGAAATAGGAAAATTTACTTCGCAGGCTAACCGCAGATTGCTTCAAAAAAATTCCCGTATTTGTTATATTGTTGTTCATTGATTACTCACCTCTGCGGTGCCAAAAAGAACAAGATTCACCGCAACCCAGGACAATACCATGTTAGATTACCGCTTCCCGACAGCTTTGCAGATGGTTCTCAGCGTAGCAATGGCGGAGCAGATGGGTGAACGTTCGACGAGTGCGATTCTGGCCTACGGCCTGGAAGCCAACCCGAGCTTTATCCGCAAATTAATGGTTCCGCTCACCCGTGACGGCATCATTGTCTCCACGCTTGGCCGCAACGGCTCTATTCATCTTGGCCGCCCGGCGGACAAAATCACTCTGCGTGATATCTATCTTTCCGTTATCGAAGATAAAAAACTGTGGGCGTCGCGCCCTGACGTCCCGGCCCGCTGCGTGGTCAGCGCCAACGCCTGCTGGTACTTCAAATCGGTCGCTGACGAAGCGGAGCAGGCTTCGCTAAACGTCCTCGCTCGCCATACCGTGGCCAGCGCGCTGGAGGCGCTTAAAAACGCCGATACCAGCGGCTGCGACCCGGTACCGGAAATGATCGCCCGCTTTAAAAAAGCGCATTAATCCTGGTCCTGACGAAAAAAAACCGCCTTCAGCTGAAGGCGGTTTTTTGTTATTTGCCGCAGGCTAGGCGGGCAGATCCTCCTCGACCGGCTTACTGCGGGTCACCAGTTTCCGTAGCGTCACGTAAAACACCGGCGTCAGGAACAGACCGAACAGCGTCACCCCCAGCATCCCGGAGAACACCGTGATCCCGGTGACGCCGCGGACTTCCGCCCCTGCGCCGTGGCCGAGGATCAGCGGAATGGTCCCGGCGATAAAGGCGATGGAGGTCATGACAATCGGGCGCAGTCGCAGGCGGCACGCCTCCAGCGCGGCTTCCATGATGCCTTTGCCCTGAATCTCCAGCTCGCGGGCAAACTCGACGATCAGAATGGCGTTTTTACAGGCCAGGCCCATCAGGACCACCAGCCCCACCTGCACGAAGACGTTGTTATCGCCCCCGGTCAGCCAGACGCCAAACAGCGCGGAGAGCATCGTCATCGGCACGATAAGGATCACCGCCAGCGGCAGGGTCCAGCTTTCATACAGCGCCGCCAGCACGAGGAACGCCAGCAGCACCGCCACCGGGAAGACGATCAGCGCCGTATTGCCCTGGGTGGCCTGCTGGAAGCTCAGATCCGTCCATTCAATATTCATTCCATTCGGCAGCACCTGTTTAGACATGGCATCCAGCAGCGTCATCGCCTGCGAGGAGGAGAGGACGCGCGGATCGGCATCGCCAATCAGGTCCGCTGCCGGATAACCGTTGTAGCGGATCACCGGATCCGGCCCGTAGGTGGTACTGATATTCACCATACTGCCGATCGGCACCATTTCGCCCTGATTATTGCGGGTGCGCAGATTGGCGATATCTTCCACGCTCTCGCGGTACGGCCCGTCAGCCTGGGCCATCACGCGCCAGGTACGCCCGAACTGGTTAAAGTCATTGACATAGGACGAGCCGAGATAGGTCTGCAGCGTGCCGAACAGATCGGTCAGCGATACCCCCTGCGCTTTCGCCTTATCGCGATCGACCTGGACATCCAGCTGCGGCACGTTAGCCTGGTAGGTCGAGATCGGGAAGTGCATTCCCGGCGTCTGCATAATCGTCCCGGACATGGCATTCACCGCGCTTTGCAGCGCGCCATAGCCCAGCCCACCGCGATCCTGGATGTAAAGGGAGTAGCCGGAGCCCTGACCCAGTCCTAAAATCGGCGGCGGCAGGATGGAGAAGCCAAATCCCTGCTGGATTTGCGCGATTTTGGCGTTAATCTCCGCGTTAATTTCCGCCGCCGAGTGTTTGCGCTGGTCGAACGGTTTCAGGCCAAAAAAGACCGTCCCGGTATTCGGCGTGTTGGTGAACTGCAGCGCGTTAAGACCGGGGAAGGCGACCGCATAATCGACCCCTTCGGTATTCATCCCGATCTCGCTCATTTTGCGGATCACCGCATCGGTGCGCGCCAGCGACGAACCTTCCGGCATCTTCACGCCGCCAATCAGGTACAGTTTGTCCTGGGTGGGAATAAACCCGCCGGGGACGACTTTAAACATCACCCCTGCGGCGCAGAGCAGCAGCAGGTACACCACAAACACCGCGCCACGGCGGCCGAGGGTTTTGCTCACCAGCCCCTGATAGCCGTTCGAGCTGCGCAGGAAAAAGCGGTTAAACGGACGGAAAATCCAGCCGAACAGACGATCGATCAGCCGGGTAGGGAGGTCTTTTTTCGCGCCGTGCGGCTTTAACAGCAGGGCCGCCAGCGCCGGGGAGAGCGTCAGCGAGTTGATGGCCGAGATCACCGTGGAGATGGCGATGGTCACCGCAAACTGCTTGTAGAACTGACCGGTCACGCCCGAGAGAAACGCCATCGGCACGAAAACCGCGCACAGCACCAGCGCAATAGCGATGATCGGCCCGGAGACCTCTCGCATCGCCTGATGCGCCGCGGCAAGCGGCGCAAGCCCCTCTTCGATATTGCGCTCGACGTTTTCCACCACCACGATGGCGTCATCCACCACGATACCAATCGCCAGTACCAGCCCGAACAGGCTCAGGGTATTCAGCGAGAAGCCCAGCAGATAGAGAATGCTGAAGGTACCGACCACCGATACCGGCACTGCGATCAGCGGGATAATCGACGCGCGCCAGGTCTGCAGGAACAGGATCACCACCAGCACCACCAGCACCACCGCCTCCAGCAGCGTCTGCACCACCGCGCGGATGGAGTCGCGCACGAACACCGTTGGGTCGTACGGCGCCGCCCACTTCATATCTTCCGGGAAGCGGGTGGCCAGCTCGGCCATTTTGGCGCGCACGGCGTTCGACAAATCGATGGCGTTAGCCCCCGGGGACTGGAAGATACCGATCCCGACCGCGTCCTTGTTGTTGAGCTGGGAGCGCAGCGCATAGCTACCGGAACCCATCTCGATGCGCGCCACGTCGCGCAGGCGGACCAGCGAGCCGTCCTGCGCTGTTTTCAGAATGATATTGCCAAACTCTTCTTCGGTATGCAGACGGCCCTGGGCGTTAATCGAGATCAGGAAGTCGCTCTCCTGCGGCAGCGGCTCGGCGCCAAGCTGCCCGGCGGAGACCTGGACGTTTTGCTCCTGCATCGCCGTGACCACGTCCGAGGCGGTCAGCCCGCGCGCCGCCACCTTATTGGGATCCAACCAGACGCGCATCGCATATTCGCCGGAACCAAATATCTGGATCTGGCCGACGCCGGGCAGGCGCGCCAGCTCATCCTTCACCTTCAGCGTGGCGTAGTTGCGCATATACAGCGAGTCGTACTTACCGTTTGGCGAAAACAGATGCACCACCAGGGTCAGCGTCGGGGACTGTTTCTGGGTGGTGATCCCCAGACGGCGCACATCCTCCGGCAGACGCGCCTCCGCCTGCGCGACCCGGTTCTGCACCTGAACCTGCGCCTGATCCGGGTCGGTACCCGGGCGGAAGGTCACGGTGGTCACCAGCACGCCGTCGGAGCCGGCGACCGATTTCATGTACATCATGTTTTCAACGCCGTTGATCGCTTCCTCCAGCGGCGTCGCCACGGTCTCGGCAATCACTTTCGGGTTGGCGCCGGGATACTCCGCGCGCACCTGCACGCTGGGGGGCACGACGTCAGGATATTCGCTCACCGGCAGCAGCGGGATGGCGATTAACCCGGTGATAAAAATTAAAATCGACAGCACCGCGGCGAAAATTGGCCTGTCGATAAAAAAGCGGGAAAAGTCCATGTCTTGGATTCTCTGATTAGGGATCAGTTGAGGGCGGCGCTGGGGGTCATGGCAACGGTTTTGGCGTTAACCGGCATACCCGGCATAAACACTTTTTGTAAGCCGTCGACGATGACGCTATCCCCAGGCTTCAGACCCTGCTTCACGACGCGTAAACCGTCGGCCAGCCGCCCCGGCGTGATATCACGTCGCTGCGCTTTGCCATCTTTATCAACGATATAGACATATTTACGATCCTGATCGGTGAGCACCGCTTTGTCGTCGATAAGCGTAGCCTGGAACGCCGCGCTGCCCGGCAGACGCACGCGGGCAAACAGACCCGGCGTGAACAGCCGCTGCGAGTTATCCAGCAGGGCGCGCATGCGGATGGTGCCGGTGCTCGGCGTTAACTGATTATCGAGAAAATCCACTTTGCCCTGATGGGGGTAGCCCTCCTCGCCAACCAGGCCAATCTCCACCGGGAGCGCCTGATTATCGCTGGACGCGCCTTGCCCGCGGCGGGCGAGATTTTGATAGTGGAGGTAGGTTGACTCGTCGACGTCAAAGTAGACGTACACCGTCTTCTGCGAGACCAGGGTGGTGAGCACGCTGGCGGTGTCGCCCGCCGTGACCAGGTTGCCGCTGGTGATCAGCGCGCGGCTGGCGCGGCCGTCGATAGGGGCGGTCACTTTGGTGAAGTCGAGGTTAAGCTGCGCGGCATCCACCGCCGCCTGCGCGGCGCGAATATCGGCCTGCGCCTGTACCGCGGCTGACCGGCGCTGCTCCCACTCTTCACGGGAGACGAGGTTGGTATGAACTAATTTATCGGTGCGGTTCGCCTCGCTTTGCGCCAGGCTGGCCTGCGTTTTGGCTCTCGCCAGCGTCGCCTGCGCCTGCTCCAGCGCGGCGCGATAGGTTCTGTCGTCTATCGTGAACAGCACCTGGCCCTTTTTCACCTCCTGGCCGTCGGTGTAATTCACTTTATCAATATATCCCGAGACGCGGGGGCGGAGCTGAACGCTCTCCACCGCTTCAATGCGACCGTTGAAACTATCCCACTGACTGATCGACTTCACCAACACCTTAGCGGCGCTGACGGCAGGCGCGGGCGGCGCGGCGTTTTGCGCGACGCTGTCGTCGCAGCCGACGAGCAGAAAGGAGAGCATCATCGCGCCGAGCGCGGTCAGGTGAATATTTCCCCAGGTTTTTTGCAGGCTCATTATTTTTATTCCAGTCATTGTAGCCGCCGGGCAAGACGCAGCCTGAGAGGCTGCGCCACTTCCTTTGTCCGGGCTGGCTTAAGGCCATTTGTGTCGATCATCGCCACAAAATTGTAACAATTTCGAATACACTATCGCGGCGATTGTAGGAAGGCGCTTAACTAAGTGCAAGAATAATTGTTGCACTTTATGTGCGATCCTCACCGGAGAAAAAAGGCGCGATCCTGGCAGGGTTTTAAATGCAACAATAAAACTTGCATTTTGTGTAAAACCAGGCCACCTTTTAATGCAACTGCTAAAGATGCTTTTAACCGGCCGCGAGGGGGAAATATGATGAACACTGGCGCCATCATTCAGGATCTGATCGACTGGATCGACAACCATCTTGATAGCCGTCTGGATATTGATACCATTGCCCGGCGAGCCGGCTATTCGAAGTGGCACCTGCAGCGGATCTTCAAAGAACACACCGGGCACCCCCTCGGGGAGTATATCCGGGCGCAAAAGCTGCAAAAATCGGTCGAACGCTTAGCCCACAGCAACGAGCCGATCCTCAACGTGGCGATCGCCCTCGGCTTTGACTCCCAGCAGTCCTTCAACCGCAGTTTCAAGCGCCAATATGGCCAGGCACCCGGCGTCTGGCGCCGGAGTATCAGCCGCTCTGCTGCGCAGACATCTCGTCAGTGATGCTCATGACCGGGGAGGGTCAGTCCTTACCCGGTCCATGATCGAATTTGCTGCCTTTGCCGATGGCATAGAACTGCCCGCCTGCGACATAGTGAACGGTCCGCAGCTCGTCCGGCGCATCATCAAAGATCCAGTGTCCGTTGCGGAATACCCGGTCATCGCTCCAGGCGGCGACGATGTCGCCCATAAACAGATTGTGCTGTTGCTGGATGTCCGGGTAAGGCATCACTTTGCACACCAGCCAGCCCGCGCAGCCGGCGACAAGGGGGAGATCGAACCCCGGCTGATAAAAGAAGGGGATGGTGTCGTTTTTATCCGGCGCGTCGGCATAGCTGCGCCCGCCAGCGTAGAGGACGGTTGCCATCTGGCTGACTACGGGGATCTGCACGACGAAATAGCCGCTCTTTTCCACCAGCTGACGAGTGAAGGCCTGGGGGCCGATATAGGCCACCACTTTTCGCTCGCCTGCCAGCCCAACCCAGGCGGCTGACATGACATTTTCGACGCCATCATATTTTGCGGAAATCATGGTGGTGGACCCGACCTGCAATAAACGATACGCCTTACGTAATTCGACAGGCTGAACGGACATTATTTTTCCTTTATGCGTGTTATTTAACGTGGTGATTCTCTGGATATTTATTGAGGGCATGGTCATTTTTGGCCCCTCGCGCTATATCCACAGCGCAACGATACGCCAGGCGATTAAGCGCAAAAAGATGCGTAAATTGTTTTCATTATTCATAATCAACGAATAATCATGCCGCCTGTCGGTAGGCTGCTCGCTACAGGGGAGAAAGAAGGTGGATCGTATCCAGGCTATGCAGATGTTTATGCGCGTCGCGGAGGCAGGGAGCTTCGTGCGTGCCGCGGAAACCCTTTCCCTGCCGGCCTCCACTGTCACCAGTACCATTAAAAACCTTGAGAAATACCTGAAGGTGCGGCTGCTGAACCGGACCACAAGGCGGGTGAGCCTGACTCCGGAAGGGATGCAGTATCTGGCGCAGTGCCGGGAAATTCTCGCCCTCATCGAACATAGCGAATCCAGCCTGAGCGAGTCTGTCGCGCGGCCTCAGGGGCGCCTGCGGGTTGATATGCCCGCGGGCATCGCGCATTTCATCGTCATGCCCCATCTGCAAGACTTTTACCGACGTTACCCTGATATCTACCTGATGATCGGGGTCAGCGATCGGCAGGTCGATCTCATTCAGGAAGGCGTCGACTGCGTGATACGCACGGGAGAGCTGAACAACTCCAGCCTGGTGGCCCGGCCTCTGGGCCGCTTTCGCTGGGTCACCTGCGGGTCACCGGACTATCTCAGGGAATATGGCGTGCCGCCATCACCGGAGGCGCTCTCTCAGCACCGGGCCGTGCATTATTTCTCCGGCCAGGCGAGGCGGGCCGATGAGTTCCGCTTCCTTCGCCACGGCGAGACTTTTTCTGTACCCGTCAGCGGCACCGCCGCGGTGAATGAAACGGGGCTTTATATAAAAATGTGCCTGGCAGGATTTGGGCTGGCGCAGCTGGCGGAGAATATCATTGCTGACCACCTGCGGGAGGGGAGGCTGGTGGAAGTGCTGGCGGACTGGCAGCCGCCCCCGGTACCCGTCACGTTGCTCTATCCGCACCAGCGCTTTCTCTCTCCCGCCGTTCGGGCGTTTGCTGAGTGGATGAGCGAGGTGGTTTGAGGGGAGTATCGTTTCGGGAGCCCCTCATGGGAGCGCAGGGCTCCTGCAGAAATATCTGGTCTGCCGATCAATCACTCGATATTCTGTAATGCTTTGTCTTTTTTGTGAACAGGAAAAAGTATGTTTAATACGCTCCCCGATTTACACAGAAGTTTTGCAGAGCAACTGAAGCTTAAATTACAGTCTGACCCGCGGATCCTCGCCCTTCTCGCCGGCGGCTCGTTTATCCATGGCGGGTTTGATCAATACTCCGATCTCGATTTCGTGGTGGTGGTCGACCCTCTCTATTATGACGAAATCATGGCTCAGCGTATGGCGTTCGCCGGAACCCTCGGCCATCTGCTACATGCTTTCACCGGGGAACACGTCGGCGAGCCTCGCCTGCTGATCTGTCTGTTTGGCCCGCAACTTCTGCATGTCGATCTCAAATTTATCACCCTGGACATGCTCACTCAGCGCGTTGAGGAGCCTGCCGTGCTATTTACCCGTGATAGCGATGCTCTCAAGCGCCAGCTGGCAAAATTTAGCGCTTACTGGCCGAACATGACGCCGGAGTGGTTTGAGTCCCGAGCCTGGATCTGGCTGCATTATGCCGGGGTTAAACTGGGCAGGGGCGAACTCTTCGAAGCGCTGGGGATGCTGTCCTTCTTCCGCGAACAAGTGCTGGGACCGATGCTGTTCCGTCGCGCCAATCTACCGCAACGCGGGGTTCGCCGAATAGAAGCCCTCGGCATTGATCCCGATGGCCTGCTGACTTCCACTCTGGCAACGCACGATCGTCACTCTGTCGGGATTGCCATCCGAAGGGCTGCCGACGCTTATGTCAATCTGCGGGCTGATGCGCTGCCTGACAATATTGCAGACGATGCGGCGCGGTGGGCGGTCTTTGCCATGCTGGACGCCTATTCTGACAAGGAGTAAATCTATCCCTCCGGCCGCTGACGCGGCCGGAGTGTGTAAGGGGGGCGCGAGATGTCGTGGGGGGGGCTTATCCTGAGAGGGGGGCCGGGTAACCGGTAACGCTAAAACTTCCCCTGGCCCGGTTTGTTCCGCACCGCCAGACGATTAGAGTTTATCCAGTTCACGCACGGTACGTTCATTGACGATATTACCCGTATTCAGGGTCGATTTTGGCTCCAGTAAAACGACGCAGCACTCTTCGGTTAACGCTTCAGGACAATGCTCAGTTCCTTTCGGCACAATAATAAACTCACCGGCATCAAGAATGATATCGCCTGTTCTTAAGCCCATTCGCAAGCGGCCGCTGACCACAAGAAAAAGCTCGTCCTCCTGTTCATGATGATGCCAGTCAAATTTTCCGGATAATTTAGCCAGTTTGACATATTCGTTATTCATTTCGCCGACAATTTTCGGGCTCCAGTAATCGCTGAACAGAGCAAAACTGTCTTTTAAATTAACTTTACGCATTCATCTTCTCCGTCACACATATTTAATGCGGGTGGGTTGATTTCGTCATAAAAAAAGAGCAGGCATTGGGCCGCACGGCGCACAGCCGGGTTAGGCGATATTGATCGCTAATAAAAAGACGCCAGGATCATCAGGAAAGTGACCGTATTATGGCCAGCTTTCCGGCTATTACGCCTGCTTTGCTTTGTGGGAAAATACAGCGCAAGCAGGCCGGCTCTGCTGTTCGAAATAACAATACAGTTAACCCGCAAACTGAACAACGGGTTTCCCGATGACGGGGGAAGATATTTATCAGTTCGCAATCAATCGACTGAATTTAATTAATTTTATTTTTAAAATAATTTTCCCTCAGGCATTCAGCGGACCGTTTTTGTTTCTTTAAGTGAACAGATGCCCGAAACGCCGGCGCCATATCTCAGGTCTCCAGGTCCGATAATGGCGCGGCGGAGTTAACCGGGCTCGAGGTGAGTCATCACCACCGTCGCGCTAACCGCCGTTTCCGTTGCGCTGTACGTGTGCGCAATCTCTGCAGAGAAGGCATAAAAATCCCCGGGCTCCAGGGTGATGACTTCATACTGGCTCAAGCGCAGGCGCAGAGTTCCGCTGTGTACCAGAATATGTTCATGCGCCCCCTCTGAATGTCCGGGGCTGTGGATGGTGACCCGCGGTTCCATTTGCAGCAACCATATCTCGGAGGTATTGCCGGGGCCGATGCGGAATTTCATCATTTGCGAATAATCGCCCGGCACAGGGCGATATTTTTCAAAGCGGGGATACATCCTGCTGCCGCTTAGCAAATCGCCGACCGGTAAACGTAACGCGGTGGCGATAGCGTCCAGCGTATCAACTCGGGGACTGGAAGATCCTGATTCCAGTTTGGATAACGCTCCCTTTGAAACCCCTGACAATTTAGACAGATCGTTTAACGAAATCCCCCGGGACTGCCGTAGTCGTCTTATTTTACTGCCGATATTTAATGACAAGGCAGCTGGTTTATCGCGTTCTGAATCTGCCATTATTGCCTCCCTCCCCGAGTGAGTCCTTCTCATCCGAATAAACGCCCCGCCCAGTTGAGATTGCGGTAGGGACATAACACTGCTGTCGCTGGCCTGATATGTCATCGCTGCATCAACAGTCAGTGATTCTTCACGCGCCCGCCATGCCTGAATACCACGTTTATCCTTTCAAATGAACCATTTTGGTGTTCACCGGTTTGATGGGCAGTCTGGGTAACGGGAGATATTGCACATTGAATCTGTTCGTTGCGTTCGGATGTTGCCGGGCTGTTTTAAGCGAAAAATGGACGATTCTGGAGTAACGGATTGTTTATTGATGTAAGCAGGGGCCGTTATTTTCCCCACTTCTACAGTGGGGGTTTGAGGATCTGTATCAGGAAATGATGCCGGTGTTGCCATATCTAGTAATGCACCAGCCCGCCATCTACCGCGTACTGACTGCCGGTGACATAGGATGCATCATCAGAAAGCAGGAAAAGTGCGACAGCAGAGGCTTCTTCCGCGGTTCCTGCCCGGCCGAGGGGGACCTGGCTGACAACAAAATCCTCAAACTGCTGACGCGACTCTTCCGGCATGAAATGTCTAAAGTTCGTTTCGATCGGACCCGGTACCAGCGTATTGGCGCGAATACCCCGCACAGCCAGCGCAGAGGCCCAGCTTTTAACCATTGCGACAACTGCGCCTTTCGTTGCTGCATAGAGGCTGGTCATTGCCGCACCTTCATATACAGATGAAGATGAGGTGACAAGAACAGACGCGCCTGAATTGAGGGATCCAGAAAGAGCGGCAAGCTGCAGCATCGGGCCGCGGACGTTAGCATTCATCATGCGGTTAAAAGCATCCGCTGTCACCGATTCCGGAGCACCTACTTCTGCGAAGCCAGCATTAAGCCATAGTCCGTCGAGTGAACCCCAGCCGCTTATCGCTGCCTGAAGAACGCTTATATCTGCTTCGCTGGCTGCATCGTTTTTCAGAATGAGAGATGATTCAGGCAGTAGACTACGGGCGCGCTTCAGCCTTTCATCATTGAGGCCCGTAATGGCAACATTGCCGCCCTCACTAACAATGCGCAGTGCGCCTGCAAATCCCATACCGCTGGTACCGCCAGTGATAAGGATGCGTTTACCTTGAAATCTGCCCATGATTCGCCTTTCTTTGTCTTTAGAACCATCACGTACCTGACGAAGATAACCATCAGTCGCATCTGTTACATCACGCAATGGTGACATTATGGCTGCAGCGTTGGCATTTGGCACCAAGCGGGGTGGGGTCCAATGCTGATGGTGGCCCTTTTTTTCTGCGCCGGGGGAGTGTATTTGAAGAACCAGATCTTTCTGCCGAATGGCTTAATCAACAACGCCAGCCCGTCGCCATCGCGTAGTTGCTACTCGGTATTAGTTTGGTATTTCAATTGGTTAGGTATGTTTTTGCACCATGGTTTTTTACGTTATGGCATCGTGGTGCAAAACAAGCATAGATGATGCTCGAGATTGATACAGAAAATATGACCGCACAGGTAACAAAAAAACCCGCAGGGCTTGCGCCGTGCGGGCTCTTAGGACTTCATCGGATGACTCTGGTAATCACCGATGGGCTGGCAGCGGCGTAATTAGTGCAGGAGTAGATAAATTCTGTTGGGGATGTTTATAGGTTGCTTAGAAGGGAAGGCGCAAAAAGAGTGGTGACGGTATTGATAGGGAAAGGAGTATTTATGCGTTGGATTTTTATGGTGATTCGTCGGACTCATTATTTTGAGTGGCTAGCTGTAATAAAGACCCGGCAAATTTAAGCCGGGTCTTTATTATTTACGGTCTTGAAGCCGTGCCGTCAGGTGTGCGCGCCATTGTCCAGGAAGGGATCCCCCCCTCGCACGGGTATTTCGCCGCCTCGGCTTCATCAATGTCGATACCCAAGCCAGGCTTATCGTTCAGGTAGGCATAGCCGAGGTCAATCTCCGGGCAACCCGGGAAGACATCACGCAGCGCGTCGTTCATGGGCGTGTATTCCTGAATGCCGAAGTTCGGTGAACTCAGATCCAGATGCATATTGGCGCAGACCCCGACTGGTGAAATATCACCAGGACCGTGCCACGCGGTACGCACGCCGTTCAGTTCGCTATAGACAGCGAGTTTCTTCGCCGGCGTGATGCCGCCGATGGTGCTCACATGACAACGAATGTAGTCGATCAGTTTGTTGTCGATGAGCGGTTTCCACTCATTAACATTGACAAACAGTTCGCCCATGGATATTGGCGTGGAAGACTGCTGGCGCAGCATTTTCAACCAGTCGATATTTTCCGGCGCGACTGGGTCTTCGAGATAAAACAATTGATATTGTTCCAGTGTCTTTGCAAGGTTAATGGCGGCCACCGGGGTGACGCGCTCATGGACATCATGAATAAATTCGATGCCAAAACCGAGCTTGTTACGCAGGTGGTCGAACAGACGCGGAACGCTTTTGGCGTAGGCGTCCGGGTCAAAGTAGATGCCAGGCGTTTTGCTGCGCGGTGAACGTTTCGGCTGAATGTTCTTCGCACGTGCCAGCTGCGTGGCGATCAGTTTGAGGTCATCGGTCCCCGCACCACCATACATTCCCATCTGGCAGCGAACGTACTGGTAGCCTTCTTCCATTCTGGCGCGGATGTTATCTTCCACTTCAACTTCATCGCCACCGTCAGTGTGACAGTACAATGGGATCCCATCACGGCATTTGCCGCCCAGCAGATCATAAACCGGCATCCCCGCCAGCTTACCTTTGATATCCCACAGCGCCATGTCCACGCCGGACAATGCATTGTTCATGATCGGGCCATTGCGCCAGTAACCGCTCACCGCGCCTGACTGCCAGATGTCCTCAATACGGGTCGGATCTTTGCCAATCAGAAAAGGCGCCATGTACTCATCGATCGCGTTTTTTACCGCGAAGATACGCTGCGTAAAGGTCGCGCATCCCAGCCCATACAGCCCCGGCTCATTGGTTTCTATCTTAACGACCGCCAAATCAATGCCGCCCGGCGCCGTCAGAATCGTTTTCACGTTAGTGATTTTCAGGTTACTCACTTTCTCTCCTCAACTCAGCGAATTTACCGCATGTCATACCGTTGTGGATGACATGGTGCATATTTGTAAGTTGTCCTACAACTTGGTGCTGTTATATCACGCTTCTTTTACAAAGGATCGCTTAGAGTGCCATTCTGTGATAGCGATCAAATTGCGTTCACTTAAAATTAAAAAAATACTTATAATTCAATCATTTAATATTAATAACATGATCGCAAAGTGGAGCTGTTTGTGATCCTTGTTGCAAATTCATAGGTGAACTGTTGATTTTGTCAGGATGAAAATTCAACCTTAAAAAAGACAGTCGTCATACAAATCAAACGAATGAGGAAACAACATGAACGCTTTATTTGATTTAACCGGGAAAACGGCGCTGGTGACGGGTTCTGCACGCGGACTGGGCTTTGCCTACGCAGAGGGCCTTGCCGCTGCAGGCGCACGGGTCATCCTGAATGATATTCGCGACACACTGCTGGCCGAATCCGTGGATACACTGACAAGCAAGGGTTACGACGCACAAGGCGTGGCTTTTGACGTCACCGATGAACAGGCGATTGAGGCGGCTTTTAGCAAACTCGATGCAGAAGGGATCAGTGTGGATATCCTGATCAATAACGCCGGTATTCAGTACCGTAAACCGATGGTCGAACTGGAGCTGGAAAACTGGCAGAAGGTGATCGACACTAACCTGACCAGCGCATTTCTGGTGTCCCGCGCGGCGGCAAAACGGATGATGGCCCGTAACAGTGGCGGCAAAATCATTAATATTGGCTCGCTTACCAGCCAGGCTGCACGACCGACCGTTGCCCCGTACACGGCGGCAAAAGGCGGTATCAAAATGCTCACCTGCTCGATGGCCGCAGAATGGGCACAGTTTAATATCCAGACCAACGCCATTGGGCCGGGCTACATTCTGACGGATATGAACACTGCACTTATCGAAGACAAACAGTTCGACGCCTGGGTGAAAAGCAGCAACCCCTCTCAGCGCTGGGGTCGTCCGGATGAGCTTATCGGCACGGCCGTCTTCTTATCATCCAGAGCATCCGATTATATCAACGGGCAGATTATTTACGTCGATGGTGGCTGGCTCGCCGTGTTATAAGCCGCCCGTACTCTACCTACTCGCCTTTAAAATTGATGGCATGTGTTCACCCCGATGCATGCCGATATAACACAGGTATCATTATGAAGGCTTCAAGACAACGACTCTTTATTCTCACATTGCTGTTTATTGTGACTGCAATTAATTATATGGATCGCGCCAATCTTGCCGTTGCTGGTTCGAATATCCAGAATGATTTCAGTCTGACGCCAACACAACTGGGTTTGCTTTTCTCCATGTTTACCTGGGCCTACGCCGCCAGTCAAATTCCTGTCGGCTATGTTCTTGATCGCATTGGCTCACGTATTCTTTACGGTGGTGCAATTATTCTGTGGAGTATTTTTACCTTTATGATGGGGTTCGCCTCACACCATTTATTCGCGACGGCAACCGCTTCATTTGCCATGCTTCTGGCCTGCCGCGCATTAATTGGTGTTGCCGAAGCACCGTCCTTCCCGTCTAACACGAAAATAATCGCAACCTGGTTCCCAGACCATGAGCGAGCCCGTGCGACCGCGATTTATTCCAGTGCACAATACCTTGGTCTCGCGCTGCTGACACCTGCCCTCGCCTTTATTGTGGCTAATTACGGTTGGGAAATGTCGTTTTATCTGTCCGGGGGCGCCGGGATTCTGTTTGGCATCTACTGGCTTATGTATTACCGCGATCCACAGCACAGCACCGCTGTGAACCAGGCAGAACTGGATTATATCAAAGCAGGCGGCGGCTATGGTTCGGCGAACCAATCCTCCGTGAGTGCAAAAATCAGCTGGCAAGATATTAAGTTCTTCCTCAGCAAAAAAACGATTTGGGGCCTGTTCATCACCCAGTTTGCCTGCTCGTCTACACTCTATTTTTTCCTGACCTGGTTTATTGTTTACCTGGAAAAAGGGCTGCATCTCTCTATTTCAAAAGCCGGGGTGGGTGCTATGCTTCCCTATATTATGGCGATGCTGGGGGTGCTTTGTGGCGGTACGCTAAGCGACATGCTGCTGAAAAAAGGAAAATCCCGAACGTTGGCACGAAAATTACCCGTTATGGCTGGCCTATGCGTCACCATGATTATCGGTCTGGTCAATTTCTTTGAAAACCAGCCGGTTATTGCGATTATCATTCTGTCTGTTGCGTTCTTTGCTAACGCCTTTTCAAACCTGGGTTGGGTGGTCTGGAGCGATGTGATTCCTCGTAATTTCCTCGGCACGATGGGCGGCTTTTTAAATATTTGCGGGAACCTTTCTGGGATCGTTAGCCCAATTGTTATTGGGGTTATTCTCCAGCGCACGCAAAACTTCCAGTACGCCATGTGGTATATCGCAGGCGTCGCCGGACTGGGCTTATTAGCCTACATATTCTTGGTGGGAAAGATTGAAGTGATCCTGCCTGAAAAAAAGAATGCCGACACCGTGGATAAGAATACCATTAATCCGGCAACTGCCAACAAATAATGAGGTCATCATCAAAATGGGAAAAATAACCTGTAACGCTTGTCTGGCCCATGCGGAAAAAGACGTACGCTATGAATCACGTGAAATCGAGCATGATGAATATGATGTCGTCGTGAAGGTCGCTTGCGGCGGCATCTGTGGCTCTGATATCCACTACTATCAGCATGGCCGCGCGGGGATGTCTGTCCTCAAGCATCCGATGGTGATTGGCCATGAGTTTGTTGGCGTGATCAGCAAAGTGCCAGCAGGCAGCGAGCTGAAAGTTGGCCAGACGGTTGCTGTGAACCCGTCCAGCCCCTGCAATCAGTGCGAGATGTGCCTTTCCGGCCATCAAAATCTGTGCGGCTCCATGTGCTTTATGGGCAGCGCGCAGTTCAATCCACATGTGAATGGCGGTTTTTCTGAATACGTGGTGGTAAAACCGGAGCAATGTATTCCTTACGATAGGCGCGTGCCTGCAAACGTGATGGCCTTTTCGGAACCGCTGGCGGTCGCTATTCATGCAGTAAAAAAGGCGGGCCAGTTGACCGGCAAACGCGTACTGGTGATTGGCGCAGGCCCCATTGGTTGTCTGATCGTCGCGGCGGCGCGCAGTGCAGGAGCATCTGAAGTGGTGGCGTCCGATCTCAGCCCTCGCTGCCTGGAACTGGCTCGACAGATGGGGGCCACTGCGGTGATGGATCCGCGGGTTGAAGAACAGGTTGTCTATTATCAGCAGCATAAAGGCTATTTTGATGTCGTGTTTGAGGCCTCTGGCGCGCCGATTGCCGTGACATCCACCGTCGATTTCACCCGCCCTGCAGGCACCATCGTTCAGGTGGGGATGGGCGCCAGCCCGGTAAGCTGGCCAGTGTCTCCGATGCTGGTTAAAGAACTCAATTGGGTCGGGTCATTCCGTTTTATCGGTGAGTTCATCACCGCGGTACGCTGGCTGGAAGATGGTCGTGTCGATCCTCGCCCGCTTATCAGCGCCGAGTTCCCGCCCCAGCAAATTGAAGACGCATTGATTACCGCCACAGACAAAAATGTCTCTGCTAAGGTGCTCATTCGTTTCGATTAACGGTGAAAAGCGCCCAGCCGGGCGCTTTGTTCTTAAAAGTGAAGTGTTATACAATAAATTACTTCAGCGACATCTTAACGGATACCCATCTTGAGCATAAAATCCATTCAAAAACAAAATGTTGTAAATGAAATTTATGATCAGATATGCAGCAAGCTGCTGGACGGCAGCTGGGCGCCAGGTAGTCGTTTACCTTCGGAAGCGGAGCTAACTGCCTCATTTAACGTTAGCCGTGTCAGTGTACGTAGTGCGGTACAGCGTTTTCGTGATCTTGGGATAGTGGTGACACGGCAGGGTAGCGGCAGCTACGTGAGCGAAAACTTCACTCCACACATGTTGAGTAACGAGCCCCGTCCAATCATGCACCTGAGTCGCGAAGAATTTCACGATATGATGATTTTCCGCCAAACCGTGGAATTTAAATGTGTGGAACTCGCGGTCT
Organism: Klebsiella sp. GB_Kp056; assembly: GCF_040064755.1. Taxonomy (NCBI): domain Bacteria; kingdom Pseudomonadati; phylum Pseudomonadota; class Gammaproteobacteria; order Enterobacterales; family Enterobacteriaceae; genus Klebsiella; species Klebsiella sp. GB_Kp056. The sequence continues at coordinate 86,066 of NZ_JBEAJA010000055.1, read as the reverse complement.
TGAACGCTACCGAAGACGATATTCGTCAGCTCGAAGAAGCATTGAACAATATGCTGATCAACAAGGGTGACTATAAAAAGTATTCAGAAGCGGATTACGAGTTCCATCTGGCCATTGTCAAGGCCTCTCATAATAGTGTCTTTTACAATGTTATGAGCTCAATTAAAGATATCTATTACTATTATCTTGAAGAGCTCAACCGTGCACTGGGTATTACTCTTGAGAGCGTGGAGGCTCATATTAAGGTCTACATGTCCATTAAGAACCGCGATGCTAGTTCTGCTGTACAAGTTCTCAATGAAGCGATGTCTGGAAATGTTGTTGCTATTGAAAAAATTAAATCTATAGATATCTCTGGGGATAAATGATCGCAATTCCAGGCTGTAACCTGAATGGCTGTTGCTTTTATCTGGGAAATCATCTGCCTGCTGGTGTTTCGTTTTATTGATCTGCCTCCAGTATTAGATATAACCTTCAGGTTGATTTTTCTTCATGTTTCCTGTTTCGCCAGCCTGCTGCAAATTCAGATGTCATCTGGTAATTCAGCGATGAATGAGGATTGGACTCGTTATAGTCATGCCGCCAGTCATGAATAATTTTCCGGGCATGAAGAACTTCGCTGAACCAGTTCTCATTCAGGTATTCATCCCGAAAGCGACCGTTGAAACTCTCTATAAATCCGTTCTAAGTTGGCTTGCCCGGCTGGATTAAGCGTAACTCAACACTATGTTCAAAGGCCCATTGATCCAGTTCGCTGCAGGTAAATTCGGGGCCCTGATCGGTTCTTATTGTCGCCGGGTAGCCCCGAAATAGTGCGATGTTGTCCAGAATATGCGCGAGCTAATCACCTGAAATCGCGAAAGCGGCGGTGATCGTCAGACACTCCTTTGTGAAATCATCCACACAGGTCAGGCACTTGATCCTGTGACCGTTGGCCAGTGCGTCCATAATGAAATCCATCGACCATGTCAGGTTCGGCGCATCCGGCCACAGAAGCGGAAACCGCTCGGTCGCCAGTCCTTTACGGCGTCGTCTGCGTTTTACGCTCAGTCCATTAAGGTGGTAATACGTTATACCTGCTTGTGATTGACGTGAAGGCCCTCCCGACGCAGCAGCTGCCAGATGCGGCGGTAGCCAAAACGCCTGCGCTCCAGTGCCAGCTCAGTGATGCGCCCTGATAAATGCGCATCAGTTGCCGGACGCTGAGCCTCATAGCGGCAGGTCGACAGGGACAAACCTGTAAGCCTGCAGGCACGACGTTGCGACAGACCGGTCGCATCACACATAAACTCAACGACTTCCCGCTTCTGGCCTGTCGTCAGTACTTTCGCCCCGGAGCCACCTGAAGTGCCTCCTTATCCAACATGGCTTCGGCAAGTAGCTTCTTGAGTCTTGCGTTCTCTTCCTCAAGCGATTTCAGGCGCTTAACCTCGGGCACCTCCATACCGCCATACTTCTTGCGCCAGGTATAAAAGGTGGCATCGGAAATGGCGTGCTTACGGCAGAGCTCACGGACAGAAACCCCGGCTTCAGCTTCGTGGAGGATACTGATGATCTGTTCGTCGGAAAAACGCTTCTTCATGGGGATGTCCTCATGTGGCTTATGAAGACATTACTAACATCGTGGTGTATTAATCAACGGGGAGCAGGTCAAAAAGGGTAGGCACCGAAGCTCTGTTTAGTTCGCTGTTTGGTCAGAGGTCGATAGTAGCGGAACTGCCAGAGCTTACTACCACTGGACTTTATTAATAGAGTAAGCCCGTCGCCGTCATATAGCTGGTAATCGGCATCTTTAGGTTTGGTGGCTTTGGTTTCCGTATCGGTTAACGGCTTGGTTCGTCTTGCCATGAGTCGTCTCCATGCTTTTAGGCCCAACGAAAACAATAGAGCTTTTCGTTGGGCCTATCAATGGGCCTAAAAAGTTCAGATTAAATTAGTTTGCTTGAGATTTTGCGGGACAAATTGAAGGCACAAAAAAGCCCGCAGGGCTTGCGCCGTGCGGGCTCTTAGGACTTCATCGGATGACTCTGGTAATCACCGATGGAGAATTTTGGTGGGCTGGCGGAGTCTGAATTGGTTGTGTAATAAATTGAATTTAATTGAATAACTGCTAGTTCAACTTTTCTTAGGTGCCTATTTGGGTGCCTAAAAGTTTTTTCTCCCTTTGATGAGAAAAGAATACGAGATTGCGACTGTGTGTGGTGATATCTAGTTGAGTCGTCACACTGAAAAACAGACTTGACCTGCTCACCATTGAGTAACAGAACACAACTTAAGTTGACCCTCATCTATTGTGACAACGACTGCGATTTCCTCTCCTCGCTTAGAGCGGACCAGCCCACCCCAACTCTGGCCGCTATGTGCCAGATATAGTCGTTCGAACCCTGAGAGTTACACTTTTAAGTGATTCAGGGTATGCGCGGCCCCCCTGCAGCGAATCCAGAAAATGATAGATATAACGTTCAATCATTTACTTTATTAATGCTTCTCGCTGAACGTTGCCTCATAGCGCCCGGTGGATATCCATTGATGCGCTTAAAGCTCTTCTAAACCCTGCCTGTGAGGCATAGCCGAGTCGTTGAGCTACCGTGTCAATTGAGATCTTATCGTGGATAATCCAGTGGTTTGTGAGACGCATTCGTACTCCTCTTACATAGCGTTGGGCACGCTGCTGGACGGAGTAATGGTTGTGACGGCCATTGCGGCCTACGTCGTGCCACTAAGTTGGTTGCCTTAACTGACCACCTAGGAAGCAGTCATTTGATGCGATGATAAGTGGCCTTGAAAACTTTATAGATGAGGTGAGATCGCAATGGATATTGCTCACTGCCCTTGCACGAGGAGGCCCTTCTTCGAAAAAAAAATCAATGACCTGGTTATGATCGACAGTTACGCCCTGATCAACAGGATGGGCTCCGCAGAAGCCTGGACTGATTTGTGCAATGAGTGTCTGCAGAGAATTGAGAATGCCTAGGACCGAATGACCGAAAACCAAAAGTCTTTCTGGGGCCGGAGCGCCATCTTCAGTAAAGGCTTGCGGTCCATATGATGGCATGCTGGCTTTAGGCGCGACTGTTCTGGCACAGGGCAGCGTCCTGTGGTTCAAGCATGACGTCCAGACTCGTCTTAAGAAGATGACACTCATTCCTCGAGGTCAAGGAGCGCAGAAAAAATACGAGGCGATGCCAAGAGGACAATGGTCGGTGATCAGCGGGTTTTTACGCGATCGTAATATTCAATGATTTGCAGCGCGACCGCAGCAATCTGCACCGCTTCTTCTCTGCTGGTACCGGCTGCTTTTCCCCCAAAACGGTCATGGAGAACGGCCTGATGAAACTCTCCCACTTCCTCCCCAAGGATGGCACCCCAGATGAAAGGATCCAGATTGCGGTCTGCTCCCCATTTGTCATCCTGCCGTTGCATTTCAGCTAACACATCTTTCAGTGCTTCGGTTTCTTGATGTTTATCTTTCATGATTCCCGCTACGTATCCGTCATTTTAAGCGCTATCATTAACATTAAATATATGCTGAGTCCATTGCGATGGCGCATCGCATTTTGTGATTGAACGGTAAGTTTGCTATAAACGTAGCAATGAGAAAAATTAAAAGTGGATAACCTTGTTCATTACCTTTCAAAGCAAAAAGTTAAGAGCTCTTTGTGAGAGTATGCACAATGCAAATGAGAACCTTGGTGAAAAACTGGCATCCAAGCTACGCGCACGCCTTTCCGATATCGCCGTGGCGGACAACATATTAGCGTTGCCCGTCGGTTCGCCGGAGGTATGCTTTGAGGAAGGGGAAGAGTGTATTACAATTACCCTTTTCGGTGATAAAAAAATGGGATTTGTTTGTGGGAATACGGTTCAGCCCAAAAATCAGGACAATACGATTGACTGGTCCCAGGTCAGCCGGATACGGTTAGTGTTCATAGGTGATGTGAAATGATGGTAACGCAGGACTTCCAGCCTGACTGGGTATCTCCACCCGGTGATACGATTATAGATCTGATGGATGAACACGGGATTTCTGATGAGGAGCTGAGTAAGAAGATAGGTTTGTCCCTTGATCGGGGTCAGCAACTTCTTGAAGGGAAACTCCGACTGAATCCGTCCCTGGCCGACAAACTCGAAGATCTGTTCAGCGTATCGACGGATTTCTGGATTAGGCGCGAAGATGCTTATCGCCAGCAAATAGAACATATCCAGAAAGTGAACAGCGACTGGCTGGAATCATTGCCCGTACGAGATATGATGGAGTTTGGCTGGATCCCGAAAACCACAACGCGGGAAAGTAAATTCCAGCACTGTCTGTCGTTCTTCGGTATACACTCCGTGAGTGAGTTTTTTCACAAAATACATTCTGATGCTCCACTGGTCGCCTTTCGTAAATCACTGAATCTGACGACTGAGCCTGTCGCCGATCTGGTATGGCTGACCCGGGCAGAACAGCTGAGTGCAAAACAGGTCTGCGCAGAATGGAATAAAAAGGCGCTGCAGGCGCTTTTGCCGGAACTTCGGAGAGCAACAAACGAACCTGATATGGGTATTTTTATCCCCCATATTCGCCGGCTTCTCGCGACTGCTGGGGTTTCGCTAATCGTGCTGCCAACGCCCAGGGGATGTCGGGCCAGTGGTGCCACCTGCTTTTTCACTCCAGACCGCGCCACGCTTGTCATGAGTTTCCGCTATCTCACCGATGACCATTTCTGGTTTACGTTGTTTCATGAGATCGGGCATCTCATTCTGCATGAGGCAGTGCGGGTCCGTGCGGAAGGTAAAGAAGGCCTGACGACAGAAGAGGAAAAAGAAGCCGATACGTTTGCGGTAGACGTCCTCATTCCGGAAGAATACAGGCAGCAACTCAGGCGCTATGGTGTTCGCCACTGGAGGGACATCGTCCGCACAGCCAGGAAAATGGGTGTATCAAAAGGGATTGTACTCGGGTACTTACAACATGAGGGCAACATTCCTTTTTCTCACCTTAACCGGCTTAAGGTGAGATTCAGTAAAGAAGATATTGTATAAGTTCATCCGCCAAAATAGACGTAGCGATCAGGTGACTTCTGCCAGTTACACAGTGCGTCTTCAATGACCTGCATCCTGAGATAAGGTGCAGGGATAATTTCGGCAAGCTCTGCCAGTTTATCATTCAGAGTCTCTAGTCTGTCACCGGCGCTCCGGCTGTTACTGAACAGTAGCCGACTTCCCTGGAGAGGGCCGGTAGCTCCCTTCAAAAAAGCATGCCCCGGTTCTGCCTCGATGAGCCCGGTTTTTCTTAGCATAGTCAGATAATCAAATCGGGCGGTTCGTCCGAATGAAACCACCGCATTCAGGCCTGAATATAGCAATTCGAAAAGAGTAGCAGGTGTAGCCGCGAGACTCCTTGCTTCTGCAAACCGGGCCTCGTGGCTGTATGTCGCACCGATGAATCCGAGATAAGAACGAAAAACGATAGGTATAGAACGACGTGAATGATATTTTTTCGTTTCATATTTGCGGTGGTTACCATACTGCCTGAGACTGCTGTGTAGAGTCAGCTCATCAGAAACGCTGGCAAACCAATGTTCAAAAGCATCAAAGTCATCCGTTATGGCATCCCATGTCCACGTCTGGGTACCCAGTCCACTGTAAATATCGCGGCACAAAACCCAGCCAGTTTTATTACTCCGGCCAAAATGCGTGGCTAGGAAAACCAGCCAGCAGGCTTCGTCATAGTTGTTGTCACGCAGATGCAAACACGCAGCACGAAGAGGATCAAATAAATCTGAGTTTGGCTCTTTTCTTAGCGGATCCATATAATCGGTTCGTGATGTCAGAGTTGCCATATAGCGAATGCGGCGAATACTGTCGATAATCTGAAAGGCTAATACATTATAGTGAGCCGGAGAACTTAGTCCGTTCAGGGGATGTTCATCGCGACTGAAGTTTTGAAGAGCGGCGACCAACTGGCTGGCCTGACTGTGTCTGTTCATTATATTTTCCCGTCAAAAATAAATCGGTATTCCTGATTATTCAGTGCAGTCAGCTCCCGGCGGGCCAGCTCATCGTGTGCCGACGTATGTGAACGCAACAAAAAATGGGTCTTTATCACGCGCAGCAAATCCTTCCAGTAGTCACTTAGGGGCATGGTATCGATATCAAATTCCTTGTTCTCCCGCAGAGCCTTTTCTGCTTCAAGGATGACTGTAATGTCCTTTAAGGATTGAATTTCAGGCATATCACCCATCACCGGCAAGGTACTCATAAAGCCTTCTTGCTGTAGCGCTTTTACTTGTTCAAAATGTTCTTTATAGATATGGAGGCTTGAGACGAAGTGATGATAATGCCCCAGTTTGCACCCGGTGAGGCGGGCGACCAGTTCCTGTAACATCGTGAAGGCGAACACATCATGGGGTAAGCCCATAAAGGCATCGTTAGAGCGCATACAGACAAAAAGATGCAGTGCGTCTTGTCTGACAATAAATTGCAACGATATCGTGCACGGAATATCGGCATATTCTGTCTGTTCTGGATTATCCGTAACCAGATCTGAGGCATCAAACAGTTGTATCAGTGCGCGTCGAGTGGTTCTTTTCTCCTGCAGCAGACTGATGACATTTTCCAGCTGATTATACAGCCCGTGCATACTAAATAATCTCGGACCATATCCCCCATGTATTCTGCCGTCGGATTCAGCGTATTTTACGTAGCGAGGTATGAAGTGCTGGATGAAATCGAGATCGTTCCGTGCTGAGAGGTACCACAGCAATTCCCCCAGACAGCTGATAATTTTACCGCGGGATTCTGTCCTGCTTATTCTGCGGCGAGGATCGGTGAGAATCAGGTAGGCTCCCAGAATCTCAATATTTGCTCCTTTAGTGGGAGTATTCCAGAGTCCGTCAGTCAGGATCGCCTGATGGACATCTTTTAACAGATCGTCAACACATTCAGCCGTCACCAGAAGAGTCATAAACTGCCTGTTAAATTATGAATGTAACAAATCATTACCACTCGTACGATAAAGAGTCAATATTACATTAGTACAAACAGGGCTATAGCAGGTATGACACACATCATCAGGTGCGAAATTTAACCCCCATGTTTCCTCCATTCCCTCTTGAAGCAATAAACGTTCACGCAGCCTAAGAGCTGAGGGCGCAGACGCATGCGGGCCGCTCTCCAGGATATTCCACCAAATGAACCGGTCGGTTTCCTAATATCAGCCCTGAAAATGGTGCTGTAAACCACACTACCAAATGCGGCGCGCCTGTAAGCACCTGACTACAGGCCTTACCACTGTGCAACCGTTTGAAACACTAAGGTCCGTTCCTCGCTCACAGCGGACCTTGTGACCTTGATTTCTGTCCGCTCCGGGCCAGGAGCGGACATTTTTCAGTTCTGCTTATGTGGCCAAAATCGGTACACCACTACAGACAAACTTAGGCTGCTTTGAGCCAATACAGTGGCTTGTTATCTTTCATTTTAGCTTTCTACCACACATTTATAGAGTGTAACTATTTGATACATATAGGGGAAGACACATAGAAGAGGCGTTTTGTCTTTTAACAGTACGGATGATTTCAAGTGATAATGTGCATTCATGCTTAGATTTAGTACGCAAAAGGGGCGATTAGATGTTAAAGTGAACTTTTCACAGGTGATTTTAGAGGGAGTGTATGAAACAGTTTTTTAACATCCCTGGCAATGATTATGACATTGAAAAAGAAAGTATCGGATATTGGGTTAAAGATCTGCAAAAGTCCGAAACATTGTTAGGTATAATTCATACAGCTGCTTTTAAGCGGCTATTTGATATATCCTTTTTAGGTGCCATTGATTATAGTGAAAGAAATTATCTACCTAACATAGATAGAAATAGAGCATCTCATTCATTATTTGTTGCAGGAATAGCTAATTACATTGCAACCGAACGAAATTATAGCCACGAGCTAAAAGAGCATATCGTGGCTGCAGCATTACTTCATGATATAGGTCATATACCACTATCACACAGTGCTGAGCCTTACATCCAAAAGCACTTTGGGTATGGACACCATGAAATTGGCGAAAATATTATTAATGGCAGTGCTTGGAAGGATAGCGGATTAAAAGACGTTCTCTCTAAGAATTTTGATATCAATTTTATTATAAGCCTTCTTAATTTTGAAACAAAAGTCGATGGTGCAGATATATTCAATAGTAAAATAAATGCCGACACAATAGATGGTATTATAAGATGCGTTGAATATAAAGGAATAAATCAAAGCAATGTTTTAAACAGGATATCTATTGCTAAAGCTGCATTTATAGATAATGCTTGCATAAGCAAATCAAAAAGATTGCAAACTTTGGACGATTTCTGGAGAACGAAGCAATTTGTTTACAAAAATTTCATAAATACAAAACATGGAATCTTGTCTGACAAAGTAAGCCAGATTTTCTTTATTGAATACAACAAAATTGAACACAAAGATCTTTTTGCGGAAGAAAAGAGCTGGAGAGGTAAGTACTCAATCTTGTTCAAATGGCTATCAGCATTAAAAAATAATGATATGCCATCTTGTATAAAAGGTCATGATTTAGAGTATACAACAAGAAAATATGAAGTGGTGTTACATGAAGAAAATATTAAAAAAAGATATATAAATAGCAAATATAAAAAAACAATTGATAATGATGAACTTAACATTTACCGGGAAGTAAATTTTTAATTGAAGTGGAGAAAATAGCATGTCTTACAATGACTTAGTGGAAAAACACACAACTATAGAGTCATCAATTTCCTATAGTAAAGATATATTATCAAAACTTAAGCAAGATTTGGATTCGATGTTTGAAGTGCATAAGGATTTAGAGTTCACAATTATAACAACAGGATCCTTTGGCAGACTTGAAGCATCAGTAGAGTCTGATATGGACCTTTTTATATTTTGTGATAAATTGTCAACGAAAGAGTTTATGCTAGGAAAAAAGAAAGAAATAGAAGAATGTATAAATAAATATATTAAAAAAGAGGCAGGTGATACTGGTACTTTCGGTGCTGAAGCAGTCGATGTCTTCGATAACATCCTTGCAAACATTGGTGGAAATCAGGATACAAATCAATCTTTAACAAGGCGTATGTTATTTTTATTAGAAGGAAAAGCTATTTATAATGAATTGCTTTTCGATAGCTATAAAAAAACACTTATTAATAAGTATTTAAATTCATCAAGTGATGGGAAAATCGACAAATATCTATTGAACGATATAATTAGATATTATAGAACTATAACTACTGACTTTCAGCACAAAGTAGATGCTGATGGAAAGTCATGGGGAACAAGAAATATAAAGCTAAGATTCTCCAGAAAACTACTATACTTTGCAGGAATAATGACTATCGCTACAGCTAGTGATCAAAATCTTGGAATTGAAGATCGAGTTTCTTATTTATCATCCTTACTTGAAAGTTCACCCTTAGAGAGGGTTTTCAATATAGCGAACGAAAGTTCAGATAAGAATTTTAGTAGTGAAACGATAAATGAAATCTTCAGCGAGTATGAATACTTCCTTTTATGTCTAAGTAGTAGAGATAAAAGAGATATTCTTGAGGACATAAAAGACAAAAACGGAAGGGTTGACAAACCGTTATATGTTGACTTAAGCGAACGTAGCACTAAATTTACTAATAGCTTATATCAACTATTAAAATCAATATTTCCACCGGAGCACCAAATTCACACGGCGCTTATTTTTTAATCCTGAAGCCATTAACGGGGCATCTATTCAACTCTTTGCCCCTCACCAGGAACCCAACTCCATTTATAAACCAAATATCGCCATAACTTTCGCCTCATCAAAAAATGAGGTTTTGCCGATGGAAACTCACGATTTGACCTGCTCCCCATTAATTAAAACACGGCAATACTAGTAATACCAGCGGCAACTCAACTGCCAATTTCCGCTGTTCGCTTATAGCAGCCATTCAAAGCATTAATAAATTTTGTAGATTTTCTATTACACATAGTGCCAGTTATCGGGAATGGTTTGACTATCCAACTGGTAGTGCATCCTTTCCAGTAGTTCAAAAAACTGATCGCACCTGTAAAGAGAGCAGGAACGTGGGTGGCGTGTAAAGCAGAGTGAAAAAGATGATCGATTAAACCGATCGATTAGTAAAAATTGATCTGCAAAATGAATTATCCGGCCCGGTAGTGCCTGTGATAAATTCCCAAAAACTCATTTAACGTATTGTTTATTAATTTATTTCCTGTCTTCTGGCGGGCGACTTTCTTTTGTCCTGCGGGCACGGCATGGGAATGCGACAGCAGGTGATGGAATGAAAAGATGTGCCAGATGTAACAAGAAAAGAGGCGTTCTGGACCGGATTTTCGGGCTGGATAAAGAATTCTGCGATGACTGTCTGATGGTGGTTAACCAGGAAATCAGAGAAAAACGAGTGGTATCCCCCTCAGTACGAAAATCACCGGAACGCTCTTCCTGATAATGTTTCTTACCCGGCAGGTTATTGCCCCTGATGGGGTGACAGCTCTTAAGTTTCCCTCTGCTTACATTCCCTTTGTTCAATGAAAATCAACATCGATATCAGCGTCATCATTCCTGCCTTCAATGCGGCTGACAGTATCGGGGTTCTGGTCCAGACACTGCTTGGCGAAACAACGCTCAGTAATGAAATCATTGTTGTGGATGATGGCTCCACCGACGACACATGGACGGTACTCAGCGCCATTACAGATGAACGGCTTATTCTCATTCGTCAGGAAAATCGGGGCGTGTATGCTGCCCGTAATACTGCACTGGCGATTCACCGTGGTGAATGGGTGGTGTTCCTGGATGCGGATGACCGGGTTGCGGCAGATTTTCTGCAGGAGCGGCTACGCACAGCCCGCGAAGCACAGGCCGATGTCGTCCTTTTCAATGCCCGGCATACAGACAGCGCCGGACATCTGCGGCATACCGTTCACCGCAGACAGCCTTACGGTCAGACGCTGACGGGTCAGCAGTGGATACGCCATTGCGTCAGTCAGAGAGAATGGCCGCATTATCTGTGGCTGCAGATAATCCGTTCAGCGTACATTCGCGAGCATGACCTGCGACTCCAGGAAGGGAAAAGTCACAAGGACATTCTCTGGACAATACAGCTTGCCGCCGCAGATGGCCGGTTTTATTTCTCTGACAGACAGGATTACCTGTGGGTGAATAACCCGGCGTCAATCACGCACAGCCCGGATTATTACGATATCCGGGCTGTCAGTTATACCGACGTAATTGCAGATATTCTGGCACTCAGTACACAGACGCAGTACCGGTCTGTCAGACGAGCGCTGGTCAGGCATGCGCTGGTGGAAAGCCGTCACTTTCTGGGCCTGTACCGGCGCAGGGTGAATGACCGGCAGGCGGTCCGGGCGCGTTTTCGTGTGCGGATAGCCTTTCGCCATCTGGTACCCGGCGTGAGCAACCTGAGCGATGTTTTTTTCCTCCTGAAGCTGGTTCGCAATATTTATCTGCCTGGTGTCCGCAATACTCCCGCAGCCGTTTCGCAGGCGCGACGTTAATCCATGGATATCTCAACGCTTCTGGCACGGTCGTGGCAAACTGCGACAACGGGTAATGACTCCATTCGCTCTGCCAGGGATATCGTCGAACGCTGGTATGACAAAGGCGGTGACCTCACCCAACGGACCCGGCGATTTATGCTGCGGGAATGCCTGTGGATAGCCGCACATTACCGGGACACTGAAGCGGTACTCACCCGGCAGTTTCGCCTGCTGGCCGTCTTACTGTATCTGGGCGGTTATTTTCCGAAAGGGAATGCCGGTGGCATACTCCCGGAGAAGTGTTTCATTTTACTGAACGCCCCGGAATTAAGCTCTCTCCTGGCAGATGATACGGCCCCTGATGTTCTGGTGGCGTCCTGCCGCACCCTCTTCTACTGCAGACAGATATCTCCGTTAAGGTGTTACCGCCATACGCGTTGTCTGAGCGAACATCTGTATCAGCTGATGGAGATCTGATAGAAGCGCCAGTCGTTGTACTGGCGCCTGAGGGACTGATCGCTGACGGTGCCGTCGTCAACGATCAGGGCTAACGTCATTATCTCTCTCCGCTGAATCTGCCGCCTGTGATGTCAGTAACGGTTTTATATCCCTTGCGGGTCATCGGCCCGGTAGCGTTCCGGGCGCGGAGCATATCAATGCTGCCGATAAATGGAGACTGCTCTTTCACGCTGAAGCCGTGACGGTCAGTACGCACCAGGTTGTACTTTTCCACGATAAAATTCACCGCGTCACACTGTGAAATTCCCGCATCAATGTGCTTCTGGATCACTTCGCCGTTGCCAAACGGTGTGTCGTTCAGCATCAGACCGTAGTGTTGTTTCAGCAGATACTTCAGTAATTTTCGCCAGATTTCGACTGACGACAGACGTGGCGAGGCAGCCCTTTGAAGGGACAGGGAATGTATTTGCATGGTTTGCATTCTTTGTTGGCTGGTTTGATTAAGGAAAAGCGTTTGGGATTTATGCGGTTGTTGCTGATGTCGGATAAATTACGATATACAAATAGCCACAGGAGCCGAGCGTATCAGCCTCACATATCAGCCCTTTTGCGTGGAGCGTGATGCAGCGCTGAATGTGGGGCGTGAGTTCGTTGCTGGTCAGCATCAGCTCCATCTGCTTCATGAGTACCGGAAATGCCTGGTCCAGATGGCGTAAATCTGCGTCATTAAATGTCCCGGCGATGCTGGCGCGGTCAGCAAGGTAATGCAGGTGGTTACCCTCCTGTACTAGCCGGGCACCAAAACACGGCGTGACGTTGCGTCTGAGGCCCCACCAGGGTTCCGCGATGTTATGGTTGATTACACTGGTTGTTTTCTGCATGTAAGAACTCCTTAACAGTGAGTCAGTTCAGGGTGACGCTGCGCAGGATCACATACGGACCGTTGCGGTCCTGTCGGCGTTCAGCAAACACGGCCAGCACACCCCGGATATCCTGCACTTCCCTGCCGTGGTAATGGCAGATACTGCCGGACCACTTATATTTCCCGGTACAGAAGCGAAACAGCCGGGACTCAGAATGCTGGCGGTATATCGCCATTGCCTGACGTTTACTGATGATTCTCATCATTATTCTCTCCCTAAAGCCAGCCACGCTCGGCAAACGAGACGATGTCCATGCCTCCCACGACCAGGTGGTCCAGCAGGCAGATATCCACGAGTTTAAGTGCCTGTTTCAGATGGTCAGTGAGCAGCCGGTCGGCATGGCCAGGTTCCGCATAACCTGACGGATGATTATGTGAAAGCACGATGGCAGCCGCGTTGTATTTCAGTGCGGCCTTTATCACTTCACGGGGATGTACCTGCGTATGGTTGATGGTGCCGGTGAAGAGCGTTTCATGGGCAATAAGACGATGCTGGTTATCGAGGAAGAGTGCCATGAAGACTTCACGCTCCAGCGTGGTGAGCTGCAGACGGAGCCAGTCGCGGACCGCCTGACTGGAGGTGAATGCCTCGCCGGGTTTGCGTAACTGGCGTTCCAGCAGGGTCAGTGCGCGTCTGATAGTGCGCTGTGCGACGGGAGATATTCCCCCGCGGTCAGGGGGACACGTGGTGGTATTCATTTGCTTTTCCTGTCTGTTGACGTATCCGGGACGGATGTGTTGTACAGTTTCACGGCAACGACGAACTCGTTGTGCAGGGATTCGAACCATGCCCAGATATGGAAGAGAGGGGTACCTGCCGGGAAATGCAGGAAGGGTTCGTCGGTCACAACCTCTCCGTCCTCATCCCTGACCGTTGTTTTCCCCAGCGCATCCCACAGGGCATTAAGAGACAGTTCATACGGCATAGCGGGACGCTCAGTCGGTAATGCACATGATGGCGTTGCATTCCGGGTGATTGAGCGCATAGTCACGCAGACGCCAGTAATGTTCCGTCATGGCATCGCATTCTGTGCGGCATGCGTGATGACTGTAAGCGATAAGACAGACCGCAATCCCTGCAGCTTCGGCGCTCATGTCTGCGGCATTGCCATTCATGGCGTTAAACAGCGACCAGAAGGCATCGCTGTCCGTTTCCGGAGCCATGAAGGCTCCGCCGTTGCTGAGAGAATAAAAACTCCAGATACCGCCGCTGTAGTCAGCGCAGAACCGATCCATCCACGCAAAGACCTGCGGTTCAAGGGTTATCCACTGCGGGATGTTGCCAAAGTGCTGCGGCCAGAATTCCACACGCTGTTCGTCCGCTACGGACATGGCTGTCAGTGCCGGTGCAGAACCGTCATCGCCAGCCTGCAGAGGTCGCTGATTGTTATCGTTAATATTAATTATGTCGGTCATGTTAATTTTCCTTATGCATGGAGATGTCGAATGAAGGTCTTGGGCCGGGGATTGATTTCTGTGGCGGGGCGCGGGTGATTACCGGTCCAACAGGTTCAGCATGTTCTCCGCCATCACCCAGAGCGCGCGGTTTAATTTAACGTCGCCATCAATCCCGTTTACTGCGCGTGTATGGGTGTGTTTACCCTGAGCGGTACGGCCACTTAGTCCGCCTTTCAGCAGGTTTTCCTGAATGCGCTGGTAGGTGGTCCACAGGTCATCTCTCTCGTCCTGCCAGCGACGGGGTGCAAGAATTTGCGATTCAGTCACAGGCTGATACTCTTCCCCAAAACGGTATGTCAGCGCCGCTTTAGCCAGTGCATGCTGTGCGGGTGACGGGAGTTGCAGGGACTGCATGGCGTCACGTTTTTCTTCCACCCGGTCAAAGACGCTGAGAACCTCATAAGCCCCTTCAATCACCTTCCCGACAACATCCCCCCGGTGTGGCACGCGGATCTCGCCAAACGATTGTCCGCAAACGAGCGAATTGGTGCAGACACTTCTGAATATCCCCGGCAGCAACTGAAAACTCGATGCGCCATCGTGAGAATTCAGAATGATGATTTCCGGCACCTGCTGGCCGTTTATCTGACCGGCACGACGCAGCCGGAGCATATGCTTTGTATGTTCCCGTCGGCTCTGGTCGCGCACTCGTGACTGGCAGGCAAAGAATGGCTTGAACCCTTCGCGTTTAAGGTTCTCCAGCAGGGTGATCGTGGGTATGTAGGTGTACTTTTCGCTTCTGGAGTCGTGCTTGTCTTCCCCGAAGACGCTGGGGACATGCTGCATCAGTTCTTCGTGGGTTAAGGGGCGGTCGCGGCGAATCTGGTTCACCCGGCCAAAACGGCTGGCTAATCGCATAGTTGATTCCTCATCTGATTACTCTGATGGCATAAAAGCAAAAGCCCCTGCTCCGTAAGGAGGCAGGGGCTGGATGTGTTGTTCTCAATGAACGGATATGACGGACGGGACTACAGCGTATCCAGAATATTCAGTATCTGCGCCATCAGGGCGGTGATAAGTGCAGTGACCAGCAACGTGACCGCTTCCCGGGCTGTATCAATACTGCTGTCATCGTAGCCTGCTTGACGCAGGCGAATTTCAATATACTGCCGGGCCTGATGCCCGCCGCACCAGGTCAGAGCTTGGCTCAGGGCCATCACCAGCATTTTCAGAAAGGTCATTGGGTTTGCTCCGGACTGCCTGACGGCAGTCCCTTGGTGGAATGAAGATTTATTTGAGGAAGCTGATACAGGAAAGTGGTTCAGTGGTAGGTGTAACGCCATCCCCCCTTATCCGTGGTGACGACAACTTCCGAAGCCACGCAGTTATTATAAAAATTCACTCTGACGGACTGCCCGTAGCGAAGGGTGGCAGGCAGAATGGTTTCCTTATTTTTTGAAGACAGGTACTTCTGGTTGTCGATACGACAGTTACCCCGGTTCACATCTATCTTTTCAACTTTGATACTGTCATCCAGCGAGGTGACCACGACCGTGACATAGCGTGTTCCGGCAGGATGAACCTGATTACTGGTCTCCACTTTGATGGGCGGCGCGGGCGCTGCCAGCGCCTGGGCTGACAATGCAAGCAGTGCGGATACCAGCATATATTTAAATTTCATAATCTGTTCCTTATAAAAATAACGTCATCAACAGCCGTTAAATTCAGATACAGGCTAGAGTGCATCTTTACCCACGCAGCCGTGTGTCCCGAATGCCGGTAGTACCTTAGCCGCACCGGCCAGCGTGAATGTGGCAGGCTTAACACCGTCTCCTGTCACTGAGACCTGTTTGCCATTACGTAACTGAGCCCAGGCCAGCGCCAGGTTATTACCGCCCACGCGACTGCCAGATTCGCTGATATCAATAAGTGCCCCACCATCGATACTGACCTGAAGGCTTTTATCTTCATCCATACTGACCTGATGTCCGCTTGCGTCAGTAAATATGACCGTGGCCGGTTGCGAGCCATAATCCTCGCAACTCATAGACAGTTGTGACTGACCTTTCCCTTTGATAACAAACTCTGATACACCCTGTCCCCAACCCCGGGTCCAGGTCCCCTGACTGCCAGATGCCAGCGCCATAACCGGCATCAGACTGCCAGCCAATACCAGGATGCTGAGTGATACATTTTTCAAGACGAACTCCTTCTGTTAGTAAAACTGCGGTGCTGACGAATGAACATGCGGGTTCATTCCCGGATGAGCCTGCTGATGTACTGAAAATGCGGCAGGGCCTGAATAAATCGCGGGTCTTCAAAAATTCGCCGGATATGATTGCTTCTGGTGAAGCCCCCGATGGTCATAACCACATCGGTGATGGCTGAAAGGGTAAATACCTGAATCCGCTCGCCAGTTATTGCCGTCAGGTACCACTCGCCTTCCAGACAGATAAGCCGGTAAGGGGCAACGGCGGACTGATGGTGTCCGTGGTGCAGAAAATGAATGCGGCGACTGCTGATGATGGCCTGGATAATGACCTGAAAACCGCCAAACAACGCCGGAGCCTGACGGGGTGGCGTATTCCAGATAATGCAGGGGGAGTCTTGGCCGCTGTCGAGCAAGACCGATAACAATTTAGGGTCAAGTGCCGGAAAGTAATGTGCCACCTGGGTTATCTGGGCAAAGCGGATAATGTCGCAGTTAGTGCGAAAGGGGCCCCGTGCATCCCGCAGGCGAAAATTACCCCCGGAATATTCCGTGTCGATATAGCGCAGGCGTTCACGCAGGTCGCGCTGCACGGTACGCTCAGAGACGCCAAACTCCTGAGCAAGTTGCCTGACACTGAGCGTTTCTCCCATAAAGAGGCGGCTGACCAGTATGGCGAGACGGCTTGCCAGGCGGTCATAGCGTTGTTCCTGTTCAGACATGAGGGATGCTTCCTGCGCAAATAGCAGCCCTGTCGGGCTGGTGGTTAAGTAAAAAGATGTTAACGGGAAAGGTGCTGCTGTCTCAGCCAGGACACGATGATGCATGCGGGTATCGTGACCCGATAAGCCGGACCGGCGATGTCGGAAATCATCCACGCTGAACTCAGGGCGATGGCAAGAGGACCAGCCAGAACGGAAAGAGCACGTGAAGCGACCACAACAGTTCCCCAAGTGGCAATACCGCCCAGGGAGGTGATGACACTAGCAGACAACATCGTTGCCAGCTCGAGCGCAGCCAGCGAGGAAGTCCGGATGGCGGCCTGAACGGCGATAAGAATGAGTTGTGGCGTGGGGTTTGTCAGATCCAGATGCATATTGTGGGAGAAAGCAGCCAGCTCTTCTGGTGACATCTGATCCAAGCTTTTTTCCAGAACCTTCATCAACAGAGCAAGCTCAATGGTTTCGGTAGTACTTTTCTGGTTGTAATTCACATCAAGCTTGTCACAGACATCAACGAGAATTTCCCGATAGGTCACGCCTTGCCCCAGCCGGACCAGACTCGCCAGGGTATTCGCGCCGTAACGCTGAAGCTCAGCGGCTATCAGTTGCCAGTAGCGGCGATGGTCTGGTGCCAGCAGACGAAACTCCGGGGTTCCGGTAAGACTCTCTGTCCAACGAGTGCCGCCGTCTCGTGGGTCAGTGGTCAGGATGGAAATCAGCAATTGCAGTTCTTCATTGCTGCATTGGCCCAGCAGATTCAAATCAGGGTCATTACGGTAGACAACCATTATCTATCCTCAGTCAGTGTGATGTGAGGTCACACTGTAAAAGGGGCTATTGCACGGATGTGTCGTCAAAAATGGTTAATATATGCTCTATAGAAATATATACGGACAGGGTGTGGCTGGAAAAATATGGGAGGAACCAAACAGCTATAACGATTTTTATCGTGCCTGAGTGTTATCAATATAACGATAATGGCTAGTGAGTTTGTTTTTTTGCTGCTTTAGGGTGATTATATATTTCCCAAATATTAATGAGCTTACATTTGTTTCTTTTGCTGCGTGTTGTTTCGTAGTGTTTGGTAATCGATGCCTTCAACTTTGATGGCTAACGACAATTTTAATTTTAGTACTATAGCTTATTTGTGGAGAAGTGATTGAAGTATAAAAGAGAGGTCTTGCTGAGTAAGGCTTCAGGAAGGTATCCGTTTGGAACGTAATAGGAAAGGTGGCAAAGTGTATGATGATGCCACCTTTCTAATATGTTAAATCTGACCTCTTTGCGTTAACAACAGGCCGGTTTTGTCCATTTTTCAGTTGAAAAAAAGCCGGATTTAGCTGACTTTAGCTGTCCCAGGTAAGGTGCCAGATGCTAGTACGCAACTTACCATTAGAAGTGATGTGGTATGATTAAAACCCCATGTTTGTCCAAAGGCGGCACTGTGAAAAATGAATTGTAAAATAAAATACATGACTCCTGATTGTGTAAGTCTATTTGGAAATAACGGGATACATACCGTTCCAGAATGTTTTGATAATAATCATGGTTTAATTTTTCTTTATTCCTAGCTCGTTCAATTATGTCTTCGTGCAGACTTGAAAATACCTCAATTAAGTCATCCTTATCCCCATTTAACATGGCATGAAAAGCAGCAGCAGCAAATAACTCATTTGCAGGACCTGCAGACAGCCAGTGACTGCTTTCAATAGAATTAATGGACTCCCTCAAACGCCAGAGACCCAAGCGCATTGCCTGATCGTTTAAAAGTTTCAGTAATGGTGGATAAGCATAAATGTCCGTACCAAACAGCCTGCGTGGTACACTCAGATCTGCAAAGGTCACATGTTTTACAGAGGCTAGCGCTTCCTGTATTTCATCCTGACCATATTGCATCGTGAGCGCCTTTAATAACGTCGATTTTACAGGCAGGGGAGAACCTGCCGCTTTTATGCCGCTGAACATTCCTCGGGTTTTGCTCACGGGAATAGTGTCCTTCATCATCCTGTTAATCAACGCAGGGGCAATAATGATGTTATCCGCTGTATTGGCCCCCCCTTTGGAATTCGGATATATGTGACATAACTCCAGCTCCAGCCAGGGTATCAGGCGTTTAATAACCTGCCCCTGTGAATCAATAACCCTTTGCCCATTTAGAGTATTGTAAGCTTTCTGGTAGTCTGCTTTGCGCTGGTACAACCGGATGAGATCAGCAATGTCATCAGGGCTGGTGATACTTCCCAGCCCGAGGGGATTATTCTTTAGCTTGGACTCTACGTTGATCCAGTAAGAATGTTTTACCAGACTGACAATGGCATCGTCATCTATGAGCCTTCTATCTTTATTACGATGCCCAATACAACAATACCGTTGATTGCGAGTACCAGACAGGCTAATACCACAGGGCGGGTACTGACACGTCAGATTCCACCTTTGCGCTCTTTTAGCTGCATTAGAAAGCTTACCCTGATAATGTACAGAACATAAGCGGAATTTACGCTCATCAGGTAATTCACCAATTGAGAGCGTACAGTTATTTCTTTTACAAATAGCCATAATAAGACTCTTATCATAGTTAATCATGTTGCATGATAAATAAATAGCCACTCATTAATCATGATCATAATTGATGGTATTTTTTAATATATCGTTAGTAATTAAGATGTTTATGTCTCAAATGAATCTGAAATATACTAGTGGTTTAATAATAAATTAATTGTTAGTACTCTTTTCATCACGTGGCATTGCTAAGTGGGCAGCAGATAACGCTGCATTTATGGTCGTTCGGCAATAGTAGTTGATGATGCCAGACGACGTTTCAGCAACCAATCATCCAGTTCAGACTCAAGCCAGCCGACAGATTGCATGCCTAGGCGACGTTGTTTAGGGAATGTGGCGTCATATCGTGGTGACTTGGGGTTAATCCAGTCGTAGATGGTAGAACGGGCTACGCCTATCTTGTTGACAACACTAGACATACGCAGGATTTTAATTTGTTGAGTGTTCATACCGATTTGTTCCTTGTTGGCCCTGTATGGATGGGGCTAACTTTACCGAGAGGGCAAAATGGGATCCAGATATGTACCAAAAGTAAAAAAAAACTGTGGAATGTGACGTTTTAAGAGAGGTTGGGATGACAGACGATAGTGTTCTGGATGGCATTTTTGATTCAGTAAAGAGCGAAGCTGAGCGTTTTATATCGTGCTACAGCGGTAGTGATGATGATGTCAGTAGTTACAATGAACTCCGTGACCGGTGCGAGAGTAAAGCAAAAGAAAAAATTAATAAATTCAAGGAGGAAGGCTGCCACATCCTGGATGATGATTTTGAATGCATGCTTTACGATGCTAATTTTTCTGCACAATGGAATGGAAAGTTTGGAACGTATCTTGCCATTGCATTCTTCTTTTACCACTGGGGGCAGTATTGTTATTCCTCTGGGCACCGGCGTGAAGGATTGCTATTTATGGCAAGAGCAGCTGGTTGTGGTGGAGTCTGGCAGGGGGCTGGGCTATACGCTGACCGTGTAGAGACTGCTGAATTGGCGTTAAAGAAAAAGCAAGATCATGGAAAGAAGGGAGGAGAGGCTACTGGCTCGGCTTTAGCACCCGCACGGGATGAGTTGAAGCGGTTGCTTAAAATAAACTGCCCGGCAGAAGGATGGAAAACTAAAACTGCAGCAATCGGTGCCGTTGTAGATCAACTTGAGGTTTTTGTTAAAAAACACAAAATAAATTTGAAAACCGATAATCTTGATAATGCCATATTAACATGGTGTAAGAGATATGATGATTTACGAGACGTATTGGATAGTTCTTTAAAAAAGAACATGAAAAATAACCGCGTGGATTGATTTTACCCATATGGACATTGGCATTGTGGTGAAGGAGTACATTTAAACAGCCGAAACCGGTAAGCATCCACCTATAAGCAACTCGCTTTTAAAGATGGAATCAATGCCGCCTTCACAGAAGGCGGCATTTTAACTAAACTATAACTTAACATCATCGTATGTTTTCTACCCAACGAGCCGCATTCTTTTTATCCCCACCTCAATGATAGTTCCGCGATCTGCAGCCATCACGAAGTCAGCCCACCATTGCATCATAGGTCGCCGCTGTTCCAGATAATCGCTGCGATTATAAGCGCGACGAACCTCATTCTTATCCACGTGGGCCAGTGCAGCTTCAATAACATCAGGCGGAAAGCCTTGCTCGTTGAGGGCTGTACTGGCAATAGATCTAAGACCGTGTGAAACGAGCACCCCACCAAAACCTGCGCGTTTCAGCGATGCGTTAACTGTCTGGCTGTTCATCGGCTGGTTTGGCTTGATGCGGCTAGGAAAGATAAATTCTCGATTTCCTCTCAACGGCTTCATCATCTCCAGAACAACCAATGCTTCATCTGACAGTGGGACGGTATGGTCACGGTTCATTTTCATCCTTAATGCGGGGATTTTCCATTCTCGTGCTTCCAGATCTATTTCATCCCAGCGAGCTTCAGCCGCTTCGGCAGGGCGGGTAATAGTAAGAAGTTGCCACATGAACAGGCAGCGTGTTGAGAGGCTAATGCTGGCTGTTCGCATTGTCTGCATCAGTTGAGGTAGCTGATCCGGTCGAATGCTGGGCATGTTCTTTTTCTGAGGTTTCTCGAAGGCTTTACCGATATTAACGCTGGGAACAGCATCAATCAGTCCTGTGTTTTGGGCATAGATCATGACCTCATTAATGCGCTGGCACAGGCGACGAACGGTTTCCAGTGCTCCTCTGGCCTGAACCGGTTGCACGGCCTGAACCAGTGTATGAGCTTTAATATCTGTAACGCTAACGTCGCCAATCGCAGGAAAGACATCTCTTTCAAGAGAGCGCCAGATATCTTCCGCATAGTCCTCTGTCACACTAGCTTTCTTCACATTCCACCAACGTTCAGCTACGAGCTGGAAAGTATTTGTTTTGGCTTCCAGCGAACTGCGCAATTGTTCTTGCTGATGTTCCTGCGGATCGATCTGTTTAGTTAGGAGTGAGCGGGACTCTGCTCGGTAGTTTCTGGCATCGGCAAGGGTAACTGACGGGTAGGGGCCTATGCTCTTCTTTGCTCGTTTCTTGGTGACAGGGCGAATGTAGCGAAACTGCCAGATTTTACTCCCGCTGGATTTGATGAGTAGCTCAAGGCCATCGCCATCATAGAGAACGTAGTCCGCTTCTTTGGGTTTAGCAGATTCGATTTCCTTAACGGATAGAGGTTTGGTTTGTCTTGCCATTGCCGGGTTTCCATAGTTTTAGGCACCTCAAAAACAATATAGCTTTATGAGGTGCCTAACAAGGTGCCTAAAAGGTTCGGATTTAATTAGTTGGCATCAGACTTCGCGGGATAAATTCAAGGCACAAAAAAGCCCGCAGGGCTTGCGCCGTGCGGGCTCTTAGGACTTCATCGGATGACTCTGGTAATCACCGATGGAGAATTTTGGTGGAGCTGGCGGGAGTTGAACCCGCGTCCGAAATTCCTACATCCTATTTACATTACAATGAAAACAGTTATTTTCCTTTTATATCACGTGGTTAGATTTATGAGGTGTTAACGCGTTTGATGTTGTTTCAGTCCTCTGCCGCCATTCTGTCGCCATCTAGGAAGGAGTATTCAAATAATTTGTCAATTGAGTTCTCGAGCTTGAAAAAATCAGTTAAGGGATAGAAAGAATCAAAAAGTTCCTCATCAAAATTTTCTATTCCATAAAAATGTTCTCTCCGTTTTAATTTATGTATGGCTTGTTGTCTTGCCGAATCTTCATTGTCAATTACATCATAATCAAGGGTTTTTAAAACTTGCCAGGAAATAGGTTGGGTTAATTCAAACATTGACGATAATTTGGGGCAAAAATCATGAGACAATGTTTGTGAATAGGTTATTTTGGGAGGTAATACAACATTTATCGATCTTTTGTTTTGTGTTGTTCTTTTAATTTTTGTTGACCGATATGCTATACCCATTACATTAGATCTGTTTCTTCGACTAATCCATTGCATAAGCAAATTTGGTATTATGTATTCTTGGTTGAATGATGCGTTTTTTGCTTTTTTTATAAAGCTACAAGCTATTATCAATGGATACAACGTCAAGTAAGATAACTGTGTAATGATACTAATTTCAGAGTACTGCAAATGCTTCGGTATATGTAATGCTCTAAGTTTCCCAAAAAGTATATCAGATGCAAAGTTCAGAACTTTAGCATTATCATCGTTTGAAGAAAATGATGATAAATATAATTTATTAAAATCAGGTTTGTCCATTTCTTGCCAGCATATATATAATGAAGAACCCAAGTAAAGGCAGGGCAATCCGGCAACCGAGTATCGTTGAGCATTTACAAGGTGCCGTAGTTTAAATGGGATATGAAACATTTCTTCACGTGTAATGAGAGGTGAGTCTGATTTTCTAACTCGAAAAAGCGGGGTCATTTTGTTGCAAATTTCATTTAATGGAATTGATATGTTTTGTATGTATTTTGATATTGTAGTATCATTAAATATTGAGTCGAAACTATCATATGCAGTCTTTATATCCCCTGATAAAAAATGTTGTAAGCACTCAGTTATACCAATTGATATAATTTTTGTTTTTTCCAATCTTCTTGATAATTTTCTCGCGAAACCATTATTCATTTCAGAAATATGAGATTCTAAAAATTTTAAATACCTATCGCAAATATCTCTATATTCAGTAATTATATCTTTTTTGATTGTAAAAGGAGGTCTTAAAAAATCTGTTTTATGCATGTCTAAAAAAATATTAATACCATCGCTGATATTATCTTTATTTCTGATCATGATTATATCTCGATAAAATAGCTAAAGGGTTTTTAGTTACTGCATCTTCTAAATGTTCAGGTGCAAAATGCGCATAAATCATAGTCATTTTTATATCGGTATGACCGAGAATATCTTTAAGAACAAGTATGTTTCCACCATTCATCATAAAGTAACTAGCGAATGTATGACGTAGTACGTGTGTACATTGTCCCTCTGGCAGAACGATGCCAGCCCGCTTCACTGCGCGCTCGAACGCTTTTCTACATGGAGTGAACAACTTCCCTCTGTTTTTGGGGAGTTCGTCATACAGATCCTGAGATATCGGTACGGTTCGGTTTTTCTTGCCTTTGGTTTTGGTATAGGTGATCCGGTATTTAGATAACTGATGGCCCTGCAGGTTTTCGGCTTCACTCCACCGCGCGCCGGTGGCCAAGCATATTTTTGCAATACTCAACAAGCTGGGGCTTTGAGAGTCAGCGCAGGCATCAAGCAGGCGTTTAATTTCGTCCGGGGCCAGGAATGCCAGTTCTCCCTCTGCAATTTTGAATGTAGGCAGCCCGGCGAGCGGGTTAGGCGCTGACCAGTGGCCCAGCTTTTTCAAGGTGCCAAAAACGGATGATAAGTTACGCTGTTCCAGGTTTACCGTGCGGGGCTTTACTGGCGACATTAGCGTGCCGTCTTCGTTTCGTATCTCACCTTTTAATCGTGCTTCTCGATATCTGGTAAAGTCACCGGCTGTTAGCTCCGATGCGATGGGATCGCCTAGGCCGTTACAAATAATGTTGAGTTTCGCCATCAGGCGCTTGGGGTCTGCGAGCGTCTGGCCATAAAGGGAGTGCCACTGCTCAATCAATTCTGACAAACGCCGCCGATCTTCCTTTTCACCCAGCCACGGCTTTTTGTTCACTTCATGCATGGTGAAATTTTCGAATGCTATAGCCTCGCCCTTTGTCGCAAATTGCTTGCGCACGCGCTTGCCGTCCCGCCCGTTCGGATAGCACTCGCACAACCACTTTCCGTTCGGCTGTTTTCTGATGGTCATGTTCAGATGCTCTTTATGACTTTAACTGCCCGGCCTACGACCTCAATATCATCAAGGCTGCACTCAAAAGATGATTCGCCCTGCTGGACAACTAATCGATTACCGGGGATTCGTGCAAGCTTTGCCATCGTTTTTATCCCATCGATATCGACGAGCCATGTACCGTTTACTGGCGGAGTGCCGCTACGGTCAACGAGATAGGAACCATCATCCGTATGGATGAGCCACGGATTAGCTATGTTGTGAGGGATCAGGCTGTTATCTAGTATGACTTTTCCATGGTCAACTAAAGCTCCACCATCCAATGTGGCCTTGTCAATTTCAGGTGCTACTACCTCGGATAACGGTTTGATGTGGGAGTGGTTCACAAAACCAAAACTATTTTCCTGAGCATTATTATCATTTTTATCTCCCTGCCCGGTAGCTAACCAAAGTAGCGAAACCCCAGTTTCAAGAGCGCACTGTATAACCCATTCCGCGGGAAAACTATCCCTTAAATATCTGTTTGCCATAGTGCTTTTTGAAACAGAAAGATGGTCGCATAGTTGCTGTCGAGAGTTGAATTTATAAGCCTTAATCAGCCTATTGATTGCTTCACGTCCTCCGCTGTCATTGCCAACCTTGATAGATCTCATAAGCAAAACCCTTGACGTATATAAAATGTGATCTTAGTATTCGATCGAGGTTAGAAAAACAAACCTCAACCAAATAAAACGAGATAAAACGAAACCAAACCAAGAGATACTGCACTATGAGCACAGATATTTCAATTCGTGTACCAAAAGAGATGGCAACTCCTGCAGAGTTCGCGGAATGGGAAGGTATTTCACGCGGTTCTGTTTATCAAAAAATCCACCATGGAAAACTCGCTAAGTACATGGTAAAGAAAGAAAAAAATAAAGGTCGTGTAAGTTTGCGTTACCTGATGTACAAAACCGATCAGGTTCGTGAGTCCCTTGGTCACTCCAACTTCCGCATCATCGTTGGTCAGTAAGTCCAATTATGAGAACTTTTGGAGCGACGAACATGTTTGATTTCAGGATTTCCAAACATCCACATTTTGAAGAGGCCTGCCGGGCTTTCGCGCTGCGTCATAACATGGCGAAACTGGCAGAACGCGCGGGAATGAATGTCCAGACACTGCGTAATAAGCTAAACCCTGACCAGCCGCACCAACTTACCGCACCGGAAATCTGGCTGCTTACTGATCTGACCGAGGATTCCGCATTGGTTGATGGTTTCCTGGCGCAGATCCACTGCCTGCCGTGCGTGCCGCTAAACGAAGTCGCTCGGGAGAAAATGCCGGACTACGTACTGAAAGCCACGGCAGAAATCGGCCGCGTAGCTGCTGGCGCTGTTTCCGGCGAAGCGCACACAACGGCAGGGCGCCGCCAGATTGTTGATAGCATCAATTCAGTTACTCGACTGATGGCATTAACCGCAGTGACGTTGCAGGCGCGCCTGCAGGCAAGCCCGGCGATGGCCAGCACCATTGATACAGTCACTGGCCTGGGTGCCTCGTTTGGTTTGATCTGAGGTGGCTATGTTGACTAAACAACCATCACTCGCATCGCTGCTCGTTAAGCAAAGCCCATCACCTCATTTCGGGCATGGCTGGATCATGGGGAAGGATGGCAAGCGCTGGCATCCGTGCCGCTCGCAGGATGCGCTGCTGGCTGAACTGCGTACTACTAAACAGGGGAAACCATGGCTATTGAAGGCGATTCTGCGACTGTTCCACTAAGTCCGGGGCATCGGCTGGATGGCCTGAATCATATTGCAGAGCTTAGGGCGAAAGTGTTCGGCTTGAATATAGAACCTGAACTGGAGCGTTTTATTAGCGATATGCGGGACCAGCGAGATATTAACCATAAACAGAATGAGCGTGCCTTAGCCGCCATATTCTTTATGGCTAAGATTCCGGCGGATCGTCATAACGTCAATATGAATAAGCTGACGACTGACGAAAAGCGGGAGCTGATAAAAGCAATGAACCATTTTCGTGCAGTGGTGAGCTTATTTCCAAAGCGGCTAACCATGCCGAATTAACCAGTAACAGAAATTAATGGCGTAAACCCGCCGGGCATTCTTTTGCCAAAATTCAGGAGAAACAACAATGCGAAATATAGAAACCCGTTCCAACAAAATCGGCCCGGATGATGCAGGTCTTAACCAGATACTGACAGAGGCCCGCATGGAAGAACGCCGTGCACGTGCTGCGGCAATGGCCGCCCGCCTTGATAGCCTGGCGTGTCACATCACATCGCGCCAGCTTACTCACGTTGAGGCGGCGGAGCTGCTGCGCGTTACTGCGGAAAACATCCAGAACGAAGCGCAGGAGATCCACTAATGTCTGATTCTATGGACCTCGTACAGCAGCGCGTTGAAGAAGAACGCCAGCGGCACATCCACACCGCCCGCAGTAAAGCGCCGGGCGTTTCCCGCGTTTTATGCATCGAATGTGATGCGCCAATCCCGCCCGCTCGCCGCCGTGCGCTTCCCGGCGTGCAGTGCTGCGTCACCTGTAAGGAAATCGCAGAGCTGAAAGGCAAACACTACAATGGGGGTGCTGTATGAGCACCATCCTGAAATGGGCGGGCAATAAAACCGCCGTCATGCATGAGCTGAAAAAGCACCTGCCTGCAGGCCCGCGACTGGTTGAACCTTTCGCGGGTTCCTGCGCTGTGATGATGGCGACAGAGTATCCTCATTATCTTGTCGCGGATATTAATTCAGACCTGATTAATCTTTATAAGCAGATTGCATTTGACTGTGAGAAGTTCATTTCAAATGCAAAACATTTCTTTTTAGGCACAAATAGCGCAGAGTCTTATTACAACATCCGTCAGGACTTTAATCATTCGTCTGAAATCACCGATTTCTGGAAAGCTGTATTTTTCCTTTATCTAAATCGCCACTGTTATCGTGGATTGTGCCGTTATAATAGGAAAGGTGAATTTAACGTTCCATACGGGAATTATAAAAAACCATATTTCCCGGAAGACGAAATCAGAGCATTTGCAGAGAAAGCAAAACGCGCCACCTTCATTTGTGCCAGCTATGAGGAAACTTTAGCAATGGTCAAAGTAGGTGATGTGATTTATTGCGACCCACCTTATGACGGTACATTTACCGATTATCACACTGATGGTTTCAATGAGCTTGAACAGCGTCGCCTGGCGACGACTCTTGATGTACTGGCATCAGCAGGCCATCAGGTTGTTGTGTCGAACAGTGAAACCGAGCTGACGAACTCGATTTACCAGAGTTTTACCCGCCACCGTATTAACGCAAAACGCAGTATGGGCGTTGCCGGTGGTGATGGTAAGTCTGCAACTGAAATTATCGCTGTTTCTCAACCTCTGATCTGGTCCGGGTTTGATCTGGCAGCGTATCCAGTCGTGAGTGCGTCTTACGAAACTTTCCAAAGAGAGTATTTGTGTGAGCCATCACGACGTTAAAAACTACGGCGGTGCAGATGATGCCGCCACTGCTTTTGTCTGGAATGCCCCGAAAAAAGCGGTTAACCCGTATGTGGACCCGGCGGAAGTTGCGCCGGTGTCTGCGCTTTCAAACCTGATCGCCCTCTACGCCAGCGACAACGAGCAGGAGCAGCTGCGCCGTGAGGCGATGAGCGATGAGGTCTGGGAACGCTATTTCTACAATGAAGCCCGTGATCCTGTTCAGCGTGAAATGGAGCAGGACCGGCTGATCAGCCGTGCCAAAATGGCCCGCGAGCAGCAGCGGTTTAATCCCGATCTGGTGATTCTGGCAGACGTAAGCGCTGAACCATCACATATCAGCAAGCCACTGCTTGAGCGCATTAAATATTTCGAGGGCCTGGGAAAGCCGAAGGCATATTCCCGCTATCTACGTGAAACCATCAGGTCGTGCCTTGAACGCCTGGAGCGCGTGCGTGCCAGCCAGGTTTCTGCGTCATTCCGGTTTATGGCGAGCCACGACGGGCTGGAGGGCCTGCTGGTTCTGCCGGAAATGAACCAGGAGCAGGTTAAGCGGTTATCTACCCTGGTGGCGGCACACATGAGCATGTGTCTGGATGCTGCCTGCGGTGAGCTGTTTACGGATGAAGACGTTACGCCAGAAGAGATCCGCCGGTCATGGGAAAGGGTGGCCGCTGAGGCCATGCGCCTTGATGTTATCCCGCCTGCCTTCGAGCAGCTGCGCCGCAAAAAGCACCGCCGTAACCCGGTACCATACGAACTTATTCCGGGTTCGCTTGCCCGTATGCTCTGTGCTGACTGGTGGTATCGCAAGCTGTGGCAGATGCGGTGTGAATGGCGGGAAGAACAGCTGCGCGCCGTCTGCCTGGTTAACAAAAAGGCGTCCCCGTATGTCAGCTATGAGGCCGTGATCCATAAACGCGAACAGCGCCGCAAATCGCTGGAGTTCTTCCGCTCGCATGAGCTGACCAATGAGCAGGGCGATACGCTGGATATGGAAGACGTGGTAAACGCCAGTAGCAGCAATCCGGCGCACCGTCGTAATGAAATGATGGCCTGTGTTAAGGGGCTGGAGTTAATCGCGGAAATGCGCGGAGACTGCGCGGTGTTTTATACCATCACCTGCCCGTCACGCTTTCACGCAACGCTCAATAACGGCAGGCCAAACCCGAAATGGACCAGTGCAACGGTCCGGCAGAGCAGCGACTATCTGGTGCATACGTTCGCCGCTTTCCGCAAGGCGATGCACAAAGCCGGGCTGCGTTGGTATGGCGTCCGCGTTGCTGAGCCACACCATGACGGCACCGTGCACTGGCACCTGCTTTGCTTCATCCGCAAAAAAGACCGCAAGTCCATCACTGCGCTGCTGCGTAAATTTGCCATCCGTGAGGACCGCGAGGAGCTGGGAAATAATACCGGCCCTCGCTTTAAATCTGAGCTGATCAACCCGCGCAAGGGGACGCCTACCAGCTACATCGCGAAGTACATCAGTAAGAACATCGACGGCCGCGGCCTGGGTAATGAAATCAGCAAAGAAACCGGCAGATCACTGCGGGACAATGCCGAACATGTCAATGCCTGGGCTTCGCTGCATCGCGTCCAGCAATTCCGCTTTTTCGGTATACCGGGCCGCCAGGCTTATCGCGAGCTGCGTTTGCTGGCAGGCCAGGCCGCGCGACAGCAGGCCGATAAAAAAGCAGGTGCGCCGGTACTGGATAACCCGCGTCTGGATGCCGTGCTGGCGGCAGCCGATGCCGGGTGTTTTGCCACCTACATCATGAAACAGGGCGGCGTACTGGTTCCGCGTAAACATCACCTGGTCCGCACGGCTTATGAACTCAATGACGAGCCATCAGCCTATGGCGATCACGGCATCCGTATTTATGGCATCTGGTCCCCGATTATTGAGGGCCGGATTTGCACGCATGCGATGAAGTGGAAAATGGTTCGTAAGGCCGTTGACGTTCAGGAGGCGCCAGCCGACCAGGGCGCTTGCGCCCCTTGGACTCGTGGCAATAACTGTCCCCCTGTGGAAAAAATGAACGAAAACGGGGCAGGAAGCGGACCGGATTTACCGGATATTACAGGTATGGATGAGCGGGAGCTGCAGGATCATCTCCATAGCATGACTAAAAAGGAGCTGAGGGAGCTAAACGCACGGCTTCGCATGGTTAAGCCTAAGCGCCGGAAAGGGTACAGGCAGGATGTGGATAATCAGCAGCGCCTGCAGCTGGAGTATGAACTTAAATCGAGAGGCTTTGATGGTTCGGAGGCGGAGATCAATCTGCTTCTGCGCGGTGGCAGTATTCCATCCGGTGCCGGTCTGCGTGTCTTTTACCGGAACCAAAGGCTGCAGGAAGATGATAAATGGCGCCAGTGGTACTGATGATGGGGGCGCATTTTTCGCCTTTTTTCTGCTACATCGGACACATCTGATTGAATGATAAAAAGTATTTTACAACTTAAAAAACGTATTATACTGTATGTATATACAGTATTTGTTGTCCGTATGTAGGGATGTGGCATTACATATCCTGTAGTGAGGATCGGAGGGAAAAATGCAGGACTATCTTTTGGAGTCGTTGAAGCTCCAGCGTATTGATTTTTTTATCAAGCTTGTAGCGGCTAGTGAGTGCAGCGATGAAGAGAAGCGGCTTGCTATCCAGTGGGTCTCAGAGCTGACTGATGAATTAATGGCGAAAATACGTAACCATGAATATGGCCGGTCAATGGACGTTTCCAGTTAAGGGGAATCTCTATGCGTGTCGAAATAATGATTGATAAAGAACAGAAAATTAGCCCTGCGACACTGGTAGCTCTTGAAAATGAGCTTTACCGCAACCTGTGCCCTCTGTATCCCAAAACCACGATCCGCATTCGAAAAGGCAGCGCCAATGGCATCGAGTTAAGCGGGTTAAAACTGGATGAAGATAAAACGCGCGTAATGGAAATAATGCAGCAGGTCTGGGAGGACGACAGCTGGACGCATTAAGCGCATTAACCAAAACCCGGCAGGCGATAAAACTGGCTTTTAGCGCCTGCAGGGTTGAACAACGAGATCCGCGAGGCGTTAGCCATGGGTGGGAAGGACAGTAATTATCAGGTGGTTTATCGTGGTGAGCTTCTTCCGCATTATATCCCTGGCGGCTGGGTCTTTTTTCAGCGTCCCAAGGAGTGCGGCGGGGGGGGGGGTTAGGCCGCACCTATGAGGACTGCTTCTGGCTTGAGCTGGAATTTCCCGTTTTGTTGTATGACGGTCTGGGCTTTTTGATGGAAGTCATCATGATAGAGCAGCGAAGCGATGAATTTGACGCGAATTACTCCCTCTTTGATTAAATGCATGGGCTCAGACTAGGATGGGTGATTCCGAGCCTGCAACGGAGAGTGTCGATTGGCATATGCGACTAAGGTTTTTGCGAATAGATAGTAGTGAATAAGTTGTTTTGCACCAGCCATTGCGAGGACGTGGAGCACTTCATCATCACCAAGTTAACAATCCTTTTGAAGTCAGCTTCAAGATCACTCCGAAAAATCGGTTCATGGTGAGCTATTCGATTACGCAGATTCCTAATATGCTCAAGTTCATCATGGATATGGATACGCTTAAGCTGTTTTGCCATTTTTTTATCCATATTAGGGAAAATGCGCTCAATGTGGTTATCCCAGATTCGCCCAAAGTGTCGGTTCGTGAACATTTGCTGCCAGAAATAAAAGCTTAATTCCGGAATAACTTGGCCCACCGTTTGTAAGCCTTCTCTCGCTGTTTCTAATTCCTGCCTTCTGCGAAAAGGTAAACTTTTAATGAATGTTGCATTCCAAGCCCACCGTTGACCGTAAATTTCTTCCAGAGCATCTGATACAGCATTGCGAATAACCACTTCGCAGATTTGTATAGACGCAAACAATGCTGCGGACACTTGGGCATTCCAGGCGTACAGTCTGAGTGCTGACATGTAATCATGCGCCATTGCAGCCTCGTAGGTAGACATGCGGGCGTGTGATAGTGCAAAACGAACGGATTCCATGTCCTCTTGAGTCATAATTGACATCCTACCCTCCAGGCGTATACAATCTTTCCCGAGAGCCACGGGCCTTGCGGGCGAAAGCCTCCTCCCGGGACACAAGAATACAGCAGTACTAAAGAAACCCGCTTAGCGGGTTTTTTTACGCCCATCATTTCTTTAATCCACCTTTGCGTGTTACCTGCTTGGTATCTTCTTTGGCTTTCAAAACTTCGGGCGCGAGTTCACGGAGCTTTTTAACCAATCCTGACAGATCGTATTCGTTACTGAGTTTTCCATTATCATCCGCAGAACGAACGATCCTGACGAGTAAACCAGCCTGCTCAAGTTCTGCCATATATCGTTGAATTTGGCGTGTACTTAGCCCTAATCTGTCAGATAGCGCTTGCTTGCTTGGGTATGGTTTTCGGCCTGCCTCCCACCAAAAATCTGCCAGTTGCAACAGAACTGCGAGTTGGGAAGGGTTTAGACCTAAGCGTTGCTGGCAGCGTAGTAAAAGTGATGGGATTATGCAGAACCCGGCCTTCATCACTTCTTTTCCCCATTTTTCATCGGCTACCCGGCCAGACTTTGCTTTGGCTGGGCTGCTTGAAACTGTAGCTTGGTCGTTGCTTTCATTATCGCTTGTAACTATATTCATCTAAGTTCTCCGTGTTTTCAATAATCACACTTTATACCCTTATTGCAGTAAGTTATAGCATTCACCACTAGTTGCATATGTCTCTAGGGTAGGGGGTGAAAATGTCTCATAGCCTCCAGGCGGAAAAGTCTCCCTAATAAGGATAATCGGGAAATCAGGATAATCGGAAAGATACCAATGAGGATATACTGAGGGACTAGTCGCAGATGTCTACAGGGCAAGCTAAAAAATTTTTTCCCCCATACCGTTACCAGAACATAATGAACGTGCATGCCTATGCCGCATGAATCCGCATGATCGTTACAGGATCGTTTTAGCTCCGACCCGCCAGTATTGGCGGGCTTTTTCTTTTCTCATGCAGGTGCATGAAAACCACTACACAAAGCGGGCAGGCGTGGCGGGGATACGAGCGCGCGCGGAGGGGGACTGGTGGTCAGAATGCGGCGCAATGTCAGGGCCGCTGGAGCTTCGGTAATGCCGGGTCAGGTCGGAGGGTCAAAAAAAGAGCGCCCGCAGGATGGTGCTGTGGCGCTCTGGTTGGCTCAAAAAACAGAGCTACTTTTTCTGCTTTTTATCATTGTGATCAAAAGCCAAGCGTGAAGGAGGCTTGCTCGGAGGAGGAGGAGGAGGAGGAGGCGGCGGCGGTGCCTTTGCCTTATCATTTTTTTTCATTGCTAGTAATCCTTTTAGACTCGGTTGTTGGATCACCATAACTTTCTCGCACCATCCTTGATGGTGGCTTGGCGGGAGGCGGTGGCGGTGGCGGTTTTTGCGTTGCTATTTTCTTGGTTTCAGCCATGTTTATCCTTAATATTTTTTCGATGTTCCTTCGATTTAGAATCATCTTCCATCACAGAACGTCTTAATGGAGGAGTTGGAGGTGGTGGCGGTGGTGGTTTTTGATCATTCCTAATGTTACTCATCAAATTCTCCTGACATTTTCTAGAGGGACAATTAGGTAATTGGGTTTATTGTCTTTTCTGGGTGAGGCTGCATCCAGATCGGCACCTAAGAAAAGCATAACTCCTATGATTAGAGGAATCCATGACCAAACTAGGTATTTGGTCGATTCAAAAAGGTTGCTTGACCTCAGTTCATTCTTTTCAGTATTCCAGCTTGCGCATTCTCTAAGCTCTGTAGTGATGTATTCCCAAAGCTTGCGGTCTGGATTATGACTATCATCATATTCAATCTCGTTATCGTCGCAATATTTTCTATAAATAACCTCATAGTCGATAAGCGCCTTATGATGTTCATACAATACATTCGGTGTCGGGCAATACTGAAATTCATTACCCCACATCACATTCTTTAGAAGCAATGATGACCAAAAAAGCAAAGCAAATGAAACTAAAGTAAAGACTGTCGAAATTGTAGCGAAAACGGGATGTTCTTCATATGATGTGTTTTTTACAAGGTAAGTCAATATTGTTGCTGTTATTACGGTGAAACCAAAGATTGCCTGAGCACGCGTGTGTATTTTGTCTTTATTTTCTATCTCTGAAAAATAAAGCTTCTCATAAAATTCTAGGGTTCTTTCTTCTTTCATTTATATATTTCTAATATAAAGTAAAACTCAAACATATCATTTTTTAGTCAGAAAAAAAGCCACTTGAGGTGGCTTATGTTTTTTTATTCTGATAACTCATAAGAAGAAAACTTTATGACATCCTCGCCAAGCCAGTCATTCAGTTCTTCGAAACGCCTTTGCAGCGGCATGAGTTCATTGCGCACAAACACCTTACTAGCCTTCTCGACATCGCCAAATCCCCCAACATTACTAGGCATAATCCCCATCATCTGCGGCGGTACGCGGTGTGCTGCCATCATGTCATCGCGGCTCACATTCTTGATGTTCAGAAACTCATCTTTCGCCGCGACCTCCGACAGCGGGATGATCTGGATGCCGTCCTTTTTACCGTTGGGCGAATACATAAACAGGTTGCGGAAGTTGCCCGGCCCTTTGGCGCTTTTCATAGCCTGGCGGATGTTGTTCACGTCCTCCTGATTCTGTGCTGCGTCTGTCATGTACATGATGAAGCCGGCATGGCTACCGTTAATGTAATACTTACGGCGGAATAGAGTCGCAGACTCGTTCAGCAGGGTTGACGGGATGGCAGAGAGATAACCGGGCAGCCCGTAGATTTCCTGGTTAATGTCCGGCTCCATCAGGTGAAAGATGCTCCCTTTGGTGAACTCATAAGGCTGGGTGGTCATGCCGTACTGCACGAACCAGTAAGTATCAAGGTCAATCCCGCGCCGGGTGTACTTCGCCAGTGATGGCTCCAGTGACAGGACGCCGCCCAGCCTGTTCGTCCGTTTTTCCAGATAGGCGTTACCGAACACAAGATAGTCCTGGACGAAACGGGCAAAAGCCTGCTGGCTGAGCAGGAGGTGGGGGATGTAGGTACTACTGAGAATGTCACGCTTAACGGCAATCGGTGAGCTGTGATGTACAGCGGCGCGATAGGTCCGCGCCAGCCCGTCAAAGCTCACCGGCGGCTCATACCAGCGGTCCATTTGCACACATTCTACGTAGTCCAGAAGTTCGCGGCGGTCCAGTACCGGAATGGGATCGCCAAAGCTGAACGCCTGGGTAGTCGCTGCATCATTGGGTTGTACGTCAGGTGGCATCACATCCTGTGCGGTATTCTCAGTCATTAAAAAATCTCCACAATGTTGCTGGTATTGGCGGCTTCGCCCTGCAGCGGTTCGTTAAACAGTGCGTGCATCGTTGCCCAGGCCAGATCGGCGTGGCTGGCTTCTTCGCTGCGGCTGGCTTCGTAGGTAGGGCGGTTTCCGCTGGCGGTGGTGGCGCGGCGGATAGCCATAAATGACTGCGCAATGTCGGTATGCCCGGCGTCAAACTCCAGACGGCGGTGGCTGATAATGTCGTATGCCTTGAGCACCAGGGCGTTTTTGACGTTGGGGTTATAGACAAACTCCCGCACGGCAGGGAAAAAGCCTTTTACGTTTTCATAAACACCGTGACCGACGCCGGTGGAGTCAATGCCGATGTAGGTCACGTTATACTGCTGAGTCAGTTTGCGGATGGCTTCTGCCTGGGCGCGGAAGTCCATTCCGCGCCACTGGTGACGCTCAAGGATGCGGAACTTACCGCCGGGCACCGTCGGCGGGGCAATGACTACGCAGCCAGCGCTGTCGCCGTTCTGGGTACCTTTCGACGGGTCATAGCCGATCCAGACTTCGCGCCAGCCGAACGGACGCAGGGCCAGCGCCTGAAAGTCTTCCCAGATTTCCCAGCTGTCCACCATGCAGGCCTGCAGGTCAGCCAGGGGGAAAACGGAGGCGAGATCGTCGATGAATTCACACATCAGCAGGTTCTGGTACTCATCGGGGCTGTACTCCAGGCGCAGCTGGTCGAGGTCGAACAGGTTGCAGCCACCGCGCACGGCGTCCTCCACCGTCACGATCTGTCTGAACTGACCGTCAGCGCAAAGCAGACCGGCAGCAAGGGCTGAGTGGGTCAGGTCGATATCAACGCGATCAGCTTTTGCCCGCCCGCGATTGAACAGGGCGCCGGACCAGAACGGGTAAGCGCTGTGCGTCAGGCTGGAAGGCGTGGAGAAATAGGTCTGGCGCCATTTCTTGTGCAGCGCCATGCCGGAGGCGACTTTACGTAGCTCCTGAAATTTCGGGATCCAGAAATACTCATCAAGATACAGGTTGCCGTGGTAGCTCTGTGCGGTGCGGGCGTTGGTCCCGAGAAAATACAGCGTGGCGCCGTTTGGCAGCACCATGGGATCGCCTTTTAATTCTACGTCGACTTCTTTGGCAAACTCGATGATGTACTGCTTAAAAACATGCGCCTGGGCTTTACTGGCTGACAGGAAAATCTGGTTTCGCCCTGTCATCAGGGCGTCCATCAGCGCTTCACGCGCGAAATAATACGTAGCGCCGATCTGGCGCGATTTAAGCACGTTGCGGATGCGGTGCTTAATTCCTGCTTCCCACCAGTGGCGCTGATATTCAAACATTCCGTTGCGGAAAATTTCTTCCAGCTTTTCGATCTGTTCGTCAGTAAACAGGTTCTTTTCTGGTGTCTTGCGGGGGCCGCGGTTGCGGTTTTGCACGTTGGGGTTAAGGTCCGCCTCATTACCGCCGTTGTTAAATTTACCGATGCGGGCGTGTCGTTCTGACTGGCGGGCCAGCAGGTCTATTTCTTTAAAGTCTTTCCCTTCCTTGTGCTCCTTCATGATGAGCTGGCAATAGCGGGCGGCAGTGGTGAGCTGCATCTGATCGAGTGGGCCATATTCGCCCCACTTGTCGCGCTTTTTCCAGCTGTGAACGGTTGCAACTTTTTCGCCCAGCATTTCAGCAATGCGGGCTACGCGGTATCCCTGAAAATACAGCAGTAATGCCTGCCTGCGGGGATCGAGGTCTGCGGGGGTCATCGTTTCCATGGCACAAACATACGGCCTTGCCTGGCGCCTTTCCCCGGCTGGCCTTTGTATGGTTTACCGCACAAGGTCCGCGCGTTGTTTCACCCCCTCCATCACAGCAACCATAAGGCCTCACAGAGTTATTTGATGGAGTCGGTCACATGGCTGTAAAAGCAAAGCGCTTCCGCATCGGTGTGGAAGGGGCAACGACAGACGGGCGCAATATTGAGCGCGCCTGGCTGGAACAGATGGCGGCGAGCTATGACCCGCAGGTGTATACCGCGTTGATTAATCTGGAGCACATCAAGGGTTACACCCCTGATAGCCCTTTCCGCCGTTTCGGGACCGTGGATAAGCTGGAGGCAGAGGAGATTGCAGACGGCCCGCTGAAAGGGAAGCTGGCCCTGTATGCGTGGATCACCCCGTCAGAGGACCTGGTGGCGTATACCCGTAATCTGCAAAAGCTGTTTACCTCGATGGAGGTCAATACCAGTTTTGCCGATACCGGCAAAGCCTACCTGGTTGGCCTGGCGGCGACGGATGATCCCGCAAGCCTCGGTACTGAAATGCTGCAGTTTAGCGCCAGCGCCAGAAGTAACCCCCTGGCAGGCCGCAAGCAAAACCCTGAAAACCTCTTTACCGCCGCCGAAGAAACGCTGATCGAGTGGGAAGAAGTCCAGGACGATAAACCCTCCCTGTTTTCCCGCGTTGCCGCGATGTTCACCAAAAAAGAACAGAACGATGAAGCACGTTTTTCTGACGTGCATCGCGCGGTTGAGCTGATTGCTACTGAACAGCAAAACCTGAGCGAACGCACTGAACACTCCCTGTCTGCGCAGGATACGCGCATTGCTGAGCTGGAAGCCTCCCTACAGGAACAGCAGACCGCTTTTGCTGAACTGGAGCAGCGGCTGAGCCAGGAAGACAGCCGCAAAGATTATCGCCAGCGCGCGCCAGGCGGAAACGCACCGGCAGGCACACTGACCAATTGCTGATGGAGCATAAGAACCGATGAAAAAGAAAACCCGTTTTGCCTTTAACGCCTACCTGCAGCAGCTGGCACGCCTGAACAACGTGGAAGTGGAAGAACTTTCCAGCAAATTCACCGTTGAGCCGTCGGTACAGCAGACGCTGGAAGACCAGATCCAGCAGTCCGCTGCCTTTCTGACACTGATTAACATCACCCCGGTGGATGAGCAGTCAGGCCAGCTGCTGGGTCTGGGTGTCGGTAGCACAATTGCCGGTACCACGGATACCACCACCAAAGAGCGCGAACCAACTGACCCGACAGTAATGGCGGACGTGGAATACAAATGCGAACAGACCAACTTTGATACGGTGCTGACCTACGCAAAGCTGGACCTGTGGGCAAAATTCCAGGATTTCCAGGTACGGATTCGTAACGCCATCGTGAAGCGCCAGGCTCTGGACCGCATCATGATCGGGTTCAACGGCGTGAAGCGTGCCAAAACCTCTGACCGCGAAGCCAACCCGATGCTGCAGGACGTAAATAAGGGCTGGCTGCAAAAAATCCGCGAAGATGCGCCGGATCATGTCATGGGCAGCGAAACCAAAGAAGGCGTGACCACCAAAGGCGCCGTGAAGGTTGGTAAGGGTGGCGATTATGCCAACCTGGATGCCGTGGTGATGGATGCGGTCAACGAGCTGATCGACCCGGTGTATCAGGATGATGATGATCTGGTGGTGGTCTGTGGCCGTGAGCTGCTGTCTGACAAGTATTTCCCGCTGGTTAACAAAGACCAGGAGAACACGGAGAAGCTGGCCGCTGATCTGATCATCAGCCAGAAACGCATGGGTGGCCTGCAGGCTGTACGCGCGCCGTATTTCCCTGCGAATGCACTGCTGATCACCCGCCTGGATAACCTGTCAATTTACTGGCAGGAAGATACCCGCCGTCGTTCTGTTATCGATAACCCGAAACGTGACCGGATCGAGAATTTCGAGTCCGTCAATGAAGCGTATGTGGTTGAGGATTACCGCTGCGCGGCGCTGGTCGAAAACATCCAGATGGGGGATTTCAGCGCGCCAGCTGTACCGGAAGGCGAGGGGGCATAACGCATGAGCCTGAGTCCCGCACGGCAGCACCGCCTGCGCGTCCAGGCTGAACAGGCCGCCCGACAGGGCGGCAATGTTCGCCACGCGACGGGGTATGACCTGATGCTGATGCAGCTGGCGGAGGACCGCCGCCGGCTGAAAGGTATCCAGTCCACCGTGAAGAAAGCCCAAATCAAAGTGGAGCTGCTGCCCCGTTATTCCGCCTGGGTGGAGGGGGTGCTGGCTGCTGATGGTGCCCGGCAGGATGACGTGGTGATGTTTGTAATGCTCTGGCGTATCGATGCCGGTGATTATGCCGGTGCGCTGGATGCAGGGCGTCATGCGCTGCGGCACGGATGGGTGATGCCCATCGGAAACCGTAACGTCCAGACGGTGCTGGCAGAGGAAATGGCAGACGCTGCGCAGGCCGCCCTGCTGGCAGGTGAATCTTTCGATGCCGGGTTGTTACTGCAGACACTGGAGCTGACAGACGGCCAGGATATGCCAGACCAGTCACGGGCACGCCTGCATAAAGCGATTGGCGCTGTACTGACCGAAACCAGCCCGGCCTCCGCCCTGAATCACATCAATCATGCGCTGCAGCTTGATCCACGCTGTGGCGTCAAAAAAGAAAAACAGCAGCTGGAGCGCAGATTGCGCAATGACAGCCGTTAACGGAACGTGCCCCGCGCACGGGCGGCACGGGGTGGCGAAAGGCTTTTGCCACATCAAAACCCCGTCCACCGCCCACTATTTCAGGAGAAAGCCCGCATGAAGTTTGTTGCGCCTGAGCAGGCGCCGGAACAGGCGGAAATTATCAAAAATACGCCGTTCTGGCCCGATGTTGATTTATCAGAGTTTCGCAGCGTGATGCGGACGGATGGCACGGTGACGTCACCCCGTCTCGGACAACTCATCCGGTCTGCGATGTCAGAGGTCAATGCGGAGCTGTACGACTTCCGCAAGCGCCAGCAGGCGCTGGGATTTATGACGCTGGCCGATGTACCGGCGGACTTGCTGGACGGTAAAAGCGAACGCATTCACCACTACCACAACGCCGTTTATTGCTGGGCACGCGCGCAGGTGAATGAGCGTTACCAGGACTACGACGCCACGGCCTCCGGTGTGAAAAGGGGGGATGAGCTGGCGGAGGCCAGCGGCGATCTGTGGCGTGATGCGCGCTGGGCAATTAGTCGGGTGCAGGATGCGCCTCACTGTACGGTGGAGCTGATCTGATGAAAGTGCGTGCGTACCAGGGTGACACGGTGGACGCGCTTTGCTGGCGTCATTACGGACGCACGCAGGGCGTCACGGAGCAGGTACTGCAGGCAAATCCGGGGCTGGCTGAGCACGGCCCGTTCTTACCACACGGGCTGCAGGTGGAGCTGCCGGATATTGCCACCACTTCCACGGTGCAGACCGTCCAGTTATGGGACTGAAATATGACGCTTGAACGGATCAGCGCCTTCATCACGTACTGCATCGCTGTACTGCTGGCATGGATGGGAGATTTAT
The DNA here is from genome assembly GCF_040064755.1 of Klebsiella sp. GB_Kp056. Lineage (NCBI taxonomy): Bacteria > Pseudomonadati > Pseudomonadota > Gammaproteobacteria > Enterobacterales > Enterobacteriaceae > Klebsiella > Klebsiella sp. GB_Kp056. Next base: position 44,893 of record NZ_JBEAJA010000055.1, on the reverse strand, counting down.
CGCTTAAGGATGTGTCGACAGTGGGCGGTGTGTTGATTGGCGTGCTGATGCTGGCCATCAACTGGTACTACAAACACAAAACCTACCAGCTGCTGCGCGGCGGAAAAATTACACAGGGGGAATATGAATCCTTCAACCGTTAAACGCTGTCTGGTAGGGGCGGTGCTGGCGATTGCCGCCACCCTGCCGGGCTTTCAGCAACTTCATACCTCAGTGGAAGGGTTGAAGCTGATAGCCGATTACGAGGGTTGTCGCCTGCAGCCGTATCAGTGTGATGCGGGGGTGTGGACCGATGGCATTGGCAATACGTCCGGCGTGGTGCCGGGGAAGACCATCACGGAACGGCAGGCCGCCGGGAGTTTCATCACCAACATTTTAAGGGTGGAGAAGGCGCTGGATCGCTGTGTCCTGGTGAGCGTACCGCAGAACGTCTATGACGCGCTGGTATCGCTGGCCTTCAACGTGGGAACCGGCAATGCCTGCGGTTCAACCATGGTGAAGTTTATCAATCAGAAGCGCTGGCGCGATGCCTGCTATCAGTTGCCGCGCTGGGTATACGTCAAAGGCGTATTTAATCCGGGGCTGGACAACCGCCGCGCGCGGGAGCTGTCCTGGTGCTTAAAAGGAGCGTAACCATATGACGCGGACACTGGTGATAATTCTGGCACTGGTACTGGCTGCGTTGGGCTGGCAGTCATGGCGGATGAAGGAGGCCAGCCAGACCATCGAGCGGCAAGGGCGGGTTCTGAAAACGACAGGCGAAAAACTGGCAAAAACTAACAGCCAGCTGATCGCCTTGTCCATCCTGTCCGAAACCAATAACCGGGAACAGGCAAGGCTTTACGCGGCGGCAGAAAGTACAAACGCGCTGCTGCGAAGTCGTCAGCGCAGAATTGAGGAGTTAAAACGTGAAAATGAGGATTTACGCCGCTGGGCTGACACTCTTCTGCCTGCTGACGTTATCAGGATGCGCGAACGTCCAGCCCTCGCCGGAGGTGCTGCTTACCGTGAATGGTTGTCCCAGAGTGACGCAGTGCCGCCTGGAAAAGTCGGCGGCACGCACTAACGGTCATCTGCTGACCGCGCTGGATGAAGCGGAGGCGGCCTGGGCGGCCTGCGCCGACAAAGTGGACACGATAATTTCCTGTCAGGAGCGAAACAGTGAACAAGCCTCAATCTTTACGCCGCGCCCTGAATAACGCGGTGCCATATGTTCGCGATAACCCGGATAAGCTGCATTTGTTCGTTGATAACGGATCGGTGGTGGCAACCGGGGCAGCGTCACTTTCATGGGAATATCGTTACACCCTGAATGTGGTGATTGTGGATTTCAGCGGCGATCAGGGGTTATTGATGGCGCCGGTGGTGGCCTGGCTCATGGAGAATCAGCCGGATGCCATTCATAACCCGGAACTGCGGGAAAAGTTGCTTTCCTTTGAAGTCGATATTTTACGCAATGATATCTGTGATATCAGCCTGAATCTGCAACTGACAGAGCGTGTGATAGTCAGCGCTGACGGTGACGTGTCCAGCGTCGAAGCGGTGCCGGAACCGGACGAACCGGACGAAATGTGGGCGGTGAGCCGTGGCTGAGCTGCAGGAAGTTGACGCCTGGTTAGATGCGCTCTTGGCGGGTCTGGAGCCTGCCACACGTAAGCGCATGATGCGGGAGCTGGCGCAGCAGCTGCGCCGCAGCCAGCAGAAAAATATCAGGATGCAGCGCAACCCCGACGGGACGGCTTACGAGCCGCGTCGCGTGACGGCCAGAACGAAACAGGGCCGCATCCGTCGGCAGATGTTTGCAAAACTCCGCACCACAAAATACCAGAAAGCCCTCGCCAGCCAGGACGCGGCCAGCGTCGAGTTTGAGAGCCGGGTGCAGCGCATAGCCCGCGTGCATCACTATGGCTTGCGTGATCGGGTCAGCAGGAAAGGGATGGAGGTGCGCTATGCAAAACGCCGTTTATTAGGTATGAACCATGAAACTGATATGTTAATTCAAGGAAAATTATTTGACTATTTATCAGGGCCTAGTTGATTTTTATGGATATCACATGGGGCCGGATTGTGATTCATTTTTTTCTTTCTCCTTTTTTTTGTTCTCTTTGTCAATGTCTCTATCTTGTTTCATTTTTCTTGATGACCAATATAAAATTGGAATGCTAATTATCAAAAGGAAAATTGCTAAAGATTTTCCTTGTCCCCATGCACTTGGTGAACTATCAGAAAGAATGAGGAGAATAGCAGATGCAATACCTAGCATAATGGGTTCAACAGCTTCATCAGGTCCTTTAGTTACAAGCATATATGCTAATTGGAATCCGCACGAAAGGGCTAGAGCATTGGCAATGAATACAAGTGCTTTTATTCTTAATAATCCACCTGCTAAACCATGGTCTTTATAAAAAATGAGAGGTTCTTTAAATGGTGGAATGTTTAGCACAATAGGTTGCTCTAGGAACGATAGGGTTTGTAATACTTCAAAAAAACCTTTGGCTAAAAGTAATAGACTTAATGTAAGGAATATCCATTTCTGAATTCGCATTTGAAAGCTTTCAGCTGCATTTTCAACTGCCTTTTCATCCTTTGAAGTAAAAATCTTAAAGACTTCGATAAAAGGGTTTAATAAATCACAAAGTTTCCATTTATCTGAGTTAGCTGGCTTGTCAGTATGTTTTTCTGGTTGATTGTTTTCATCCATTTTCGTGTCATCCCATCAAAGTTTTTTGAAAACATAGCATTGTCTCAGTGTTCATACAATTTGGAATGGACGATTTTATCGCTTAAGGCGTGAAAGAATGAGCCATATGAACGTACAACTTACCGAAATCATGCGCCTTATCACCAATCTGATCCGCACCGGCATTGTGACCGAAGTGGACCGGGACGGCTGGCTGTGCCGGGTGAAAACAGGCGACCTCGAAACCAACTGGATTAACTGGCTGACCTACCGTGCAGGTAAATCCCGCACCTGGTGGTGCCCGTCTCCAGGGGAGCAGGTGGTGCTGTTCAGCCTGGGCGGCAATCTGCAGACAGCCTTTGCGCTTCCGGCCATCTACTCCAACGCCTGCCCGCCGCCGTCAGACTCTGAAAGTGCGGACGTGACCGCATACGAGGATGGCGGCTGGTTCGAATACGACCCCGCCACCGGGCGCTGGATTATTCGCGGCGTGAAAAGCGTGCTGATTGAGTCTTCGCAGGTTGTCTCCTGCAAAACCGGTGAGTTTGTGATCGAGGCTGACACCACCCGTATTAACAGCAATGTGATCCTGAATGGCGATGTGAACCACGGCGGCGGCGCGATGACGTCAAACGGCGTCGTTGCTGATAAGCATAAACACCCTGGCGACAGTGGCGGAACGACGGGAGGCCCATTTTGACGCTCTATATCGGGATGAGCCGCGATACCGGCAGAGCCATTACGGAAACTGACCACCTGCGTCAGTCGGTGCGTGACATTTTGCTGACCCCGCAAGGTAGCCGGCTTGCGCGACGGGAGTATGGTTCCCTGCTTTCAGCGCTCATTGACCAGCCGCAAAACCCGGCGCTGCGCCTGCAGATCATGGCTGCGGTGTATGTGGCGCTGCGGCGCTGGGAGCCGCGGCTGCAGCTGGACACCATCACGGTTAACAGCAGCAGCATGGATGGCGCAATGGTTATTGAGCTGGCAGGCCAGCGTAATGACGGCGTGCCCGTGTCCCTTTCCGTATCGACAGGAGCAGACAATGGCCGTTATTGACCTTTCCCAGCTGCCGCCGCCGCAAATTGTGGATGTGCCGGATTTTGAAACCCTGCTGTCTGAGCGCAAGGCTGAATTTGTCGCGTTATTTCCGGCAGAAGAGCAGGAGGCCGTGGCCCGCACTTTAGCGCTTGAATCTGAGCCGGTGGTGAAAATGCTGCAGGAAAATGTGTACCGGGAGCTGCTGCTGCGCCAGCGGATTAACGAGGCGGCTAAAGCCGTGATGGTGGCCTATTCCGGCGGGGATGACCTGGACAATTTAGGCGCGAATAACAACGTACAGCGCCGGGTGATTACGGCTGCAGATGACACCACAACGCCGCCCACGGAGGCAGTAATGGAATCTGACGCGGATTATCGCCAGCGCATTCCGGCGGCCTTTGAGGGGATGAGCGTTGCCGGGCCAGTCGGCGCCTATGAATATCACGCGCTTAGCTCTGATGGTCGGGTGGCGGATGCATCGGCTTTCAGCCCGTCACCGGCGGAAGTCGTGGTGACTATTCTGGCCCGCGACGGCGATGGTACTGCGCCGGAAGATTTACTGCAGGTCGTCGGTGAGGCCCTGAATGATGAGGCTGTGCGGCCGGTGGCGGATCGGGTGAGTGTCCGATCTGCTGAGATTGTCCCCTATGAAATTGATGCGGTTCTTTATGTCTATCCCGGCCCGGCAAAGGAACCCATCCTGGCGGCCGCGAAAGCGCAGGGTACGGCGTACATCAACGAGCAGCGTCGCCTGGGGCGTGATTTGCGGCTGTCTGCGATCTATGCCGCTCTGCATGTTCAGGGCGTCCAGCGCGTTGAGCTGATGAAACCCCTGGTGGACATGGTGTTAGATAAAACGCAGGCGTCATATTGCACCGATTTTAAAGCAGAAATTGGTGGCTCTGATGAGTAACAGCCTGTTACCGCCGGGGTCGTCTGCGCTGGAGCGCAGGCTGGCGCAAGCCTGTTCAGGTATCAGTGATTTAAACGTGCCGCTGCGTGACCTGTGGAATCCGTGGAAATGCCCGGCAAAGTTTCTGCCTTATCTGGCGTGGGCCTTTTCGGTGGACAGCTGGGATGAGAACTGGAGAGAAGCGGAGAAACGAGCCGTTATCAGTGAGGCGTTCTGGCTACATCAACGCAAAGGAACAGTTGCCACCATCAGGCGCGTTACTGAGAAAATGGGGTATTCATTAACTCTTGAAGAGTGGTGGCGTGTGGCTGACCCTGCTGGGACATTCAGGCTTGAGGTGGATATTGGTGAGATTGGTATTACCAGGCCAATGCTTGATGAACTGAATCGCCTGATTAACGACGCCAAACCCGTCAGTCGCCATATTTCACAGATGAATATTGCATCGGTAACGCTGGGGCCGGTTTCCGTCGGAACATCTTCGGGATGTGGAGAAATCATTAGTGTTTATCCAGAGGGATATCAGCCAGAGGGTGATTTCCTCTATAACGGGGTGATTTTCCACGATGGGAATTTTAATTACAGGTAAAGACCATGACTAATATTTTTGAATCACCATCATGGGAAGATGATATTCAGCTGATTGGCCGAACAGAGCGTGTGTCCGGAGGTCAGGATGGCGTCGCTAACCGCCCGATTAAACAACTGGCAAACCGCACCCGTTATTTGAAAGAAAAATATGACAATATTGACCTGTCGGGAAAAGTCGAGGCGGTTAAAACCTTTCTGGAAGGAGGGACGCTCACCTCTCCGAGAGAAGAAATATTGTACGGTAATTATAGGATGGTCTGGACAGGAGACTTTCCGAAAGTTGTCCCACCCGGCTCGACGCCGGAAATAACTGGTGGAACGGGAGCGGGAGGATGGGCTTACACCTCAGATGCAGCGTTGCGTCAGGGGATGGCTTCTCCTGACGGTACCCGATTGATGCATATGCCCGTTGCCGGTAGTGTGGGCGATGTTCTGGACTGGTATTCTCTTGATTCATTTGGCCTCGAAGATGGGGCTGATGTGACTGCCGCATTACTGGAAATTAGTGAGCTTCAGAAAAAATATGGCTTCACTCTGAAACAGCGTCAGAACAGAACGTTCAGGTTGAGTGGCAATAAAGATATTGTTTTTTATGGTAGCTGTAATTTCTCAGGTGTGAAATGGGTGCCCGAGAATTTCAGTGGCAAACTTGCTTTCACCCAGAAAAAAAACTCTGTGGTATATGATGCATCAACTGAAGCTGGCGCACTGTTATTGTCTAAAATCAACGGCACAGACTGGCGAAGCCGCGATGCGCAAAGTTCAAAACTGACCGGGCTGGTCAGTGATACCACGCTGGATAATCACTTTGTTATTTTTAAATCATCCTCCGTAGTCCTGTATTCAGGAAGGGGGAAAAATAAAGCATGGATTGCCATGAGCCGGGTTTCCAAAAAAGGAAAACTAGACCGGGCGCTTAAGTATCCCATGCCCGCATCGGTGGATTCGGTTTATGCCTTGCCTGTCAGTGATGGCGAGTTGTTTATTTCGCCAGGCTGTTTCGATATGAGAAATCAGCCGCATACAATTAATCTGTTTTTTTATGATATCAGCCGGGCAACTATTGAAAACCCGACAGTTATCAACCGCCCCCTGACTGATAATGGCAGTGCCGTAGATTTGTCCATAGATGGCGGATATAAAGTTAGGTTCAGGAATGTCTATTCTCCCTGGCCTAATGATTCATACAATGCATCAGGCTCACGCATTTACAGTTACACCCTGAATTATAATAACGTCTCCGGGCTGCATATCAGTGACTCCGTTTCTCAGGGAGAAGGGTGGGGGGCGACTGCCGGGGAAAACTGCCAGGACGTGACATTTGATAATGTGGATTTTAACCGCATCGATTTTCATAACCCTTTCTGGGGCTCATGTCATATTTTCCGCAGTCATCTTGGCAATTTTGCCCTGAGTATCTGTGGTGTTGGTGACGTGCTTTCTATCAGGGATTCCACCATTACTCTTGAATCAGGACAGGAAGATGCTGGCGTTATTAAAGGACGTGACGATCAGGGAGGCTTTAATGACTGCCATCTTGAAATTGACGGGTTGGTTATCAATGGCGATCCAGGTAATCGCTCGGCTTTTATCCGTGCAAACTCTGACGGCACTGGCGGTGTCCCTGATGGTTCACCGGTCACGCCATGGATGTTCAAAACGGTTACCCTCAGAAATATTCGCTGGGGTAAACGCCTGGAAGGGTCACGATTTGACAGTATCTTTTCCAGCAATACAGATGGTCTGGTTTATTTCCCGCGTAAGGTTCTTATTGAGAACTGTGATTATCTGTGCGGTGATACCAGCGACAACATCGGCTTCGCCATCGATTTTAAAAATTTTCGTCAGGACTATGAGCGCATTAGCAGCAATGCCGCGCCGACGCTGTCAGCAGGCTACACATCGCAAATTGAATTTCACAATATCGATGTGGCAAGGATGGCATTTAAAGGTGCGGGTGTGGCGCATAATCCCCGCGTTGTCGTGTTCAATGCCATGAATTCCAGAAAGGGTGAAAACGCCCCACCGCTGAATCTTACCCAGCGGGGTACATATGAATTTTATGGCTGCGATTTTCAGTACATTGATTACAGCTACCTGGGCCAGGTTGCTAATGGAACCATACACATGAAGATGCAGGGTGGTACGGTCCGATGCCCGTCAGGTCTGCCGGTTCGTAACAGCGATGACAACCATGTGACAGATTTACATGGAGTGAGCATCATGGCGGATTTCGATGGTGCCGTGAATGCCGGATATGACATTGCCAAAAATCTGGCGCGTTATGCCCTCATGACCGGTTGCCAGTTCTATCGGGCATCGGGAGAGCGTATCAACTATCTGACGCTCTGGACGGGGGCCATTAATACCACCGAAACAAGCTTCGATAACTTTTACGTCAGGGCAGGTAATTCACTGGAAATACAGTGTTTATTTGACAGTCGCACCATCACTGACACATTAAAAATCAGTAATACCGCCGGTTATACCGGCCGAATGATGTATTCCGGTTCGGGAACCGCCGGATACCGGCTATCCGTGAGTGCGGCAGGTAATAAGGCAAAAATAAACAGTGGCTATGCATCAGCCTCGGTACGGCAAATCTCACTCAGGGCGGAATAAATATGATATTCAGAATGAAAAAAACAATCGCGGTCAGTCAGGTCACCGAATCAGGATGCTGCCTGGGCGTGGAAAACCGCGAAATGGATTTATTTTTCCGCGTTGAGGGTGTCAGCGTTATGGCTTCGGGGAGCTGGGCGCGTCTCCATGCCGGAATTAGCGAATCCGCCATGCAGTTTTATGGGGAATACCCGGTCACAATTAATACGAGCGCTGATGAGGACGTATTAAGTCAGGCGCGCTCGCAAATCATGGCTCTGTCTGATTTTGCCGGTGCAGGAGAAGATTAATGGCAAGAAAATACACTGCATATTTTACTGAGACAGGACTGGAGAAGCTGGCGGCCGCTGCAGTCAGTGGAGAAAAAGTCGGGTTTTCGGAGATGGCCGTGGGTGATGGTAACGGCATATTGCCTTTGGTAGATAAAACCAGGGGCGCCCTGGTGAATGAGGTGTTCAGATCTCAACTAAACAGGCTGAAAGTACAGGATGCAGACAAAAATGTTATTTCCGCCGAGATGATTATCCCCCCTGAGGCGGGAGGATTTACCATCCGTGAAGCCGCTCTTTTTGATGAGTCTGGGGCGTGCCTGGCGATGGCCAGCGTCCCGGAAACATACAAACCCCTTCTGGATGAAGGATCAGGCCGATTCACCGTGGTGCGTATCTGGCTGGCCGTAAGTAGCACCGATGATATTCGACTGGTTGTTGATTCCGACATTGTACTTGCCACAACTGAGGACATCATTGCCGTCAGTAATGAAGTCAAAGATTACACCGATAGTCAGTTAAGCGGGCATGCTAAATCCAGGAATCACCCGGACGCAACGCTGGAGGAAAAGGGGTTTGTGAGGCTGAGTAGCGCCACAGATAGCGACAGTGTCAGTGTGGCAGCAACCCCTGCGGCGATAAAAGCTGCGATCGGAATTGCTGTGACGGCAGCGGTAAGAAACGCGTGGGAAGAAGATAATCCCGTCGGGACCACGCGATTATTTAACTCTGACCTGAACCCTAACGAGCGCTGGCCTTGGTCGCAATGGGTTTACACCGGAGAGAATAAAACGATACGCATCGGCAAGGCTGACGGTTCGGACGTCGGGCAGATCGGCGGCAGTGATACTTTCACCCTCCAGCGGGCTAACCTGCCCGCCGTGCAGGTTGGTGTCAGTGGCGAAACCAGTGAACTACCCGCGCAGGAGCTGACAACGAGGGGGGCCGGACGGCATAAACACAAAGGTGGTATGCTCGCCCCTGGTGAGGTCTGGGATGATAATTATATTGTCGGTTCGGATAACGACAGCCGACGCACACGAAATTATACGGATGAGGTGGACGATCATAGCCATATTGTGGACTTGCCAGCCCACAAACACACAACCACTGGCAAAACCGATAACCTCGGTGAAGGGAAATCAATCAGCGTGGTTGAGGCCCACACACTGCTGATGTGCTGGAGCCGCGTTGCCTGATAAACCCCGGTATCAGTCTGCCCCGATAAGGGGCTTTTTCTGTCTGCGGTTGTGCCATTGACGGTACAACGGCCATCAACGGCTTGCGGTGAATGATTTCCCTACCATGGGTGAACCCCTAAACAGGAGATTCATTCATGGCACAAGACTATCACCACGGCGTGCGTGTTGTTGAGGTTAACGACGGCACCCGCTCTATCACGACGGTGAGCACGGCGATTGTGGGCATGGTATGCACCGGCGATGATGCCGATGCCTCTGTGTTCCCGCTCAATAAGCCGGTCCTGCTTACCGATGTACTGACCGTCAGCGGCAAAGCGGGCGAGTCCGGCACGCTGGCCCGCTCACTGGACGCCATCGCCGACCAGGCAAAACCCGTCACCGTTGTGGTTCGTGTTGCCCAGGGCGAAACCGAAGCGGAAACCACCTCCAATATTATCGGCGGTGTAACCGCTGACGGTAAGAAAACGGGCATCAAAGCGCTGCTTTCGGCGCAGTCGCAGCTGGGCGTGAAGCCGCGCATTCTGGGCGTGCCGGGCCATGACACGCAGGCTGTTTCCACTGAGCTGTTAAGCGTGGCGCAGAGCCTGCGCGGTTTTGCGTATCTGTCTGCCTACGGTTGTAAAACCGTGGAAGAAGCGATTGCCTACCGCGAAAATTTCAGTCAGCGAGAAGGGATGTTGATCTGGCCTGATTTCATCAACTTTGACACGGTGCTGCAGGCGGATGCGACTGCTTACGCCACTGCCCGCGCGCTGGGTCTGCGTGCAAAAATCGACGAGCAGACCGGCTGGCACAAAACCCTTTCTAACGTGGGCGTCAACGGCGTAACCGGCTTGTCTGCGGATGTGTTCTGGGATCTGCAGGACCCGGCAACCGATGCCGGACTGCTGAACCAGAACGACGTCACCACCTTGATCCGCAAGGATGGTTTCCGCTTCTGGGGTTCCCGCTGCCTCAGCGATAACCCGTTATTCCAGTTTGAAAACTACACCCGTACCGCGCAGGTACTGGCAGACACCATGGCGGAGGCGCATATGTGGGCGGTGGACATGCCGCTTAACCCTTCGCTGGCTCGCGACATTATCGAAGGTATCCGCGCCAAAATGCGCAGCCTGGTAAATCAGGGCTACCTCATCGGCGGTGATTGCTGGATTGATGACAGTGTGAATGACAAAGACACGCTGAAAGCCGGGAAACTCTGGATCGACTACGACTATACGCCAGTGCCGCCACTGGAAAACCTGATGCTGCGCCAGCGCATCACTGACCGTTACCTGGTGGATTTCACCACCCGCGTAAGCGCATAAGGGGGACCCATGGCCTTACCACGCAAGTTAAAACACCTGAATATTTTTAACGCCGGTAACAACTGGATGGGCATTGCTGAATCCGTCACCCTGCCGAAATTCACCCGCAAGCTGGAAAACTACCGCGGCGGCGGCATGCCCGGTTCAGTCGGTATTGATCTGGGGCTGGATGATGGCGCGCTGGATACGGAAATGACCATCGGCGGTACGGAGGCGCTTCTGTTTAAACAGATGGGCAAAGCCACGGTGGACGGCGTACAGCTGCGCTTTACCGGGTCTATTCAGCGCGACGACACCGGCGAAGTGCAGGCCGTTGAGCTGGTCGTCCGTGGGCGCCACAAAGAGGTGGATTCCGGCGAGTGGAAAACCGGCGAGAGCAATTCCACCAAAGTCAGCAGCGTTAACTGTTACGCGAAGCTGACCATTAACGGTGAAGTGCTCTATGAGGTCGATGCGATCAACATGATTGAAGTTGTTGATGGTGTTGACCTGATGGAAGAACACCGTAACGCCATCGGTCTGTAATTTTTTACTGGCGTGCGAGGTCGCGCCAGCCAACCCATAACAGGAAAAGAGCATGAGTGAGAAAACAGAAGCAACGGTGAAACTGGATAGCCCGATTAAGCGCGGTGATACCACGATTACGGAAATTGTGCTGCGTAAGCCGCAATCCGGCGCGCTGCGCGGTACGCGACTGCAGGCGGTAATGGAAATGGACGTGGCCTCTATGATGACCGTGATCCCCCGCATCTCCACGCCAACGCTGACCCCGCAGGAAATGGCGGACCTCGACCCGGCAGACCTGGCCGCGATGTCTGTCGAGGTGGTCCTTTTTTTGTTGCCGAAGTCGGCACTTGCCGATTTGCCGACAGCCTGACGGTAGATGACCTGGTGGCGGATATCGCCACGATCTTTCACTGGCCGCCGTCCGTCACTGACGTTATGCCGCTGACGGAAGTGCTGGAGTGGCGGCACAGAGCGATAATGCGTAGCGGGGCCAGCGATGAGTGATAAAAACCTGCGCCTGCAGGTGGTTCTGAATGCGGTTGATAAACTCACCCGCCCTTTAAAAAATGCGCTGGCTGGCTCGAAGAAGCTGGCCTCCGGCATCCGGCAGACCCGTGATCAGCTTAAACGGCTTAACGACGCGGGGAGCCAGTTAAAATCTTTTGATCAACTCTCACAGAGCCTGAACCGGACCAGCAACGAGCTGGACCAGGCGAGGCTGCGTGCGCAGATGATGACGCGCGAGCTGGCAGCGCTCGAATCCCCCACGAAAAAACAGACGCAGGCGCTTGAGGCGCAATGGCGCGCCGTATCACGCCTGGAACAAAAGCAGCAGCAGGAAACGCGGCAGATGGCAGCAACCAGGGCGGAGCTGTACCGCCTTGGCATCTCTGCGGGCGGCGGTGCCCGTGAAACGGCCAGAATTACCCGCGAAACGGATCGCTATAACCAGCAGCTTGCAGAGCAGGAGCGGCGCTTGCGGGATGTGGGAGAGCGCCAGCGCAAGCTGAATGCGATCAGGGCCAAAGCTGACAAGATGCGCGACGTGCGTAACAGCCTGGCGGGGAACGGGGCCGGGATGATGGCGGCCGGGGTGACAACGGGCGCGACCTTGCTGGCGCCCATTCGCGCCTACTCGGAATCAGAGAACGCCGCTAACCAGCTGGCAGGCTCAATGATGGGGCCAGGCGGAAAGGTGGCGCCTGAGTTCCTGAAGCTGAACAAGCTGGCGATAGCCCTGGGGGACCGGTTGCCCGGTACTACGGCAGATTTTCAGAACATGATGACCATGTTACGACGTCAGGGGATGTCAGCGCAGGTTATCCTGGGCGGGCTGGGTGAGTCGGCGGCTTACCTTGGCGTGCAGCTGCAGATGGCGCCGACGGAGGCCGCAGAGTTTGCCGCAAAATTGCAGGACGCTACGCAGACCACCGAAAAAGACATGATGAGCCTGATGGATCTTATCCAGCGTGGTTTTTATGCGGGCGTAGACCCCGGGAATATGCTGCAGGGTTTTTCAAAAATTAGTAGCGCGATGAGTATTCTAAATAAGAAAGGGATAGATGCAGCTAAAACCTTTGCCCCCCTGCTGGTTATGGCTGACCAGGCAAGTATGGCCGGGGAGTCTGCTGGGAATGCGTACCGGAAAATATTCCAGGCTGCCCTAGATGCAAAGAAAATTAAAGCTGTTAATGATGATCTAAAAGGGACCGGCATTAAGTTTAATTTTTCTGATGGTAAGGGAGGATTTGGTGGGCTGGAAAATATGTATGTCCAGCTAAGTAAGCTGAGCAAACTTACTCCCGAAAAGCAGATGGCAACAAAAAAAGACCTGTTTGGCAATGATTCAGAAACGCTGCAGGCGTTGGATATCATGATCCAAAAAGGTATTGATGGTTATCGTGAAACAGTAGCGAAGCTGGAGAATCAGGCAACCCTGCGCGAGCGCGTCGATGCATCGCTTAATACCCTGGGCAACAAATGGGAAGCAGCTGGCGGCTCCTTTACCAACGCCATGGCGAGCATCGGTGAAACCGTCGCGCCGGTGCTGAAAAATATTGCGGACTGGCTGGGTAATCTGGCGTCCGCGCTGGATGGTTTTGTGAAGCGTCATCCGCAACTGACGGCGGCGCTATTTAAAATTGCGGCCGTATTTGCCGTGGTAGCTACCGCAGCGGGTGTGGTGTCACTGGCCCTGGCATCCATTTTGGGTCCTATGGCGATAGTGCGGGTAAGTGCTGGCATTCTCCAGCTGAAATTTGCTTCTGCGTTTGGTCTGGTCACAAGAGTAATTGGCGGTGCAGGCCAGGCGGTCATCTGGTTAGGCCGGTTGATGATGGCTAACCCCCTTCTGGCGATAGTTGGCCTGATTGCGATGGGAGCCATCTATATCTGGCAGAACTGGGAAACGCTGGGGCCGAAGTTTAAAGCACTCTGGGATGCCATCACGTCAGGGGTGTCAGTAGCCTGGGCTGTGATTAAGCAGACCATAAGCAGCAAATGGGATGAAATTCTGAGTGATGTTGCCGCGCTGCCCGCAAAATTTAAAGAGGTGGGCGGGGCGATTATTGACGGCATCCTGAGTGGTATCAATGAGAAATGGGAAACGCTTAAGAGCAAGCTGGCATCGGTCAAAAGCTATCTCCCGGACTGGATGACCGGCGGCGATAATTCGCAGGGCGCCTCACCGCAGAAAAAGACCCCAGGATTTTTCGCGGGGATGTATGACAGCGGTGGTTATATTCCACGTGGGCAGGTGGGTATTGCTGGCGAGAATGGCCCGGAGCTGATTAACGGTCCGGCCTATGTGACCAGCCGCAGGAGAACGGCCGCGCTGGCGTCCGTAATCGCCGGAATGATGGGGGGAGCAATGCCAGCAGAGGCCGCCCCGCTTCATCCCATGAGTCTGCCGGCAGCTTCATACTGTCCTGTAACTGATAAGCCAGCAGGCAGCCAGCCTGTATTCCAGTTTGAAACCCATGCGCAAATTATTATCCAGGCTCTGCCCGGTCAGAGCGCGCAGGATATTGCGCAGGAAGTTGCACGGCAGCTTGATGTGCGCGAGCGACGCATGAAGGCGAAGGCCCGCAGCAATTTCAGTGATCAAGGGGGGTACGATTCATGATGATGGTCCTGGGCTTGTTTGTGTTTCAGCTGCGCACGGTTCCCTATCAGCAACTGCAGTATCAGCGGAACTGGCGCCATGTGACCAACAACCGCGTTAATCGCCGTCCGACAACGCAATTTTTGGGGCCAGATAACGATCAGCTGACGCTCTCCGGCGTCCTCATGCCGGAAGTGACCGGCGGCCGGTTGTCGTTGCTGGCGCTGGAGCTGATGGCAGAGCAGGGGAAGGCGTGGCCGCTGATCGAGGGGGGTGGGACTATCTACGGCATGTATGTGATTGAGAGCCTTAACCAGACGAAAACGGAATTTTTCGCCAGTGGGGAAGCCAGGAAAATAGAGTTTTCGCTGGGGCTTAAACGGGTGGATGAGTCCCTGTCTGAAATGTTCGGCAGTCTGAGCGATCAGCTTAGCAGTCTGCAGGATTCTGCCGCCGCCGCAGTAGGGAACATCAGATCCACGGTAGGAGGGTTGCTGCAGTGAGCGAGATGGCTGATTTACTCAACCTCGGAAGCAAGACCCCGGCCTTTCGGATCGTGATTGAAGGTAAAGATGCCACGCAGACGCTGGATAAACGTCTGCTGGGTATGACACTGACCGACAACCGCGGATTTGAAGCTGACCAGCTTGATCTGGAGCTGGACGACGCCGACGGCCTGGTAATTATGCCGCGTCGTGGCGCAGTGATTTCTCTGGCGCTGGGATGGAAAGGCGAGCCGCTGTACTCAAAAGGTAAGTTTACCGTTGACGAAATAGAGCATAGCGGCAGCCCGGACAGGCTGACAATCCGTGCCCGTAGTGCTGATTTCAGGGAAACGCTGAATGTCCGGCGTGAGAAGTCCTGGCACAAAACGACAGTGGGCGATGTGGTGAAAGACATTGCCGCACGGCACAGCCTTAAAGTTGCTATAGGAAATGATGTTGCTGCGATGGCGCTGGATCACCTGGACCAGACCAACGAAAGCGACGCCAGCTTTTTAATGAAGCTGGCGCGGCAGTATGGCGCGATTGCCTCAGTCAAGGACGGTAATCTGCTATTTATCCGGCAGGGGCAGGGGAAAACAGCAAGTGGTAAACCGTTGCCGGTCATCACTATTACCCGTAAGGACGGAGACAGTCACCGGTTTAGCCTGGCTGACAGGGGAGCATATACGGGTGTTATCGCTCACTGGCTGCATACCCGGGAACCGGAAAAGAAAGAAACTGCAAAGGTGAAGCGCCGCCGGAGGACGACAAAACCCAAAGAGCCGGAAGCAAAGCAGGGGGATTACCTGGTCGGAACGGATGAGAATGTGCTGGTTCTGAACCGTACCTATGCGAACCGCAGTAATGCAGAACGGGCTGCAAAAATGAACTGGGAGCGGCTGCAGCGCGGTGTGGCGTCATTTTCTCTTCAGCTGGCAGAAGGCCGCGCGGATCTCTATACGGAAATGCCCGTTAAGGTCAGCGGTTTTAAACAGCCCATTGATGATGCGGAATGGACTATCACAACGTTAACGCACACGGTCAACCCGGATAGCGGATTCACGACCAGCATCGAACTGGAAGTGAAAATAGATGATCTCAATATTGAATAGTTGGTTCTCTATATTGATGTTGTGTATTATTAACGCGACTTCAGAGGCGGCGGAGAAACGGAAATGATGAATTGCCCAAAATGCGGACATGCGGCGCATACACGAAGTAGCTTTCGAGTAACAGACCAGACAAAAGAGCGGTATTGTCAGTGCCAGAACATCAATTGCGGTGCTACGTTTATTACTCACGAAACCGTCGTGAGGTTCATCATGACGCCAGGTGTAATTGATAACGCCCCGCCGCATCCGGCAACAAGCGGGCAGGGGCATATGAATTTTTGAGCTTTTAACCTACAAATCGAAGAGGGTTTACGGAATAGGTTTGATAAAGCTTTGCCTGTAAGCCCGCGCTTCATCAAAAGTCATCTTGCCCGTGTTTTTACATTCAGCACCGCCAGCATCTATCTCAAAACCTTGATCAAGTGAGACGTTGAGTAACCTAATCTTCTTAATTGTTTCGGGTTTCCACTTATGCATTGATAGGTCATTGCAAATGCCTTCAAACATTGCATCAGCTGCATCAGGGTGCAACTTCTGTTTGCTGTATTTGATCGAGAGTACTCCGCTTTCCAGGCTATGCGTCCTTGTGTCAAATACAGCAATTAAATTTTCTATCGAGTCCGGGATCTTGTCGGCGAAAGCGTTACATGAAGTCAAGAGTAACAGCATCAAAAGAAATTTTTTCAAATCAGTAGTCCTTTGCATGGATAAATGTCTGCCGCCATTTTGCCGCCACAGTCCAAAAAAAAAGGGCTACGTTTTCACGTAACCCTTTGTTTTATTTGGTGGAGCTGGCGGGAGTTGAACCCGCGTCCGAAATTCCTACATCCTCGGCACTACATGCTTAGTCAGTCTTTACATTCGCTTGCCAGCTGCGGACAGACACGCCACTAACAAACTAGCCTGATTAGATTTAACGCTTCAACCCCAGGCAGGGCATCCACGCGATCTCTTTTGGGTTTGACCTCTCTTTGATCCCCGTCTTAAGAGCGGAAGCTAGGGAGAGAGGGCTCAGAGCAGGTTATTAAGCTGCTAAAGCGTAGTTTTCGTCGTTTGCGACTATTTTTTGCGGCTTTTTACGAGGCCAACCGCCCCTCGGCATGCACCTTGGGTTTCGCAAATCCCGTCGAATCCAGAATCAGCCCCAATGTGTAGGTCAAGTATAACAGATTTGTGAATGTCGTTACCAGCCCCATAACGCAGGATTCTTTCAGCAGGGGTGGACGAAAAAGCAGCATCAACAAGGATATAGCGTAAGGGCCAGCGAGAGCTGGCCCTCAGGGGAGGGGGTTAGCGTCCGGCGTGCTTCATAATACGCGCCTTATCCAGCGCCCATTCACGATCTTTCAGATCGGTACGCTTGTCGTGCTGTTTCTTACCTTTGGCGACGCCGATTTTCACTTTGCACCAGGCATTCTTCCAGTACAGCGACAGGGCGACAACAGTGTAACCTTCGCGGTTAATGCGGCCGTACAGCGTATCGAGTTCGCGCTGGTTGAGCAGCAGCTTACGGGTGCGCGTCGGGTCGCAGACATAGTGGGTGGAAGCCACGGCCATGGGCGTAAAGTTGGCGCCGAACAGGAAGGCTTCGCCATCCTTCAGGATGACATAGCTATCGCCGATGTTGGCTTTGCCTGCGCGCAGGGATTTGACTTCCCAGCCCTGCAGGGCGAGACCAGCCTCGTATTCATCTTCGATAAAGTATTCGTGACGGGCGCGTTTATTCAGCGCAATGGTGGCTGATCCAGGTTTGTGGGCTTTTTTCTTAGTCATAATGTCCTGAAGTCATCGTCTTATACACAGTTACCTCGATCGCATCCTGCGAGGTGTACTGCGCATCTTAGCACGAGTTGCGGCACAGCGTTTTTTTTAGCAGCAGATAAATGATATTATTTGCACTGTGTTTAAATGTGGAACCTGCTATGCCTCAGATTAGCCGTACTGCGCTGGTGCCTTTCAGCGCGGAACAGATGTATCAACTGGTAAACGATGTGAAGTCCTATCCTGATTTTCTGCCAGGCTGCACCGGTAGCCGCGTGCTGGAATTCGGGCCGACGCAAATGACGGCGGCGGTTGATGTGTCCAAAGCCGGCATCAGTAAGACCTTCACGACCCGGAATACACTGACCAGCAACCAGAGTATTTTGATGAGCCTGGTGGATGGCCCGTTCAAGAAGCTGATTGGCGGCTGGAAGTTTATTCCGCTGAGCCCGGAGGCGTGCAAAATCGAGTTCCATCTCGATTTTGAGTTTACCAATAAGCTGATTGAGATGGCCTTTGGCCGGGTCTTTAAGGAACTGGCCGCCAACATGGTGCAGGCGTTCACCTCGCGCGCCAAAGAGGTCTACAGTGCCAGCTAATATTCGTGTTGAGGTCGCTTACGCGCTGCCTGAAAAGCAGTACCTGCAGCGGGTCACCCTGGACGAGGGGGCGACGGTCGAGCAGGCGATTGTCGCCAGCGGCCTGCTGGCGCTGCGTGATGACATCGATCTGGCGAAAAACAAGCTGGGTATTTACAGTCGTCCGGTTAAGCTGCACGACGAAGTCCATGACGGCGACCGGGTGGAAATCTATCGCCCGCTGATCGCAGATCCGAAAGAGCTGCGTCGCCAGCGGGCGGAGAAAAACGCCGCGAAGTAACCGGCAGCAGCAGACCCGCTATCGGCCATAAAAAAAGCGCTCATTGAGCGCTTTTTGCTTTTCCGGGCCTTACTGACTGGTCAGCGCGGGCTTGTTATCAATGTTGGTTAACACGCCGCCATTGTTGAAGGTCAGGGTCAGGGTCTGCTGAGTCACTTTCTCGTGGCCCGGCTCCTGACGGAATACATAGAACCAGGTGTTGGTGCCGAACGGATCCGACATCATTGGCGTTCCGAGAGCATAAGCAACCTGCTGTTGCGTCATACCGACACGTATTTTTGCTACATCGTTAGGTGCCAGATAGTTACCCTGGTTGATGTCAGGACGGTAAACCACTCGTTCCAGAGTGGAACAGCCTGCGGTCAACATAAGAAGAACCGCTGCGGCAGCAGTCAGCGTTTTACAGCGCATAGTGATTTGATTCCTTTTTGGGCCCGAGCAGTACGTGGCTCATCTGTAATATGCCGATAATAATAGACCTTCGCGCCGATGGAAACCTCCGGCTGCGGTCAGCAGGCAATTTGCTGTTCACTATGACCCTGTGAAAATCAAAAAGTTTACGCCGCAAGCAACTCTTTCGCGTTCGCCAGGGTGTTGCGCGTGACCTCGCTGCCGCCCAGCAGGCGAGCCAGCTCCTGCAGACGAGCACGCTTATCCAGCGGCTGCATATGGGTTTCGGTCATCTCGCCATCGGTCTCTTTGCAGACAAAGAAATGATGGTGGCCGCAGCCTGCGACCTGCGGCAGGTGGGTAACGCACATCACCTGCGTGGACTCGCCCAGCTGGCGCAGCAGCTTGCCGACCACCGCTGCGGTCGGGCCGCTGATGCCGACGTCCACTTCGTCGAAGATCAGCGCCGGGGTTTCCATTTTACGTGCGGTGATCACCTGAATCGCCAGCGCAATACGCGACAATTCGCCGCCAGAGGCCACTTTCGCGATCGGCTGCAGCGGCTGACCCGGGTTAGTGGTGACGCGGAACTCAATATGATCGGCGCCGTCGGCGGTGAGATGGCGTTCATCAAAAGCGACCTCAATCGCGAAGACCCCGTGCGGCATAGAAAGTGAGTGCATACTCTCGGTGATAAGCTGGGTTAGCTCGTCGGCGCTGGCCTGGCGCAGGGCGTGCAGCTGGCGCGCGGTCTCCAGCGCCTGCTGATGATGTTCGACCACCTGCTGGCTGAGGGATTCCAGCGAGCCGGCGCTGTCGTCCAGCAGGCGCTGCTCTTCGAGCATCGCCTGATAAACCGCCGGCAGCTCTTCCGGCATCACCTGATGTTTACGCGCCAGCGCGATTTGCCGGGAAATCCGCTGCTCAAGTTCGAACAGACGATTAGGATCGAGGTCCAGACGGTCGTGATAGTGGCGCAGCTCATCGCTGGCCTCGCTGAGCTGAATGGCCGCCTCTTCCAGCATATCCAGCACGCCGGAAAGCTTGCTGTCCATACCCACCAGCTCGCTGACCAGCTGCTTCGCGGTATAAAGCTGGCTCTGCAGGTTGGCTTCTTCGCCGTCCGCCAGTACCGTCAGGGCGTGCTGACAGGTGCTGAGCAACTGACCGCTGTTGGCCAGGCGTTTGTACTCTTCGTCAATCTGCTCAAACTCTCCCGCCAGCGGGTTAAATTCGTTCAGCTCTTTAAGCTGGTACTGCAGCAGATCGGCGCGGGCGGCGCGCTCCTGGCTCTGCTGCTGATGCTGGGCCAGCTCGCGGCAGCTCTGGTGCCACTGGCGATAGTGCTCTGCCATGCGCTGAGTGAGCGCATACTCACCGGTATAGCCGTCGAGCAGCGTTTTCTGGTGTTCGGGTTTGGTCAACAGCTGGTGCGCATGCTGGCCGTGGATCTGGATCAGCAGCTGGCCCAGCTCGCGCAGCTGCGAGAGCGGGACGGCGGTGCCGTTGATGAAGCCGCGCGAGCGGCCGTCGGCGCTGATCACCCGGCGAAGTAAACACTCACGCCCGCTCTCCAGCTGGTTCTCTTCCAGCCAGCGCTGGGCGGCCGGGGTATCTTTCAGCGCGAAGCGCGCGCACAGGTCGGCACGGGTGGCGCCGCGACGCACCATGTCGGCTTCCGCTCTGCCGCCGAGGCACAGCCCCAGCGCGTCGATGGCAATGGATTTCCCGGCGCCGGTTTCCCCGGTGATGGCGGTCATGCCGCTGTGGAAATCAATTTCCAGTTCACGAACGATAGCAAAATTACTGATGGTGAGTTGCGCCAACATAGCTGCCTTCCTGTATGAAAAACCAATACTGTGTTTTCGTACAGTATAGACTGGTTTTTTATCCAGTAAAGAGGCAGCGATGTAAATCAGAACAATTTTTTCGACCAGCCGAGCTTGGTGCTTAATGTATTGAAATAGCTGTAATCTTTAGGGTGAATCAGATTGAGGTGATAATCACAGCGGCGAATGAGAACGTCTTCGCCATCCTGGATCGGCAGGGCAATCTGGCTGTCGCAGCTGATCTCCAGATCGCTGCAGCGGTGAGAGAAGCGCAGGCGGATGGTGCTGTCGCCGTTGATCACCAGTGGTCGCGCCGAGAGGGTGTGCGGGAACATCGGCACCAGGGTGATAGCGTCCAGCGACGGCGTGAGGATCGGGCCGCCGGCCGACAATGAATAAGCGGTGGAGCCGGTCGGGGTGGAGATTATCAGGCCATCAGAGCGCTGGGAGAAGGCAAAGACTTCATCAATATAGACTTCGAACTCAATCATATGCGCCACTTTGCCGGGGTGCAGCACCACTTCGTTGATGGCGGTGCTGATGCGTTTCTGGCAATCCTGCTGGCACACCTGGGCCTCCAGCAGAAAGCGTTTCTCGGCGATGTAGTGGCCTTCCAGCACGTCGGCGAGCTGCTGCAGGGCGTTGTCCGGGTCAAGGTCGGTGAGAAAGCCGAGGTTGCCGCGGTTAATGCCGATGACGTTAATGTCGTAACGGGCCAGGGTCCGCGCCGCGCCGAGCATATTGCCGTCGCCGCCCACTACCACCGCGAGGTCGGCCTGTTGGCCAATCTCCGCCAGCGTGCCGGTTTTCACGTTGCTGAGCTGAAGTTCATGGGCGATCTGCTGTTCAACCAGCACTTCATACCCTTTGCTGCACAGCCAGCGCCAGAGCATTTCATGTGTGGTCAGGGCGGTGGGGTGACGAGGATGTCCCACAATGCCGATACACTTGAAATGGTTCTTCATGATCTGGATGTCCTTGCGTTAAATGAAATAGTGACAATCTGTCCGCTTCCCTTGAAACCCGGAAACTGATCCCCATAATAAGCGAAGTTAGCGAGATGAATGCGAAAAAAACGCGGAGAAATTCATGAGTAGTAAAGAACAGAAAACGCCTGAGGGGCAAGCCCCGGAAGAAATTATCACGGAGCAGCACGACGACGTTGAGGCGGTAGAGCCTGAAGTTTCGGCTGAGCAGGTGGATCCGCGCGATGAAAAAATTGCGAATCTGGAAGCCCAGCTGGCTGAAGCGCAGAAACGTGAACGTGAAGTGATGCTGCGTGCCAAAGCCGACGAAGATAACCTGCGTCGTCGTACCGAGCAGGATATCGAGAAAGCGCACAAATTCGCGCTGGAAAAATTCGTCAATGAACTGCTGCCGGTGATCGACAGCCTGGACCGCGCGCTGGAAGTGGCCGACAAGGCTAACCCGGAGCTGGCGCCGATGGTGGAAGGGATCGAACTGACCCTCAAATCTATGCTGGACGTAGTGCGTAAGTTTGGCGTGGAAGTGATCGCCGACACCAACGTTCCGCTGGATCCGAACGTCCACCAGGCCATTGCGATGGTCGAGTCTGAAGACGTGGCGGCGGGCAACGTGCTGGCCGTGATGCAGAAAGGTTACACCCTGAACGGCCGCACCATTCGCGCCGCGATGGTGACGGTAGCAAAAGCGAAATAACGTTTGCTGCCTTGCTCAACGGCTGCCCGCGGGCGGCCGTTTTTTATGCCATCGCTCCCGGCGCGAGAAAAAAAACGGCGGGCCGCAGCCCACCGTGATGTTAATTCCTTCGCTCGCGCTACTCCGCGACGCTCTCGCGTAATGATTTCACCGGCATCACTTTCACCTGTTTGATCATGTTGTCCTGCACGTCGAGGATATCAATATCATACTGCTCAATGCGCACGCGGGTGCCCGGGACCGGGATCTCTTCCAGCGCTTCAAGGATGATACCGTTGATGGTGCGCGCTTCATCTTCCGGCAGGTTCCAGTTGAACGCTTTGTTGATCTCGCGAACGTTGGCGCTGCCGTCGATTATCACCGTACCGTCGTTGAGCGGGGTCACTTCCTCCGCCAGGGTGGGTGACATGGAGGTGGTGAAGTCGCCGACAATCTCTTCAAGAATATCTTCAACGGTAACCAGCCCCTGAATATCGCCGTATTCATTAACCACCAGGCCGACTTTCTTTTTATTGCGCTGAAATTTCACCAGCTGGGTGCTGAGCGGCGTCCCTTCCGGAACAAAGTAGATCTCATCTGCCGCCCGCAGCATGATCTCTTTTGTGAACTCTTTCTTCTCCGTCATCAGGCGGTAGGCTTCACGGACGCGCAGCATGCTGATGGCATCATCCAGCGAATCGCGGTAGAGCACAATGCGGCCGTGTGGGGAGTGGGTCAGCTGGCGGACAATAGATTTCCAGTCGTCATTGATGTCGATGCCGACAATCTCATTGCGCGGCACCATGATGTCGTTAACGCTGACCTTCTCCAGGTCCAGCACCGACAGCAGCATATCCTGATTGCGTCGTGAGATTTGTGAACGGGATTCATTCACAATCGTGCGCAGTTCATCTTTACTCAGGGCGCTGCTGATGACGGTATCGGTGCGGATGCCCATCATGCGCATCAGCATGCGGGTGATGGTATTCAGCAGCCACACCAGGGGCATCATCAGCACCTGCAGGGGCGCCAACAGGAAGCTGCTGGGGTAGGCGACCTTTTCCGGATAGAGGGCGGCGATGGTTTTCGGCAGGACTTCGGCAAACACCAGCACCACAAAGGTGAGCACGCCGGTGGCGATCGCGACGCCGGCATCGCCGTAGAGGCGCATGCCGACGATGGTGCCCAGCGCCGAGGCGAGAATGTTGACGAGGTTATTGCCGATAAGCACAAGGCTAATCAGGCGGTCCGGCTTGCGCAGCAGCTTCTCCACGCGCTTGGCGGGGCGGTTGCCTTGTTTCGCCATATGACGCAGCCGATAGCGGTTCAGCGTCATCATGCCGGTTTCGGAACCGGAGAAATAGGCAGAGATAATCACCATGACGATCAGCGTTATGATCAGCGTGGTGGTGGAGATATGTTCCACGTAGGATTCCTTAAAAGACTTAGCTCACGAACTGTTGCAGCACGCGGCTACCAAAATAGGCCAGCGTCAGCAGACCGGCGCCAGCGACGCTGAACCAGACCACACGACGTCCGCGCCACCCTTCATGATAGTGGCCCCACAGCAGGACGATATAGACGAACCACGCAATAATCGACAGCACCGCTTTATCAATGTTTTCGCTGCTGAACAGATTGTGCATATAGAACAGACCGCTACACAGCGTCAGGGTCAGCAGCACCACGCCGACCTGGGTGATGTGGAACATTTTGCGCTCAATGCTCATCAGCGGCGGCATTTCGCTACTGAAGGCCAGCTTTTTGTTCTTTAACTGGTAGTCGATCCACGCCAGCTGTAGCGCATACAGCGCGGCAATGATCAGCGTGGCGTAGGAGAAGAGCGACAGGCCGATATGCACCAGCATCCCCGGGGTGGTTTCCAGGTGGGTGATATATTCGTTAGGCACGAAGGTGGCGAAGGCCAGATTGATCAGCGCGAAGGCATAGACGATAGGCAGCAGCAGCCAGCCGCGATTGCGCGAGGCCACGATAGTCATGACCGTACAGATCATCAGGCTCACCAGCGACCCGACGTTCAGTAAGCTGAGGTTTTGCCCGCTCTCGCCGCCGGGGAATATCCGTGCTTCCAGCGCAAAAGCATGGCAGATCAACGCGATAGTCGCTGATAAAATCGCCATTCGCCGCCAGCTGCTGTTTTTTTGCAGCAAGCCGGGGATAATCAGCGCGAGGCTGACAGAGTAGGCGACAAGGGCGAGTAGAGCAAAAACAGGCATAGGTGTCGGCTGTTGGATAAATAAGAAAGAGAAGCAGTATAACGTCAGCAGGCCTCTGCTCCAACCGTTGCAGCACATTCAGATTGATGTCGTGTTATACTCCGCCACATTCGTTTTGTGTGTCGCTGCGGCGACCGACCGTTTCCACCTCAGGCGAGAGACAATGTTTGATAATTTAACCGATCGTTTGTCGCGTACGCTGCGCAACATTAGCGGCCGCGGACGCCTTACAGAAGACAATATTAAAGACACCCTGCGCGAAGTGCGCATGGCGCTGCTGGAAGCGGACGTTGCGCTTCCGGTGGTACGTGATTTCATCAGCCGCGTCAAAGAGAGCGCGGTCGGCCATGAAGTCAATAAAAGCCTGACCCCGGGTCAGGAGTTCGTCAAAATCGTCCGCAACGAGCTGGTGGCGGCGATGGGCGAAGAGAACCAGACCCTCGACCTGGCGGCGCAGCCGCCGGCGGTGGTGCTGATGGCGGGCCTGCAGGGCGCCGGTAAAACCACCAGCGTCGGTAAGCTGGGGAAATTCCTGCGCGAGAAGCACAAGAAGAAAGTGCTGGTGGTTTCCGCGGACGTTTACCGCCCGGCGGCGATCAAACAGCTGGAGACCCTGGCCGAGCAGGTCGGCGTCGACTTCTTCCCGTCCGACGTCGGCCAGAAGCCGGTTGATATCGTCAACGCGGCGCTGAAAGAAGCGAAGCTCAAATTCTACGACGTGCTGCTGGTGGATACCGCCGGTCGTCTGCACGTTGACGAAGCGATGATGGACGAAATTAAGCACGTCCACGCCGCCATTAATCCGGTTGAAACCCTGTTCGTCGTCGATGCGATGACCGGCCAGGATGCGGCGAATACCGCCAAAGCCTTTAACGAAGCGCTGCCGCTGACCGGCGTGGTGCTGACCAAAGTGGACGGCGACGCCCGCGGCGGCGCGGCGCTGTCGATTCGCCATATTACCGGCAAGCCGATTAAATTCCTCGGCGTCGGCGAGAAAACCGAAGCGCTGGAGCCGTTCCATCCGGACCGCGTCGCCTCCCGCATCCTCGGCATGGGCGACGTGCTGTCGCTGATCGAAGATATCGAGAGCAAAGTCGACCGCGCGCAGGCCGAGAAGCTGGCCTCCAAGCTGAAGAAAGGCGACGGTTTCGATCTCACCGACTTCCTTGAGCAGCTGCGCCAGATGAAAAACATGGGCGGCATGGCCAGCCTGATGGGCAAGCTGCCGGGTATGGGCCAGATCCCGGACAACGTGAAAGCGCAAATGGATGACAAAGTGCTGGTGCGTATGGAAGCGATCATCAACTCGATGACCCTGAAAGAGCGCGCCAAGCCGGAAATCATCAAAGGTTCACGTAAGCGCCGTATCGCCGCCGGCTGCGGAATGCAGGTGCAGGATGTGAACCGTCTGCTCAAGCAGTTCGACGACATGCAGCGCATGATGAAGAAGATGAAGTCGAAAGGCGGCATGATGAAGATGATGCGCGGGATGAAAGGGATGATGCCTCCAGGCTTCCCGGGCCGCTAATACGCGTCATAATTCAAGCCGCAGATGCGTTGGCTGCGTTCGTTCACCCCGGTCACGTACTTGTGTACGCTCCCGGGGATTTACTCACTTGCCGCGTGATTCGGCCATTCGGCCTCACCCCTTCGGGGCCAGCGCAAGCGCTGTTCAAAACGCTTTCGCGTTTTGTCCTGCAACTCGAATTATTTAGCGTATGTAGTTTTGAATTGATTTTTGCACAGAAATCAGTAAAATTTTCGGGCTTTTAATATGACACCGGGCTCCGTTCCTCGATGGGGCCCGGTTGTTTTATTCACACAAGAGGATGTTATGGTAACTATTCGTTTAGCACGTCACGGCGCTAAAAAGCGTCCGTTCTACCAGGTTGTTGTCACCGACAGCCGTAATGCACGCAACGGTCGCTTCATCGAGCGCGTTGGTTTCTTCAACCCGATCGCTAACGGTGCGGAAGAAGAGACTCGCCTGGATCTGGATCGTATCGCTCACTGGGTTGGCCAGGGCGCTACTGTTTCCGATCGCGTTGCCGCGCTGATCAAAGCCGCTAACAAAGCAGCTTAATCTGTCACGGTGGTCATGATGAGCAAGCAACACACCGCACAAGCACCTGTTGATCCGATCGTATTGGGGAAAATGGGTTCTTCCTACGGTATCCGTGGTTGGCTCAGAGTGTTTTCCTCCACCGAAGACGCCGAAAGCATTTTTGACTATCAGCCCTGGTTAATCCAGAAGGCGGGTCAGTGGCAGGTCGTTGAGCTGGAAAGCTGGCGCCACCACAATCAGGACATCATCATCAAGCTGAAAGGCGTTGACGATCGTGATGCCGCGAATCTACTGACTAATTGCGAAATTATCGTGGATTCATCGCAGTTGCCGGAGCTGGAAGAGGGTGACTACTACTGGAAAGACCTGATGGGCTGCCAGGTAGTGACAACGGAAGGCTATAGCCTCGGTAAAGTCATCGATATGATGGAAACCGGGTCTAATGACGTGCTCGTCATCAAGGCAAACCTGAAAGATGCATTTGGTATCAAGGAGCGGTTGGTTCCGTTCCTCGATGGGCAGGTTATCAAGAAAGTCGATCTCACTACGCGTACTATCGAAGTAGATTGGGATCCTGGTTTTTAAATTCTCCGGATAAACGGTAAAAGACGGCGCTATGTGGATTGGCATAATTAGCCTGTTTCCTGAAATGTTCCGCGCAATTACCGATTACGGGGTAACTGGCCGGGCAGTAAAAAATGGCCTGCTGAGCATCGAAAGCTGGAGTCCTCGCGACTTCACGCATGACCGGCACCGTACCGTGGACGATCGTCCTTACGGCGGCGGACCGGGGATGCTAATGATGGTGCAACCCTTACGGGATGCCATTCATGCAGCAAAAGCCGCGGCAGGTGAAGGCGCGAAGGTGATTTATCTGTCACCTCAGGGACGCAAGCTTGATCAAGCGGGCGTCAGCGAACTGGCAACGAATCAGAAACTGATTCTGGTGTGCGGTCGCTACGAAGGGATAGACGAGCGCGTAATCCAAACCGAAATTGACGAAGAATGGTCAATCGGCGATTACGTTCTCAGCGGTGGTGAGTTACCGGCAATGACGCTGATTGACTCCGTTTCCCGGTTTATTCCGGGGGTACTGGGCCATGAAGCATCAGCAACGGAAGATTCCTTTGCTGATGGGTTGCTGGATTGTCCCCACTATACCCGTCCTGAAGTGTTAGAAGAGATGGAAGTACCGCCAGTATTGCTGTCGGGAAACCATGCTGAGATACGTCGCTGGCGTCTGAAGCAGTCGCTGGGCCGAACCTGGCTTAGAAGACCTGAACTTCTGGAAAACCTGGCTCTGACTGAAGAGCAAGCAAAGCTGCTGGCGGAGTTCAAAACTGAACACGCGCAACAGCAGCATAAACATGATGGGCAGGCGTGAGCCCCCAATATCAGTTTACCCAGGATAAGAGATTAAATTATGAGCAACATTATTAAGCAACTTGAACAAGAACAGATGAAGCAGGACGTACCTTCCTTCCGTCCGGGTGATACCGTGGAAGTGAAAGTATGGGTTGTTGAAGGTTCCAAAAAACGTCTGCAGGCATTCGAGGGCGTGGTTATCGCTATTCGTAACCGCGGTCTGCACTCTGCATTCACTGTTCGCAAAATTTCCAACGGCGAAGGCGTTGAGCGTGTCTTCCAGACTCACTCTCCGGTAGTTGACAGCATTGCTGTTAAACGTCGTGGTGCTGTACGTAAAGCTAAACTGTACTACCTGCGTGAGCGCACTGGTAAGTCTGCTCGTATCAAAGAGCGTCTTAACTAAGATTCGCTTTCGCGACATCCTGACAAAAAGGGCTGGCCTCAGGGCCGGCCCTTTTTTATCTTTGTTGTAACCATCGTGATGTAAATCATTTACAATACGCCCTCTATTCGGAGGGGCGGTGGTCAGCAACAGTTTTCAGCAAACGACACCTAAACGGCGAGCCGCCTGGCTGGCGCTGTTGGCGATCCTGCTGATCGTCGTGGCTCCCCTGATCTCCGTCTCCCTGCAAAAAGACCCCATGAGCGCCATGCCCGGCATGCACCACGCCATGATGATGGACAGCTCGCCAGCGAGTATGGCGCAGATGCCTGGCCACGAGATGGCGATGACGCATAGCGCAGACGGCGCTACGCATACCGGACACGAACTGCCGCTGGATCATGCCGAAGCGTGCGGCTATTGCGTGCTGTTAGCCCATGTCCCGGGTCTGCTTTTCGCGCTGGCGCTGTTCGTCGCCATGCTCCTGCGGCGCATTCGCCTGCCGGCTTCTCGGCCGGTATTAAAACACTGGCGCTACTTTCCCTGGCTTTACCCCGAAACCCGCGCCCCGCCGCGGCTGTCTGCTTTTTCCCTTTAATAAAAATGAATCTGCGCACTGCGCAACGACCTATTTTTGCTTTGAAAAAGGAAAAGTATGACAACCTGCACCTCGCGCGCGGCATGGCTGAACCTGCTGCGTCGCCTCCATTTCTATATCGGGCTGTTTATCGGACCGTTTATCTTTGTCGCTGCCCTGACCGGCACGCTGTACGTGGCGACGCCGCAGCTGGAAAACTGGCTCTATCACGATGCGCTGTATGGCCTTCCCGAAGGCACCCCGCAGCCGCTCAGCGCCCAGATTGCGGTGGCAGAAGAAGCGACCCAGGGTAATCTGCGGCTGCTGGCGGTACGTCCGGCCTCCGCGGTGGGCGAGACCACCCGCATTATGTTTGCCGATCCGAGTCTCGGGGAGTCGGAATCCCGGGCCATTTTTGTCGATCCGATCGCGCTGCGGGTGAAGGGCGATATGACGGTCTACGGCACCAGCGGCATCCTGCCGCTGCGGCAGTGGATTGACTATGCGCATCGTTCGCTGCTGCTGGGCGACAGCGGGCGGCTCTACAGCGAACTGGCTGCCTCATGGATGTGGGTGGCCGCGCTGGGGGGCGTTGCCCTGTGGGCGATGACGCGTCCAAAACGGCGGCTCAATAACGCCCTGCAGAATCATCGTCGGCTGCACGTGACGCTGGGCTGGTGCTTACTGCTGGGCATGCTGCTCTTCTCCGCCACCGGCCTGACCTGGTCGCAATGGGCCGGCGGCAACGTGGATAAAATGCGGGCGGCTTTCGGCTGGTGGACGCCGCAGGTCAATACCCTGCTGCACGGTGAGGCGCCGATGGCGCACGATCCCCATGCCGGGCATCATAGGGAGGCGATGGCCATGAACCAGCATCAGCCAGCGCAGTTTGACCAGGCGCTGGCGGTGGCCCGTCAGGCGGGGCTGAACGCCAGCCGGCTGGAGATCCGTCCGCCGGTGTCAGACGAACGCGCCTGGACGGTGAATGAGATCGACCGCCGCTGGCCGACGCAGGTGGACGCGGTGGCGATCGATGGCGCCACGATGCAGGTGGTGGATCGCACCCATTTTGCCGACTTTCCGCTGATGGCGAAGCTTACCCGCTGGGGCGTCGATTTCCATATGGGGATCCTCTTTGGTCTGGCGAATCAGCTGCTGCTGGTGGGGTTTGGTTGCGCGCTGTGCGTAACCATCGGCGTGGGGTACCGGCTGTGGTGGATACGCCGTCCGCCACAGGCCCTCTGGGATCCGGCGCTTTCCCTGCTGCAGGCATGGCTGTCGCTCGCCTGGCCTGCCCGTGGGCTGGTGCTGGGGATAGCGTTAGCCCTGGGGCTGGCCATGCCGTTGATGGGGATCAGCCTGGTGCTGTTCATTGCCGTTGACTACCTGCGCTGGCGCGCGGCAACGGCAATGAGGATAGCGAAGTCCAGCGATTAAGCGGACGTCTACGGCGTGCTGATGACCACCGTGACCCGGCGGTTTTCAGCGCGCCCGGCCGCGGTATCGTTGCTGGCGATCGGGTATTTTTTGCCAAGGCCGCGGGTGACTAAATTACTGCGCGGGATATGGGCGCCTTCCGCCCAGGCATCGGCTACGCTGTTGGCCCGCTTAAGCGACAGGGCTTCGTTATAACTATCCTCACCATAATTATCGGTGTGGCCTTCAAGGCGGCTATGTGTAATCCCGGTTGTCGCCAGCCGCGAGGCCATTTGGGTGATCTGCTGGCGGCTGTCGGGACGTAGTCGGTAGTCATTCTTATCAAACAGGATGCTATCGGATAAGCCCAGGGACCAATCGCCATTGCTTTCAGTGAAGCCATAAGATTTCATCGCCGCCACCTGCTCGGGGGTAAATTTTCCCTGAGGAGCCTGGCAACCTGTCAAAAGCGCCGCCGCCATCAGGGCGGGGGCGAAATATTTCCTGATCATAATGCGTCCTTTATTATTTCAGCATCTGCTGGATACGTTGGTTTTTCATCCGATACATATTCTGATCGGCAAGTTCTTGCAGTGATTCCGCCGTGGCGTGTTCCCACGCCAGGGCATAACCGACGCTCAGCGAGAGCGTGGCGCTATGGCCATTGTGCAGGTTGAATGGCGGAAGAAATTGTTCTGACAGCGCCTGGCACAGGGCCTGGACTTCTGCTTCCGAGCGCACCTCGCGCAGCAGAACGGCAAACTCGTCGCCGCCAAGACGCCACGCCAGATGGCGTTTACCGGCGAAAGTCATCAGGCGGCTGGCGACTTCCATCAGCACTTTATCGCCCGCCGCATGTCCCCAGTTGTCATTGATCAATTTGAAGTTATCGCCATCGAGAAACAGTAACGCTGAGGTCTGGTGATCCACTTCATTTTTCATCAGCTCGGCGAGCGCGTTGCGAAAGGCGGCGCGGTTAGCCAGACCGGTCAACGGATCGTGTAACGAGCTGCGCAACAGCTGAGCATTTTTGGCCTGCAACTGGCGCTGCCAGTCCTCCATCTCCCCCAGCAGACTGTTAAAGTCCTGGGCAAACAGATGGAACTCCTCGATACGCTCCTCCGGCACCCGCCGCGAGAAGTGGCGGTTTTCGCGAATATCATGCACGACCTCGGTGATGCTCTGCAGGGCGGCGACGATCCCCCGGTGCAGGGAGTGGGTCAGCAGCAGGCCGATGAACGAGGCGAGCAGAATGCTGCCGGTCAGTACCAGAATCGAGATGCCGAGAAAGTGGCTAATCAGTTCGTCAAGCGCGGTCAGTCGCAGCTCGCCGATTTGTTTCCCCTGGTGCCAGATGGGCTGCACCGTGGGCTCCGGAAACAGCCATTTACTGATAAGGCCGCTCACTTGTTCTTTGTTGGCCAGCGGTTCGTGGCGCCAGGCGGCGAAGTGCTGCTTCTGGCCGTTGAGCACGATCGCCTGGGAAATCTGCCCTTGCTTCCCCAGCGAAGCGAGGGTCTCCTCTGCTGCCGCGCTGTCGCCAAACACCAGGGCGGCTTCGAGGCTGCGGCCCATGGTCGCGGCAGTGAGCTCAAGATTTTTCTGCGCGTACTGCTTGAGCGTGAAAATAGAGGCCGTGCTCAGCAGCAGCCAGACCAGCGTCATGGAGATCACCACGCTTATCACGCTAATGCGACGCAGCGCGCGTTTGAACGTCGGGCGCGATGTCTGTGAAAAGTCCTTATTCATGTGGTTTCTTCCGGGCAAGCATCAGGACGTCCGGGTTAACCCGAACCCCGCTGTGCGTCAGAACGTCCAGATTA
Source organism: Klebsiella sp. GB_Kp056 (assembly GCF_040064755.1). Lineage (NCBI taxonomy): Bacteria > Pseudomonadati > Pseudomonadota > Gammaproteobacteria > Enterobacterales > Enterobacteriaceae > Klebsiella > Klebsiella sp. GB_Kp056. Next base: position 12,675 of record NZ_JBEAJA010000055.1, on the reverse strand, counting down.
ACGGAGAAGCGGACCCTGTCGTCGTTGATGATCAGGCAAAACGCGCTACCAATTGAGCAATCCGTATTTTGTTCTGCGATGAGTAACAGCGGCCTCGAGCCATAGCGGCGAGTTAATTCCGACTGTTGGGTCGGCGTTTCGCTGCCAAAATAAAAACCATCGCAGGTCGTTTTTAACGCTTCTTCACTATTACGTACTATCACCGGTTGATAAGGCAATGCATCCGGCGCTTCATGAGCCAGGCTATGGGTGAAGCGTGATGAGGCAAAAATGCATAGCTTCGGCGCCCCTGTTAATGACGGCCAACGGGTGTAGGTCACGATCCCGGAAACAATAGCGCGAACATGTTCTGAAGGTCCGGCAGCAAAAACAGGAGATACCGCGATGAGAAAAAATACAGTCAATAAAAGACGGTGTAATACTGTCATTAACGCTTCCGTCAAATTCGCCATAGCGCGGGAATAGCCGCTGCCGATGCCCGGCGAAGAATACCACTGATAGCAAAACCCGTCATTAGATGCGCCCTTTGCTTTGGGACAAATCTCACCAGGATTTTTCGTAATGCCGATGGCGCTGGCGAGCAATTTTGGCGCGATTTCACCATCTGTAAATATTATTGTACGGTTAATGCCGTGGTAATGGCCAATTAATTTATCACTGTAAAGTAAAATTTACGGAATATGGATTGAATTCTTTACTTCGTATGGTATCGTTACGTCATGCCCGCTGAGGCAACCCTTATCGCAAACGAGCTACACAGGATCGCAATCATGCAAAAAGACGCGCTGAACAACGTACATATTACCGACGAACATGTATTAATGACCCCGGAGCAACTGAAGGCGGAATTCCCCCTGAGCGTTGAACAGGAAGCGCAGATCGCGCACGCCCGTGAAACCATCTCCAATATCATCGCCGGTCGCGATCCGCGCCTGCTGGTGGTCTGCGGTCCTTGCTCCATTCACGATCCGGAAGCGGCGATCGAATATGCTCGTCGGTTTAAAGCCCTTGCCGCAGAGGTCAGCGATAGCCTCTACCTGGTGATGCGCGTCTATTTTGAAAAACCCCGTACCACCGTCGGCTGGAAGGGGCTGATTAACGATCCGCATATGGATGGTTCGTTTGATGTTGAAGGCGGCCTGAAGATTGCGCGTCGTCTGCTGGTCGAGCTTGTGAATATGGGACTGCCGCTGGCGACGGAAGCGCTGGATCCCAACAGCCCGCAGTACCTTGGGGATCTGTTCAGCTGGTCCGCCATCGGCGCGCGAACCACGGAATCTCAGACGCACCGCGAAATGGCCTCTGGTCTTTCCATGCCGGTAGGCTTTAAAAATGGCACCGACGGTAGCCTGGCCACGGCTATCAACGCCATGCGCGCCGCGGCGATGCCGCACCGATTCGTCGGTATCAACCAGGCCGGGCAGGTCTGCCTGCTGCAAACGCAGGGTAACCCGAACGGCCATGTGATCCTCCGCGGCGGTAAGGCGCCGAACTACGGTCCGGAAGATGTGGAGAAATGTGAAAAAGAGATGGCGCAGGCGGGACTGAAGCCGTCGCTGATGGTAGATTGCAGTCATGGGAACTCCAATAAAGATTTCCGCCGCCAGCCGGCCGTGGCTGAATCCGTTGTCGCGCAGATCAAAGATGGCAATCGCTCCATTATCGGCCTGATGATCGAGAGTAATATCCACGAGGGCAATCAGTCCTCTGAACAGCCGCGTGAGGCGATGAAATACGGCGTTTCGGTAACGGATGCCTGCATCAGCTGGGAAACCACCGATGCGCTGTTGCGTGAACTGGATAAGGATCTCCGCGGCCACCTGGCGGCCCGTTTGGTGTAAGAGGAAAGTATGGTTGCTGAACTGACCGCGTTACGCGATCAAATTGATGAAGTGGATAAAGCGTTGCTTAGCCTGCTGGCTAAGCGCCTGGAACTGGTGGCCGAAGTCGGCGAGGTGAAGAGCCAGTATGGCCTGCCGATTTACGTCCCGGAACGCGAGGCGGCGATGCTCGCCTCCCGGCGTGAAGAGGCGGCTGCGCTCGGCGTTCCGCCGGATCTGATCGAGGACGTTCTGCGTCGCGTGATGCGGGAATCCTATTCCAGCGAAAACGACAAAGGCTTCAAAACCCTTTACCCAAATCTGCGGCCGGTGGTGATCGTCGGCGGCGGCGGGCAGATGGGGCGTCTGTTTGAGAAGATGTTAACGCTGTCCGGCTACCAGGTGCGCATTCTGGAAAAAGAGGACTGGGCGCGGGCGACGGATATCGTCGCCGATGCCGGTATGGTCATTGTCAGCGTGCCGATTCACACCACCGTGGAGACGATCGCCAGGCTGCCGCCGCTGCCGGCGGATTGCATTCTGGTCGACCTTGCCTCGGTTAAAGCAGAGCCGCTGCAGGCGATGCTGGCGGCGCATCAGGGCCCGGTACTCGGCCTGCACCCGATGTTCGGTCCGGACAGCGGCAGCCTTGCCAAGCAGGTGGTGGTCTATTGCGATGGCCGCCAGCCGGAGGCCTATCAGTGGTTCCTCGAGCAAATTCAGGTCTGGGGCGCGCGCCTGCATCGCATCAGCGCGGTGGAGCACGATCAGAACATGGCCTTTATTCAGGCGCTGCGCCACTTTGCCACCTTCGCCTATGGTCTGCATCTGGCGGAAGAGAATGTGCGCCTTGAGCAGTTGCTGGCGCTCTCGTCACCCATTTACCGGCTGGAGCTGGCGATGGTGGGCCGTCTGTTTGCCCAGGATCCGCAGCTCTACGCCGACATTATTATGTCCTCGGAAAACAACCTGGCGCTGATTAAGCGCTACTACCAGCGGTTTGGCGAGGCGATCGGTCTGCTGGAGCAGGGCGATAAGCAGGCGTTTATCGATAGCTTCCGTAAAGTCGAACACTGGTTTGGCGATTACGCCCAGCGTTTCCAGAGCGAGAGCCGCACGCTGCTGCGTCAGGCGAACGATAATCGGCAGTAAAGCGAAAAAGATGTATACAATAAAGCCAGCGACCGCTGGCTTTTTTTATAGGGATGATAACGATGGCTGAACCACAACCGCTGTTTGACTACACCGGATACCTGCCGGAATGCCCGACCTGGAGTGAGGCAGAGCAGGCCCTCTACTGGGCCGATATCATGGAATGTGAAATTCACCGCTACGATACCCGCAGCGGCGAACACCAGGTGCTGCAGTTTCCGGAGGAGGTCGGCTGTTTTTCCCTGCGCGAGAAGGGCGGTTTTATCGTTGCATTGCGCAGCGGTATCTGGCTGACCGACGCCCACGGTCTGCTGCGGCGGAAAGTCTGCGATAACCCGAGCAACCCGGAACTGGCGCGGTTTAACGACGGCGGGACCGATCGCGACGGGCGCTTTTATGCCGGCACCTTCTGGGGCCCGGGGGATTACAACGGCGCGCTGCTGATGCGGGTCGATAACGACCTGAAACCGACGGTGATCCAGTGCGACATCCATGGCGCCAACGGTCTGGCGTTTAGCGCCGACCGGCGCTGGATGTATACCTCCGATACGCCTAACGCCGTGATTTACCGTACGCCGCTGGATGAGCAGGGTGAGCCTGGCCGGCGCGAAGTCTTTCGCCGTTTTCTGCCGGGCGAAGGGATCCCGGACGGGGCGGCGATTGACGTGGAGGGATGTTACTGGAGCGCAATGTTTGACGGCTGGCGGATCGCCCGTTTTTCTCCGCAGGGCGAGGAGCTAGAGTCCTACCCGATGCCGGTACGTTGCCCGACGATGGTCTGCTTTGGCGGGGCGGATATGAAAACGCTCTACATCACCACCACCCGGGAAAACATGGCGGACGATGAGCTGGCGCAGTATCCGCTGTCCGGCGCTATCTTCACCCTGCCGGTGGCGGTGGCAGGGATGAAGAAATTGCCGTTCCGCGAACGCTAAACCGGATCCACCGGCACGACGTTTTCGCTGGGGTAGCAACCGAGAACCTTCATGGAGCGGGTGATCTCCGCCAGCTCCTTCAGCGCCTTGCGCATGGGCAGCGAGTCCAGGTTTGCCTGAATATCGAGATAAAACATCTCTTCCCATGGATTGCCATGGATTGGGCGAGACTCCAGTTTGGTCATGATCAGATTGTGATTGCGCAGCACCAGTAAGGCCTCCACCAGGGCGCCCGCCTGCTGACCGGTCGCCATTAACAGCGTGGTCTTCGCCGGAACCTGATCGGAGACGTTCACCGCTTTGCGCGCCAGAACGAGGAAGCGCGTAATGTTCTGCGTCTGGTTGGCCTGGCAGTGCTCCAGCACCTGCAGACCGTACAGGGCGCCGCCCGCTTCGCTGCCCAGTGCCGCGACGGCCGGGGAGTTCGCCTGCGCGACTTTTTCCATCGCCGCTGAGGTGCTCTCGGTATATTCAATCTTCCAGTGCGGGTAGCGACTCAGATACTGGCTACACTGCTGGAACGGCTGCGGATGGCTGTAGACGGTCTGAATTTTATCGGCATCCGTCGAGGTGCTGACCAGTACGCAATGATCGATAGGGATCGTCAGTTCGCCAACGATCGACAGGCTGGTGTGCTGCAGCAGATCGTAGACGTCGTTGATCCCGCCGGAGCTGGTGTTTTCAATCGGCACTACGGCGTAATCGGCCTGACCGGTCTCCACCTGATTAAAAATATCGGCGAACTTCGCGCAGCCGCTTTCAATAAACTGCTCAAAGTGGCGAGCGGCGTACTGACGCGCCGCCAGATGCGAATAAGAGCCTTTGGGACCGAGGAACGCCACGCGAGCCGAATGCGGGTTAATTTTATTCAAGTGCTGCTGCAACAGGGTTTGCTGGGTCAGAACAGAGTCTTCGATAATCAGCTGGAACAGGCGGGTGATGTAGTGTGCATCCAGATTATGACGCTTGCCGAGGGTCATCAGACGCTCCAGCAGATCGCGTTCGCGGTCAATATCACGCACCGGACGATGGGAGGCCAGTTTGGCTTTACCAACCTCAACAGCCAGCCCGCGACGCTCCGCCAGCAGAGCAAGCAGTTTCTCATCCAGCGCGCTTATCTTGTCGCGCAGCGCCAGTAATGGGTTTTCCTCGGTCATAGATGTTGCCTTTGTTGTTATCAAATAAAAAAGGCCTCCCGGGTGGGAGGCCTTATTGTTCGTCTTCGCATTCTTTCTTATACGACGAATTGCCTCCCGGTCAGGGGAAGGTAAAAAAGAATGCGAAGAAGAACGGGACGAGTTTCATGATGAATTCCTTTAAGTAGTGGGGATTACAGTACCTGTACTGTTTTCACTCTGTCAATAAAAAACGCGCCCGAAGGCGCGTGGCATGACACAACTTAAGTTAAGGATTACTCTTCTTCTTCCACAAAGCCTGCCTCTTTCACCGACGTCGCGGCGCGGCGGGCTTCCCCTTTGTGTTGCACTTTATTGAGCTGCCGTTCCAGCTTGTTGATCAATTCGTTAATGGCGGCGTACATATCTTCATGACGCGCACTGGCAACCAGATGACCGTTTGGCGTGTTAATGGTTGCGTCAGCGATAAAACCCTGCGGCTCCTTAGACAGAATGATGTGCGGGTTAATTAAATGAGTTTGCCACTTATCCAGTTTGGCGAGACGGTCTGCGACATGCTGGCGGATTGCCGGAGTAATTTCCATTTGTTTACTGGTAATGTTCATTGTCATAAATTTTACCTCTTGTCTTTCCCGTCTTGGTGAATCCAGCATACCTTTCCCAATGTCAAAATGTGTGATCTAAATCACATTTTATTGTCACTTTTTGTCAACGAATTCATTTTGTGAGACAGGGCAGGAAGAGATGAGATTTTACTTGTCGAACCCGACAAAGCAGGCCATATTTGATGAGTTAACCCGGCGCTAAACCGCTTCAGCTAGCCAGGGTAATGGATAAAAAAACGGCAGCCAGTGGCTGCCGTTTGCGATCTATGAATCAGGCTCAGGTATTCTTGCTGTTCGCGGCGATAATCTTCGCGACTTTGTCCGCCTGAGCGTTCATCTGCATTTGACGATAGGCGTTTTCCATCTTCGGCAGGGCATCGCGGGTGGCCTGGGTATCCGGATAGTTACGCATCATACCTTCCACGCGGTTAACGACGGCAACCCATGCGCCGCGGTCGGTGTAGTAATCCACCACCGACAGCTCATACTTCGCCAGGCGATCTTTCAGGAACACCATGCGCTTATAGGCGTCAGTGGCATACTGGCTGTTCGGGTAGCCACGTACCAGTTTGGAGAAGTCATTGAAGGCATCGCGCGCGTGCTGCGGATCGCGGTCGGAACGATCGACGCCGAAGAAGCCCTGCAGGGCGCTGTCATCCAGAGCCATGTTGGTCAGGCCGCGCATATAGATGACGTAGTCGATGTTCGGATGGGTGGGGTTCAAGCGCATGAAGCGATCGATGGCGGCCTGAGCCAGCGGCAGATCGGCGTTTTTGTAATACGCATAAATCAGATCCAGCTGTACCTGTTGGGAATAAGGGCCGAATGGATAACGGTTATCCAACGCTTCCAGTTGCGTTATCGCCTGTTTCCAGTTACCGTCCTGCAGTTTTTGCTGGGCGGTCGCGTAGATTTCATTCGGCGGATTATCAGGCACCTCTTCCTTAGAGCCGGAGCAACCCACCAAAGCCAGGCTCAGTGTGGCGGCTGCCACCAGGTATTTCATGCGCGTCATGACGTTTTGACTTCCTCAAAATGTTTATGCGGGAGAATCTCTGTTCCTGCTCCCGATTAAGACCAGCTACAATAGCACACTATATTAAACGGCAAAGCCGTAAAACCCAACGTTAAACGAAGAAGCTGTATATGGCACAACGAGTACAACTCACCGCAACGGTGACCGAAAATCAACTCGGTCAACGCTTAGATCAGGCTTTGGCCGAATTGTTCCCTGATTATTCGCGATCGCGGATAAAAGAATGGATCCTCGACCAACGCGTATTAGTCAATGGCGCCATTGGCGATAAACCGAAAGAAAAAGTGCTGGGGGGAGAACGCATCGCTATCGATGTGGAAATCGAAGAAGAGGCGCGCTTCCAGCCGCAGGATATTCCGCTCAATATCGTTTACGAAGATGACGACATCCTCGTGATCAACAAACCGCGCGATCTGGTTGTACATCCTGGCGCGGGCAACCCCGACGGTACTGTGCTGAATGCGCTGCTGCACTACTATCCGCCTATTGCCGATGTGCCGCGTGCGGGTATCGTCCACCGTCTGGATAAAGACACCACCGGTCTGATGGTGGTGGCGAAAACCATTCCAGCGCAAACCCGGCTGGTGGAGTCGCTGCAGCTGCGCGAGATCACCCGTGAGTACGAAGCGGTGGCGATCGGTCATATGACCGCCGGCGGTACGGTGGAAGAGCCGATCAGCCGTCACCCGACCAAGCGTACCCATATGGCGGTGCACCCTATGGGCAAGCCGGCGGTGACCCACTACCGCATTATGGAACATTTCCGCATTCATACCCGTCTGCGCCTGCGTCTGGAAACCGGGCGTACGCATCAGATCCGCGTGCATATGTCGCATATTACCCATCCGCTGGTAGGCGACCAGGTGTATGGCGGCCGCCCGCGTCCGCCGAAGGGCGCGTCGGAGGAATTCATCACCGCGCTGCGTAAATTCGACCGCCAGGCGCTGCACGCCACCATGCTGCGTCTGTACCATCCGATTACCGGTATTGAAATGGAGTGGCATGCGCCCATCCCACAAGATATGGTCGAGCTCATCGAGGCGATGCGCGCCGATTTTGAAGCCCATAAGGACGATATTGACTGGTTATGACTAAACTGATTGTACCGCAGTGGCCAATGCCCGGCAGCGTGGCGGCCTGTAGTTCTACCCGCATCGGCGGCGTGAGTCTGCCGCCCTATGACTCGCTCAATCTGGGCGCCCATTGCGGCGACAATCTGCAGCATGTCGAAGAAAACCGGCGGCGGATGTTTGCCGCCGGCGGCTTGCCGTCTTACCCGGTTTGGCTGGAGCAGGTTCATGGTACCGATGTGCTCACGCTGGACGGCGGACCCTATCCGTCGAAACGCGCGGATGCCTCTTATAGCCGTACGACAGGGACTGTCTGCGCGGTGATGACCGCTGACTGCCTGCCGGTCCTCTTCTGTAACCGCGCCGGTACCGAAGTCGCCGCGGCGCATGCGGGATGGCGCGGCTTATGCGAAGGGGTTCTGGAAGAGACGGTCGCCCGTTTCGCCGATAAAGCCGAAAACATTATGGCGTGGCTGGGGCCCGCCATCGGTCCGCAGGCGTTTGAGGTGGGGCCAGAAGTTCGCGACGCTTTTATGGCGAAGGATGAGAATGCGCACCGTGCTTTTCGTCCGGCAGGCGAAAAATATTTTGCTGATATCTACCAACTGGCTCGGCAGCGTCTGGCAAACGTCGGCGTTGAGCAGATTTTCGGCGGCGATCGCTGCACGCTAAGCGAAAAGGATGATTTTTTCTCTTACCGGCGCGACAAGACCACCGGTCGTATGGCAAGTTTCATTTGGCTGATATAACCTAGAGAATCAAGACGATCCAGAAGGCAAACTTATTTTTCGCATAGTTCAGGTCTTTAACCTTGAATAATTGAGGGATGACCTCATTTAATCTCCAGTAGCAAATTTGACCTGTTATGGGAGGAGTTATGCGTCTGGATCGTCTTACCAATAAATTCCAGCTTGCTCTTGCCGATGCCCAGTCGCTCGCACTCGGGCACGACAACCAATTCATCGAACCTCTTCATTTAATGAGCGCCTTGCTGAATCAGGAAGGGGGATCGGTACGTCCTTTATTAACCTCGGCGGGCGTGAATGCCGGGAAACTGCGCACTGACATCGAACAGGCTCTGAGCCGTTTACCGCAGGTGGAAGGCACCGGCGGCGATGTGCAACCTTCTCAGGATTTAGTGCGGATCCTGAACCTTTGCGACAAGCTGGCGCAAAAGAAAAAGGACAATTTTATTTCGTCAGAACTGTTTGTTCTGGCGGCGCTTGAATCACGCGGTACGCTGACCGACCTTTTAAAATCCGCCGGAGCAACAACCGCCAACGTGACCCAGGCGATTGAACAAATGCGCGGAGGTGAAAGCGTGAACGATCAGGGTGCCGAAGACCAACGTCAGGCATTGAAGAAATTTACCGTCGATCTCACCGAGCGTGCCGAGCAGGGCAAGCTGGACCCGGTTATCGGCCGTGATGAAGAGATCCGCCGTACCATTCAGGTACTGCAGCGCCGTACCAAAAACAATCCGGTGCTGATTGGTGAACCCGGGGTGGGTAAAACCGCTATCGTCGAAGGCCTGGCGCAGCGTATCGTCAACGGCGAAGTGCCGGAAGGGCTGAAAGGCCGCCGGGTGCTGGCGCTGGATATGGGCGCGCTGGTGGCCGGGGCGAAGTACCGCGGTGAGTTTGAAGAGCGTCTGAAAGGCGTGCTGACCGACCTGTCGAAACAGGAAGGCAACGTCATTCTGTTTATCGATGAACTGCATACCATGGTTGGCGCGGGTAAAGCCGATGGCGCGATGGATGCAGGCAACATGCTGAAGCCGGCGCTGGCGCGTGGTGAACTGCACTGCGTCGGGGCGACGACGCTTGACGAATACCGTCAGTACATTGAAAAAGACGCTGCGCTGGAGCGCCGCTTCCAGAAAGTGTTCGTCGCCGAGCCATCGGTAGAAGATACCATCGCTATTCTGCGCGGCCTGAAAGAACGTTATGAACTGCACCACCACGTGCAGATCACTGACCCGGCAATCGTGGCGGCGGCGACCTTGTCGCATCGTTACATTGCCGACCGTCAGCTGCCGGATAAAGCCATCGACCTTATCGATGAGGCGGCGTCCAGCATCCGTATGCAGATCGACTCGAAGCCGGAAGAGCTGGACCGTCTCGATCGCCGTATCATCCAGTTGAAACTGGAGCAGCAGGCGCTGAAGAAAGAGTCTGATGAGGCGAGTCTGAAGCGCCTTGATATGCTCAACGAGGAGCTGGCGGATAAAGAACGGCAGTACTCGGTGCTGGAAGAAGAGTGGAAAGCGGAAAAAGCGTCCCTCTCCGGCACTCAGACCATCAAAGCCGAGCTGGAGCAGGCGAAAATCGCCATCGAACAGGCGCGTCGCGTCGGTGACCTGGCGCGGATGTCTGAGCTGCAGTACGGCAAAATTCCGGAACTGGAGAAACAGCTGGCGGCAGCCACTCAGTCCGAAGGGAAAACCATGCGTCTGCTGCGTAATAAAGTGACGGATGCTGAAATCGCCGAAGTGCTGGCCCGCTGGACCGGTATCCCTGTCTCCCGCATGATGGAAAGCGAGCGTGACAAACTGCTGCGTATGGAGCAGGAACTGCATCATCGGGTAATTGGCCAGGATGAGGCGGTTGAAGCGGTATCTAACGCTATTCGCCGCAGCCGCGCTGGGCTATCCGATCCGAACCGACCGATTGGTTCATTCCTGTTCCTCGGTCCGACCGGGGTCGGTAAAACCGAGCTGTGTAAAACGCTGGCTAACTTTATGTTCGACAGCGACGACGCGATGGTGCGTATCGATATGTCCGAGTTTATGGAGAAACACTCCGTCTCGCGTCTGGTCGGTGCGCCTCCGGGATACGTCGGTTATGAAGAGGGCGGTTACCTGACCGAGGCGGTGCGCCGTCGTCCTTATTCCGTCATCCTGCTGGATGAAGTGGAAAAAGCGCACCCGGATGTGTTCAACATTCTGCTGCAGGTACTCGACGACGGGCGCCTCACTGATGGGCAGGGGAGAACGGTCGACTTCCGTAATACGGTGGTCATCATGACCTCGAACCTCGGTTCTGATCTGATTCAGGAACGGTTCGGCGAGCTGGATTACGGACATATGAAAGACCTGGTGCTGGGAGTGGTCAGCCAGAACTTCCGTCCGGAGTTCATCAACCGTATCGATGAAGTGGTGGTCTTCCATCCGCTGGGTGAGAAACACATTGCTTCTATTGCCCAGATCCAGCTGCAGCGTCTGTATAAACGTCTGGAAGAGCGCGGATATGAAGTGCGGATGTCCGATGAGGCGCTGAAGCTGCTAAGCGCCAACGGGTACGATCCGGTATACGGCGCGCGGCCACTGAAACGCGCTATTCAGCAGCAGATTGAGAACCCGTTAGCCCAGCAGATCCTTTCTGGTGAGCTGATTCCGGGTAAAACCGTCGAGCTGGTAGTGAAAGACGACCGTATCGTGGCAGTGCAGTAAGTCACAAAACGACAAAAACGGGCCCAGCGGGCTCGTTTTTGTTTAAAAACCAGGCAAGAATTAAAGCTCAACACCTGATTTGGTTGAAAAGTGAGCGGTTGAATTCTTTTTTTGAATTTATCCTTGTCACTTCAGAATTACCCCCTATAATGCGCCTCCACTGACACGGAACAACGGCAAGCAAGCCGCCGGGACAGTAGGATTCAACAGCGAAAGCAACGTTGAAAACCGACAGAGAAAAGCAAAATAAGCGCTTGACTCTGAATGAGGAAAACGTATTATACGGGACCTCGCGACAGAGCGCTAAAGCGCGTCGCAACTGCTCTTTAACAATTTATCAGACAATCTGTGTGGGCACTCAAAGTGACATGGATTCTTAACGTCCTCGGACGAAAAATGAATACCAAGTCTCAAGAGTGAACACGTAATTCATTACGAAGTTTAATTCTTTGAGCATCAAACTTAAATTGAAGAGTTTGATCATGGCTCAGATTGAACGCTGGCGGCAGGCCTAACACATGCAAGTCGAGCGGTAGCACAGAGAGCTTGCTCTCGGGTGACGAGCGGCGGACGGGTGAGTAATGTCTGGGAAACTGCCTGATGGAGGGGGATAACTACTGGAAACGGTAGCTAATACCGCATAATGTCGCAAGACCAAAGTGGGGGACCTTCGGGCCTCATGCCATCAGATGTGCCCAGATGGGATTAGCTAGTAGGTGGGGTAACGGCTCACCTAGGCGACGATCCCTAGCTGGTCTGAGAGGATGACCAGCCACACTGGAACTGAGACACGGTCCAGACTCCTACGGGAGGCAGCAGTGGGGAATATTGCACAATGGGCGCAAGCCTGATGCAGCCATGCCGCGTGTGTGAAGAAGGCCTTCGGGTTGTAAAGCACTTTCAGCGGGGAGGAAGGCGATAAGGTTAATAACCTTGTCGATTGACGTTACCCGCAGAAGAAGCACCGGCTAACTCCGTGCCAGCAGCCGCGGTAATACGGAGGGTGCAAGCGTTAATCGGAATTACTGGGCGTAAAGCGCACGCAGGCGGTCTGTCAAGTCGGATGTGAAATCCCCGGGCTCAACCTGGGAACTGCATTCGAAACTGGCAGGCTAGAGTCTTGTAGAGGGGGGTAGAATTCCAGGTGTAGCGGTGAAATGCGTAGAGATCTGGAGGAATACCGGTGGCGAAGGCGGCCCCCTGGACAAAGACTGACGCTCAGGTGCGAAAGCGTGGGGAGCAAACAGGATTAGATACCCTGGTAGTCCACGCCGTAAACGATGTCGATTTGGAGGTTGTGCCCTTGAGGCGTGGCTTCCGGAGCTAACGCGTTAAATCGACCGCCTGGGGAGTACGGCCGCAAGGTTAAAACTCAAATGAATTGACGGGGGCCCGCACAAGCGGTGGAGCATGTGGTTTAATTCGATGCAACGCGAAGAACCTTACCTGGTCTTGACATCCACAGAACTT